>USCO01000158.1 GCA_900553135.1 uncultured Eubacteriales bacterium | reverse complement strand
AGGGCGCCCACTCCTTCGGCGAGAAGGATGAACAGAGCATAAATTTTCCAGGAACCATGTTTCACACGTCATCACCCGCAAGTAGGGTATGCCGGCCGGAGCCGGGTTATACGGATTTGGGAATGTGTGCGTAAAAATAACCAGAATAGATGGTTCAAAAGAGAAATTCCTAATATTTAAGAAGAATTAAGAAAGATTTTGTAAAATTCCAAGAAGCGTGTGCTATCCTGATAAAACCATCTGTGCGCCGGAAACGGCGCGGCAAACAAAGGAGGAGCCCATTTGGAGCCTGAATTCCTGTTTCAAATCACCCCTCCGGACCCGGAGCGCTTTTTGCCCCAGCTGAGCCTGGCTCTGGAGAAGCGGGAGGAGCTGTTTTCCCGGCAGAAGATGCCCAAGCTATGGGCGCTGACAGACCGGCTCAACAGCGTCAAAAAGGTCCCGGAGGAGGTCCGAAAAAAGCGCAGGCGGCGGGAGACCTGGCTGAGCCTGCTGAACTGGGTCCTTGCTATGTTCCTGCTGATTCCCAGTATGACGGCACTGAAGGAACTTTTGGTCCCTGCTCTGGTTGGGGCGGTGGTCTTTGGAATCAGTATCCCGGTGCTGTGGAGAAACAAGCGTGCGCTTTTGGGAGTCTTGAGCCTGATCGCGGGTCTGGTGCTGTGCTTTGGTGCGCTGGGCGCACCGGAAGAGCTGGGAAAGCTGCTGTATTTGGGCATCGTCAATGTGGTCATCGGCATTGCCGCCCTGGCTGTTAAAGGGAAACAAGAGAGCCGCTTTGAGAAGCAGGCCCGGAAATTGCTGGAGCCAGCGCCTTCCACGGACCAACAAGAGGTGCGGGTGCTCTTTTCTCCTGAGGGAATGGCCATCCAGTGGAAGGAGGAGTCGGTGCCCTTTTCCTACGATAAGTTTACCATGGTGCTGGAGACTGAGGACCTGCTGCTGCCCATCTGTGAGGACACTATGATGGTGCTGCAGAAGAAAAACTTGCTCACCGGAACAGTGCCAGAGCTGCGGACATTCATGCAGGCGCAAGTTGCCCATTATGAAACCCTATAAAAATTCCGCCCGCGGCGCTGTGCCGCGGGCGGAATTGCGTTTTTACTTCAATGCTCCGTACTGCTCGTCGGTGACGGCTTCCAGCCACTGGTTGGAGCAGTTCACGCCGGGTACCTCCAGGGCCAGATGGGAGAACCAGCTGTCCGGGGCGGCCCCGTGCCAGTGCTTGACCCCCGTGGGGATGTTGACCACGTCGCCGGGGTGCAGCTCCCGGGCCTCCTGGCCCCACTCCTGGTAATAGCCCCGGCCGGCCACGCAGACCAGAATCTGTCCGCCGCCCTGGTCGGCGTTGTGGATGTGCCAGTTGTTGCGGCAGCCCGGCTCAAAGGTCACGTTGTATACCCCAACCTGGCTGGTGGAGAGGGGGTGGAGGTAACTCTGGCCCACAAAATACTGGGCAAAGCCGTCGTTGGGGGCTCCGATGGGGAACACCATCTCCTGCTGGTGCTGAGCCTTGCCATCTTCGGCGGCGTCCTCCGCCCAAACCTCCTTGGCCATGCGGAAGGCCGCCCAAGCCTTGGGCCATCCGGCGTAGAAGGCGGCGTGGGTCAGGATCTCGGCGATCTCCTGGCGGGTGATGCCGTTTTGTTTGGCGGTGGACAGGTGGTACTGAAAGGAGCTGTCCACCAGCCCCTGGGCCATGAGGGCCACCACCGTCACCAGGGAGCGGTCCCGCAGGGACAGTTTATCCTCCCGGCTCCACACCTCGCCGAAGAGTACGTCGTCATTGAGCTGTGCAAATTTGGGGGCGAACTCCCCCAGGGCATCTCTGCCCGCGGTCTGTTTGACTGCCATGGATATGACCTCCTATGCAAGAGAAAAGGTTACCTGGACTGTGTCGGTTCCCAAAGCCTCCGCAAGACCGGTGAGGTCGGTGATGCGGGCTAGGCGGGTAAAGCTCCAGGTGTTGGTGCCGTAATAAATGGTGATTTGATTGCCCTGATAGAGGATCACGTCCCCGGGCTGGGTGGTGATGCGCTGGTCGTTGCGGGTGAGGGTGGAGCCCAGGGCACCCACCTTTTCAAAGCCGCCGTAGTCCTCCATTTGGATGGTCAGCGGCCCCTGGGCCAGCAGCTCCTGAAATTCCCGGGCGGAACTGTTGTCCTCAAAGGAGGCCAGAAATTCCTGGTCTCCCACGGTGATCTTCAGCATAGCGTCCTCCTCACTGGATGCGTCCCCGGCAGATTGGCTGCTCTCCGGCTGAGAGGCGGAAGGCTGGGAAACGTCGGCGGGGGTGGACGATACCCCACCCAAAGCGCAGCCAGAGAGCCCGAACAGGGCAAGTAAGATGGAAAGAATTCTGGTCATGGGATCTCTCCTTTCCCGAAAAAATTACTTCAGATACTCCTGGAAGAACTGCTGGATTTTGTCGAAGGGGATGATGTCCTTGCGGTCGTAGAGGTCGGTGTGCACCGCCCCAGGGATGATGAGCAGCTCCTTGTTTCCGGCGTAGGGGCTGTCCTTCACCATGTCGGCGTAGGCATCCCGGCTGAAGTAGCAGGAGTGGGCCTTCTCCCCGTGAATCATCAGCACCGCGCTGCGGATCTCGTTGGAGTAGCGCAGAATGGGCATGTTGAGGAAGGACAGGGAGGAGGTGGTGTTCCAGCCGTCATTGGAGTTGAGGGACCGCTCCGTGTAGCCCCGCTGGGTCTTGTAGTAGTCGTAGTAGTCCTTCACAAAGAAGGGGGCATCCGCGGGGAGAGGGTCCACCACGCCGCCCGCCCGGGCATAAGTCCCGGCCTTGTAGTCCTCCGTCCGCTGGGTGTTGAGGGCTTTCTTGGTCTCGTACCGGGCGTCGGCGCTGTCGGCGGAGTCAAAGTACCCCTTGGCGTTCACCCGGGTCATGTCGTACATGGTGGAGGTGACGGTGGCCTTGATGCGGGTGTCCATGGCGGCGGCGTTGAGGGCCATGCCGCCCCAGCCGCAGATGCCCAGAATGCCGATCTGCTCCGGGTCAATGAAATCCCGGGTGGAGAGGAAGTCCACGGCGGCAGAGAAATCCTCGGTGTTGATGTCGGGGGAGGCCACGTTGCGCACCTCGCCGCCGCTCTCTCCAATGAAGGAGGGGTCAAAGGCCAGGGCGGCGAAGCCACGGGCGGCCAGCTCCTCGGCGTAGAGTCCGGCGCACTGCTCCTTCACCGCGCCGAAGGGGCCGGCCACCGCCACGGCGGCCAGCTTTTCGGAGGCGTTTTCCGGGAGGTACAGGTCTCCGGCCAGCCGGATGCCATAGCGGTTGTGGAAGGTGACCTTCTCCCGCCGGACAGTATTCCGAAGGGGGAAGGAATATCCCTGATATTTCGCGTTCATGCTGTCTCTCCTCCTTACACCTGCTGGCCCAGTTCCAGGGCCTTGGCCAGAGCGGGGTGGTTCTGAATTTCGCCCACGGCGGTCACGCCCCCGGCAAAAACGGTGCCAGCCAGACGGGCCTTTTCAAAGCAGTCGATCCAGCCCTGGAGCCCGGAGACCGCCCCGTCCACCGTGTGCTCGTCCTCCTCAGCCGCCGCGGCCAGCAGATAGATGTCCCGGAAGCGGTAGTCGGCGGAGTAGAGGGGATTGGCCCGGTCCAGCAGGGTCTTCATCTGGCCGCACATGCCGTAGTAGTAGATGGGGGTGGCAAAGACGATGACGTCGGCGGTCAGCATGCGCTGGGCGATGGCGCTGGCGTCGTCGTTGATGATGCAGCGCTGGGTGCTCTGACAGGTGAGACAGCCCTTGCAGAATCCAATGGTCTTATCGTACAGGTTGACCTTCTCCACCTGGTTTCCTGCCTGCTGGGCGCCGCGGATGAAGGCGTCGGCCAGGGTGTCGGAATTTCCGTTCTTCCGGGGGCTGGTGGAGATCACCAAAACAGTTTTGCTCATTGCAGTTCCTCCTCATTTAAGTAGCGCAGAATGGTTGCGGGCACACCGCCCACGATGGCGTTTTCCGGCACGTCCTTGGATACCACGGCTCCCGCCGCCACAATGGCGCCGTCGCCGATGGTCACACCGGGCAGAATGGTGGAATTGGAGCCGATCCAAACGTGCTTCCCGATGTGGATGGGAGCGGGGATCATGGTGCCCCGGTCATTGGGGGACTTGGCGTGGTTCAGGGTGGCCAGCACCACATTGTGGCCGATGAGGGCGCCGTCACCGATGTAGATGCCACCCTGGTCTTGAAATTTGCAGCCCATGTTGATGAAAACCTGTTTTCCAATGTGGATGTTTTTCCCGCAGTCCGCATAGAAAGGGGGGAACAGGCCGAAGCTCTCATCCACCGGGGCGCCGATGAGCTGGGAGAAGAGGGCGCGCAATTCCTCCGGCTCGTGGTAGCCGGTGTTGATCTGGGCGGTGATGCGCAGGGCCTCCTGGCTGACACCGTGCATGAACTGATGGGCCTCGCCGCCGCCCTGCACCGGCGTTCCGCTGTTCAGATGTTCCAAAAACTGGTCGAGATCCATGATATCCTCCTGATTTCAGATCTGTTTATCTGTATTGTATCACCCCAAAGATGCGATAACAAATGCCTATATGGAATAGCTTATTATGCTTGAAATCTATAGTTGGGCCGTGTTATGATGAGAAAAACAGGAGGTGGAACCGGTGGAATTGCGGGTACTGCAATACTTTCTGGCGGTGGCCCGGGAGCAGAGCATCTCTGGGGCGGCACAATCACTGCACCTCTCCCAGCCTACCCTCTCCACCCAGCTGAAGGGGCTGGAGGAGGAACTGGGAAAACAGCTGCTCATCCGGGGCACCAAAGGCTCCCGGAAAGTGACCCTCACAGATGAG
>USCO01000157.1 GCA_900553135.1 uncultured Eubacteriales bacterium | reverse complement strand
GCACAGCACGCCCCACCGGGAGCCGTCAGGCTCCCGCAGCTGCCACACGCCGAACTCGTAGTCCCGGCTCTTTCCTGTGGGGCCGGTGAGCCGGGCGGGGGCGGGGAGTACGTCCTCCCGGCGCACCATCTGAGCCAGGATCATCTGCAGGGTGCGTCCCTGCTCGTCCCGCTCCTCTTCCCGGGCCAGCATGGCCGAGGCGCTGGCGTTGATGCAGATGGGGCTGCCCTCCCGGTCACAGGCCACCACGCCAAAAGGCAGGTTCTCCACGATGCTCTCGTTGAGGGTCTTGACCCGCAGCAGCTCACCGGTGTACACCCGGATATCCTCCATCATCTTTTGGAAGGACCGGGCCAGCTGGCCCACCTCGTCCCCTTTATTGCGGTATTCCGCCTCCACGTCTCCCCGGCTGGGGTCGCCGCTGATGCTCTGGCACACCTCGCTGAGGCGGCGGATGGGGTCGGAAATGTTGTGGGCGATGAGGACGCTGGCCTGCACGATGATGACCAGCATGGCCACCGCCGCCAGGATCATGTATTTCTGTTCCTCAATAAAGGCGCTGCGCACCTCTCCCCGGTCCATGCGGTAGGAGATGGTCCACCCCAGGCTCTCGTCGGTCACCTGGGCCAGCACCTCCAGGTCCTCTCCCCCCTCCGAGCCCAGCAGCAGCAGCCCGTCCCGGTCGTAGATATACAGGCTGTCCCCGTTATAGTGGGCCTGGTATTTCTCCAGCAGCCTGGTGGGGTCCTGGCGGTAATCCTCCAGCTCCAGGTCGGCCTGGATATACCCCAAAAGGGTCTCCGCCTCGCTGCGCTGGGCACTGAGTTTCATGCGGTACTCGGTGAAATACAAAATGGCGCAGAAGCACATCACCGTAGCCAGGCTGATGCACACAAAGGGAATGAGGATCTTGTTTTCAATATCCAGTCGAAAGGGTTTCCGCTTCACTGTTCCGCCCCCCTTTTCCGGTCCAGCAAGGAGACCAGCACCATCACCACGGTGGAGATCACCATTCCGGGCAGGGCGGGATGGATGGTCAGCGCCCCCAGGTAGTAGAGGGGATAGAGGACCAGAATGGCCGCCGACCCTGTGATAATGCAGGCCCACACCCCCCGCCGGGTGATGCGGCGGCTGAACAGGGCCCCGTACATGGGAGGAAAGACCAGCACGCTCACCGCGCCCCACACGTCGCCGCCGTAGGACAGGGTGAAGTTGGGCGGGTCCAGCGCCATGAGCATGGAGATGGTGCCCCCGCCAAAGACGGCCAGCCGTCCCAGGCTGAGGATGCGCCGCTGGGAAATCTTCTGCTTGCTGAGGGTGCCCACCACATCATAGGAGAAGGAGGAGGCGATAAGCAGCAGCTGGGAGTTTGCCGTGGAGACGCAGGCTCCAATGATGGAAAAGAGGAAAAATCCGCTCCAGCCGCTGTACAGCTCCTCGTTGAGCAGGCGGATGATGACCTCGTCGGAGGAGGTCACCCCGTCCAGGTGGGGAACCAGCACCCGCATCCCCAGCCCGATGTGAACCAGGGCAAAATACAGCAGAGCCAGCAGGGCCAGGGCGCCCAGCACCGTGCGCCGGGCGGTGGTGCTGTCGGGGGCACAGAGCATGCGGATGGTGTACTGGGGGTTGGCGGCCAGGCCAAGGCCCCAGCCCCAGAACATGGACAGGCTGATAAGGGGGGTATACCGGCTGTTGAACAGGCGCAGCAGGTCCCCTGTCTGGGTGGGGCTGGCCACCCCGGGATGGGCCGCTCCGGAGATCTGGGCCGCCTGCTGGTACAGGGTCCCAAAGCCCCCCACCTTGCCCACGATGAGCACAAAGAGCACCAGCAGTCCCAGGGTGAGCAGGGTCAGATTAAAGGCGTCGGTACGCACCACCGAGCGGTAGCCGCCGAAGGTGGTATACAGAATAAAGAGGTACACCATCAGCACCGCAACCGGGTAAGGGATATCAAACAGGGCGGAGGCCACCATGCCGAACCCCTTGTACTGGCTGACCAGATAGAAGATGTAAATGATGATAAAAATGATACCGAAGGCCACCTGCAGTCCAAAGGAGCCATACTGTTTGCCAAACAGCTCGGGAACGGTGATTACGTCCTTCCGGTACAGGCGGCGGCTGGTTCCCGCCAGGAGAAAACCGCCCAAAAACCAGGGGACCACCGAGTAAAACAGCACCGCAAGGCCGTCCTCATACACGCCGCCCGTCAGGCTGAGGATAGTGATGGCGGACAGCCAGGTCCCGGCAAAGGTGCAGATACACAGGGGCAGGCTCACCTTCCGGTCGCAGGTGAAATAGCTGCTCACCGTGCGGTTATCCCGCAGGCTGCTCTTTCCGATCAGCAGCAGGGCGGCGGAGTAAATGCAGAAGTAAATGAGATATAACACGGTTTTATTCAAGCCGGTCCGCTCCTTTCCCGCCACCCAGCTCCTTCCGGCCCGGGTGGTCAACAGCCCCTATTTTACCACAATCTTTTCCGGAACGGAACAACACCCAGGGCAAAAAAACGCCCCGTTCCGCCAAAAGCGAAACGGGGCGTTTTCTATTATATCAGGCAGGCATCCACCCACTCCAGGGCGGAATCCTCCGAAACTGCGGGCTGGAAGGACAGACTGTAGCTGTACCCTTCCCGGCTCCAGGTCACCAGGGCGATCTGGCCGTCCTGGCCGGAGAGGGTGAGCAGAAGCCCCTGCTCCTGCCGCTGCTCCCGGCTGGGATACTGGCTGTAGTCGCCGCTCACGTCCTCCTCCCCCGGTCCCATGCGGTAGGTGACCAGGATGGTTCCGTCGCTGTACTGGATCTGAGCCAGAGTACCGCCCAGCACGGCCCCCGACTGGAAAACAAAACCCTCCGGGCACTGGGGCGCGTTCAGCTCAAAGGGGAGCATCCCCTCCAGCTCCTCCAGAGTCTCCGCCCCCTGGAAGGGGTTTCCGCTCTGGACGTGGCTGCTGCCGGGGGGCTGGGGCTGCTGGCCCTGGGGCCGGGGTACAAGGACCGCCGTTCCCACTGCGATGGCGCAGCAGGCGGCCGCTCCCGCCGCCCCCAGGTAGCCCCGGCGGCGGGCCTGCTTCTTCTTTCGGCTCTGGAGGACCCGGTCCAGCATGTCCTCCGGGACCCGCAGGTCTTGAAAGGCATCTTTATAGCGCTTCATGGTCCGGCCCTCCTTTCCAACTCTGGCGAAGCCGCTCCCGTCCCCGGGAGAGCAGAGACCGCACGGTCCCCTCCCGCTTGCCCAGGATGGCGGCGATCTCCGCGGTGGTGGCGTCCTCGTAGTAAAACAGGTGGATCACTTCTCGGTAGGGCACCGGCAGAGCGCTCACGGCCTGCAGCAGGGCCATGGACTCCTCGGGTACCCCCTCTCCGGGGTAGTTCTCGGGAATCTCAGGGTGATTGCGCCAGGGAGCCTTCAGGCGGTTTTTGCACAGGTTGGCCGCCACCCGCAGCAGCCACGCCTTCTCGTGCTCGGGGCTGCGGAAGTCGGGGGCTTTATCCATGTAGTGCACCAAAGTGTCCTGCAAAATATCCTCCGCGTCCTCCCGGCTGCCCAGATATGAATAGGCCAGATGCAAAATCCGCTGGCCGTGCTCCTCCAGCACCCGTTCCACCTGTTCCCGCTCCACCGGTCTCACCTCCTAGGCGGAAGGATACCCCCTTCCGCTCCGTTTGTCAATTGGCCTGGCTCAGGCTGGACACCAGCTGAGTGAGAGCCTCCTGGTCCATGGGCTGCTCCACCATCAAAGACCAGCTCTTGCTGCCGTCGGTCCACCAGATGCTGGAGAACGCGCCGTCCGCTCCTCTGGCGGTCACCGTGTAGCCGCCTACCGTCCACGTCTCCACGTCGGCATAGCTCTGGTAATCTCCGCTGATGTCCTGGCTGCCCTGGGCGGTACGGTAGCAGGCCCCGTTGGCGTAGTCGATCTGCACCATGGTGTTGTGGATCACATAGATATGCTCCATGGCCACGTCGCCTAGAGTGGTGGGCACCAGCACGGGGAAGCCCACCTGGTACTCCGCCTCAAACAGGTGGTCATACTCCACCATGGGGTTGGGCAGCTGGGTCTGCTCCTCCACCGTGACACTGATTCCCTGCTCGCCCTGCTCCACCTGGCAGAACAGCAGCTGGAACATGTCCGCCGGCACATAGGTCCGGCCCTCCAGCACCTCAGGCCCCGCGCCGTACTTCTGGGGGGCGGTCATGCCCAGGGCGGTCTTGCTGTAACGGCAGTAGCTGTCCACGCCGAAGGTGAGGTTCATGGCGAACTGGTCGTTTTCCACCCGGACGCCCTCCTGCTCGGGCTCCCAGGTCACGGTGTAGCCCAGGGCCTGGGCGGTGAGCCACAGGGGCACCATCATCTGTCCGTCCTTCTCATAGGGGGCCGCGGGAGCCTGGCTCAGGTCCAGGGTCTGGCCGTTCACAGAAACCTGCATGGGGGCGGGAGCGATCACCTGCTCCGCCGCACTGGCGGGAACGGCCAGCATGGCCGCGCACAGTCCCGCCGCTGTCATTTGATTCCACTTCATAAGATCTCGTCCTTTCCGGGCCGGATCGGGCCCTTTGACTATTACACAATCCAGCACCCGGAATTGTTGCAGAGAAATAAAAAAAGTCCCGCCCCAAAATGGGGCGGGACTTGAGATGATACGGGAAACGACCGTGAGTCAAACTCAGGCGTTGTACATCTCCACCATCCGCAGCAGCTTCTCGTAGCGGGCCTTGGCGGTCTCCTCGTTCAGAGCGAAGAGCTCCTTGGCGCGCTCGGGGAAGGAGCGGGTCAGGCTGGAGTAACGGGCCTCGTTCATCAGGAACTCCTGGTAGCCGCCGGCGGGAGCCTTGCTGTCCAGGACG
>USCO01000156.1 GCA_900553135.1 uncultured Eubacteriales bacterium | reverse complement strand
GGCCGCCCGTCCCCCTGTGACAATCAAATCTTTTTCTAGCGCGTGTGGCCATCCGGCGTAAGTCCAGCCTGGTGGAGCCCACGCGCCTTCTTTTTTGAAAAAAGGGGTGCAGGGATATGAATTTTGTTGTATGATGGAGGTAACCCATGAGTCAATCCAATGCGCCTCAGGCCAACGCCAATGCTTTTCTGGCCCAGGCTCCCATTTCCAAGCTGCTGCTGCGTTTTTCCGTGCCCTGCGTGCTGTCCCTGCTGGTCAGCGCCCTGTATAACATCGTAGACCAGATCTTCATTGGCCAGGGCGTGGGCTATCTGGGCAACGCCGCCACCACCGTGGTCTATCCCTTTACCGTCATTGCCCTGGCGGTGGCCCTGCTGGTGGGCGACGGCTGCGCCGCCCTGCTGTCCCTGTCTCTGGGCCGGGGCGACACCGAGACCGCCCGCCGCAGCATCGGCAACGGCATCGTCCTCACAGCCATTGCCGCCGTGGTGCTCACCGCCGTGGGCTTCCTCTTTGAGGACCAGATCCTCACCCTCTTCGGCGTCACCGAGGCCTGCTACGCCTACGCCCGGGACTACATGACCGTCATCCTCATGGGCATTCCCTTCTATATGTTCACCTCCGCCCTCAACGGCGCCATCCGGGCCGACGGCGACCCCAAGTACGCCATGGTGTCCACGGTGCTGGGGGCGGTGATCAACCTGATTCTGGACCCCGTTGCCATCTTCCTGCTGGACATGGGGGTCACCGGCGCCGCCGTGGCCAACAACATGATCGTCCTGTACGGCCCCGCCTCTGAGTACGGCGCCGACATCCCCCTGTCCGCCATCGGCATCGTCATGAAGGTCTTTGCCATCGTCATCGCCTTTGCCGTGGGCATCGCCGTGGGCGGCCAGCCCATTGTGGGCTACAACTACGGCGCGGGCCGCTATGACCGGGTGCTGGAGACCCTGAAGGGCATCCTGCTGGCCAACGTTGTGGTGGGCCTCATCGCCGCCGCCCTGTTTGAGCTGTGCCCCATGGCCATCATCTCTCTCTTCGGCAACGAGAGCGACCTGTATAACCAGTACGCCGTGCTGTGCTTCCGGGTGTATCTGGCCGGCATCCTGCTGTGCTGCATCCAGAAGGCCAGCAGCATCTTCCTGCAATCCATGGGCAAGCCCCTCCAGTCCACCCTGCTGTCCCTGGCCCGGGACGTCATCTTCTTTGTCCCCGGCCTGGTGCTCCTGGCCCCCCGGTACGGGGTGGTGGGCATGCTGTGGGCCGCCCCCATCGCGGACGTTCTGGCCATCCTGGCCACCGCCATCCTCATCCGGCGGAAGGTCCGCGCCATCCAAGCTCTGCGCCAAGCCTAAAAAGGAGGTCGTGTTTGTATGAAAAAGAACATCATCACCGTCAGCCGCCAGTTCGGCAGCGGCGGCCGCACCATCGGCCGCACCGTGGCCCAGCGTCTGGGCATCCCCTGCTACGACAAGGAGCTGGTGGACAAGGTGGCTCTGGAGAGCGGCTTTGACCCCAAGTTCGTGGAGGAGCGGGGAGAGGCCTCCCCGGGCAAGAGCCGCTTTTCCTTCTCCTTCCTGGGCCACGGCGTGCCCGGCGTCATGGGAGGCATGTCGGCCAACGATTTCCTCTGGACCATCCAGTATAACGTGATCCTCTCCCTGGCGGAGAAGGGCCCCTGCGTCATTGTGGGCCGCTGCGCCGACTACATTCTGAAGGACCGCCCCGACTGCCTGCACACCTTCATCCACGCCAGCCCCGAGTTCCGGGCCGACCGCATCGTGCGGCTGTACGGCGAGTCTGAGGTGGCCCCCGAGAAGCGCCTGAGCGACAAGGACACCCGCCGTGCCAACAACTACCGCCACTACACCGGCCGGGAGTGGGGCACCGCCCAGAACTACCACCTGTGCCTGGATTCCAGCGTCATCGGGGTAGAAAAGTGCGCGGACATCATCCTGGACCTGGTAAAGGACAGCGAAAATACCTAAAAAAAGAGAGGCCGAAAGGCCTCTCGCTTTTTTATCCCAAAACCAACATCAAAATGGGGATGGTAATAAAACTTGCCAGGGTGCTGAGACAGGCGCCGGTGGCGGCGTACTCCTCGTCCGCCCCAAAGGCTCCCGCCAGCACGGGCACCTGGCTGACCACGGGCAGGGCGCTCTCCACCACAAAGACCTGCATGGCCAGGCCGCTCACCCCCATGAGGTGGCAGATGCCCCAGCAGATCACCGGGGCCACCCCCAGGCGCACGGTAAGCATGACCCCCAGGCCGGGGAGCAGGCGCAGGTTTTTCAGCCCCACCTGGTAAATGATGTACCCGCAGTAGATGAGGGCCAGGGGGGAGACGGTGTCCCCGATGTACCCGGTGAACTTCATCACCACGGCGGGCAGGTTCAGGTCCAGGGCCAGCATGGCGATGGAGAAGATCACCGCCAGGATGGGGGGCTTGGTGAGCAGGTTTTTCAGGAAGGGACCCACGCCCCCGAAGGAGGCGCCCCCCTGGCCGGAGCGCTGGATGAGCATGATGCCCACCGACTGCAAAAAGCTGGTGTTGCCCAGGTAGTAGATCATGACATAGGGCAGACAGGCGTCTCCAAAGAGCTGGGTACACACGGGCAGACCGATAAACAGCACGTTGGACAGGCCGGTCATGGCCACAAAGACGCCCCAGCGCCGGGACGGGATGTGTAAGAGCTGGGCCAGGCCCACCGAGAGCAGCAGGGTAACCACGATGCCCGCCACGGCGGCCAGGAGCATCATGCCCGCCTGGAGGAGCATATCATGGCTGAGGTTTTTCAGCAGTCCCGTGACGCAGGTACAGGGCACGGCGATGTTGACGATGTACTTGCTGAGAAAGGTTTTCTCCGAGGGGCCCATCCAGCCCACCCGGCCCATGAAGTAGCCCACCGACATCAGGCACATGAGCACCAGGGAGGCGGACAGGGCGTTGAAAAACCCGGACATCTCCTTCACATCCTCTCAATTTCCACTTGATTCTAAAAGCACATCAGGCCCCGGCGATGCCGGGGCCTCGATGATTCGAAAAAGTGGCGCAGCCACTTTTTCGAGAAAAGCTGCACGCAAAATGGGCCTCGATTCCTTACGGAAAAGTCGGCCCATCTTGCGTGAGAAGTGTCATTTCCGAGGCGCATGTCCCCGGAAATGACCGGATTTCAATTGATTCCGCGCCAGCGGGCGCGGAACTCCTTGCAGGAGGGCTTTTTTCGCCGGGCCAGTGTGCCGGATTACTCCTGATTGCCCTGGGCGGGGCCGCTGCTCTTGGGACGGCGGCGGCGGGGCCGGCGGCGCTTCTCGCCGCCCTCGGCGGGGGCGCTGCCCTCGTTCTGGGCGGGGGCGGGAGCCGCCTTCTCGGGCCGGGGACGGCGCTCCTGGTTCTTGCGCTCCTCGGAGCGGGGACGGTCGCTCTGGGGCTTGCGAGGGGGGCGCTCCTTCTGGGGCTGCTGGCCCTCCTGGGCGGCGGGCTGCTGCTTGGGGGCGCCGCTCTTGCTGCGGCGGGAACGGCTGCGGGAGCGGCTGCTCTTGGCGCTCTGCTGGGGCGCGTCAAAGCCCTCGTACTGGGGGGTCTCGCCGTTGAACACCGCCTCCAGGGCAGCGGCCAGGGGAGAGGCGGAGCCCTTCAGATCGGGGACCTCCTCCTTTTCCACAGGCTTGCGCAGCTTGGCCAGTTCCTCCAGGGGAGGCTGGACATAGCCCTCGGGGCGCTTGCCCTTGCCGTTGCGCACCACGCAGATCTCGCAGTTGTGATAGCACTTGGGGGTCTCGGGGGCATCCTCCAGACGCACCTGCACCGTCTGGCGCAGCAGGTTGACGCTGGACACGGTGCCCGCTCCGTCGGGAGTCTCCACAAAGGACTCTTGCTTGGGGGAGTGCTTCACCAGATCCTCATAGGCCTCCTGCTCGTACTTCAGGCAGCACATGAGCCGCCCGCAGGTGCCGGAAATTTTGGTGGGATTGAGGGACAGGTTCTGGGTCTTGGCCATCTTGATGGACACGGGCTGGAACTCGTCCAGGAACTGGGAGCAGCAGAAGGGCCGTCCGCAGATACCCAGGCCGCCCAGCATCTTGGCCTCGTCCCGCACGCCGATCTGGCGCAGCTCGATGCGGGCGTGGATGGTGCCCGCCAGGTCCTTCACCAGGGCCCGGAAGTCCACCCGGCCCTCGGCGGTGAAGAAAAACAGGACCTTGTTGCCTTCAAAGCTGTACTCGGCCTCCACCAGCTTCATGTCCAGGCCGTGCTGGGTGATCTTCTCCTGGCAGATCTGGAAGGCCTTCTGCTCCTTCTCCTTGTTGCGCTCCCGGACCTTCTGGTCCTCCTCGGTGGCCCGGCGGACCACAGGGCGCAGGGGCGCGGTGAGCTCCATCTCGTCGATGGGGGTGTTTCCCTGGGTACACTCGCCGTACTCGGTGCCCCGGGAGGTCTCCACGATGACCCCTTCGCCGGGCTGGAAGACCTCGCCGTTGGGGTTGAAATAATACTGCTTTCCGCCGCTTTTGAAGCGGACTGAGATGATTTCGACCATAGGTGTTCTCCTGTATCTGAAAATGAAAATAAACCTTGGGGAAAATGTTCCTTTCTGCGCGATCAGAAAGGAACCAATGGCCCAGGCCACCCTCTCTTGCCCCTTTGGGGCAATTCACCTTGAGAATCGCCGGGACAGGCTCCTGTTACGAGGGACGCTTCCCGGGGGATACTTCCTCGAAGCCGGCGCGGGTGGTGCAGTGGATTGTCCCCGCTTCCGCGCCGCTGCCGCTGGCTAGGCAATCAGCAGAAAACTGTCCGGCTGGACCAGGAAAGCGCGCCTGGTGCCAGCAGCCGTAGGGGCTGGTTTCGATCTGGCGGG
>USCO01000155.1 GCA_900553135.1 uncultured Eubacteriales bacterium | reverse complement strand
CACGCCGTAGCGCTTGGCGAAGGAGCCGGCGGACACGTTGCGGATGATGACCTCCAGGGGCACGATGGTGACCTTCTTCACCGCGGTCTCCCGCTCGCTGAGCTCCTCAACGAAGTGGGTGGGCACGCCGGCCTTCTCCAGCTGCTGCATGAGGAAGTTGGTCATCTGGTTGTTGATGGCGCCCTTACCGGTGATGGTGCCCTTCTTCAGACCGTCAAAAGCGGTGGCGTCGTCCTTGTAGGAGACGATGACCACGTTGGGGTCCTCGGTGGAGAAAACCTTCTTGGCCTTGCCCTCGTAAAGCTGCTCGATCTTGTTCATTGCAATCGTTCCTTCCTTTTTTGAAATCATTGTAACAATGAGGTACACGAAATAACGCGGGTGGAGAAGATCAGCCCTCCAGCTCACTCTGGAGCTTCTGCTCCTTGGCGGCGATCTGCTCGGCCATGTCGGCGCGGGCCTGGTCCAGCTTGGCGGCCAGAGCGTCGTCAGAGACGGCCAGGATCTGGGCGGCCAGCACGGCGGCATTCTTGGCACCGCCCACGGCCACGGTGGCAACGGGGATGCCGCTGGGCATCTGAACGGTGGCCAGCAGGGCGTCCAGACCGTCCATCATGCCGCCCTTCATGGGGATGCCGATGACGGGGAGGGTGGAATTTCCGGCGAAGGCGCCGGCCAGGTGGGCGGCCATGCCCGCGGCGCAGATGAGAACGCCAAAGCCGTTCTTGCGGGCGTTCTTGGCAAAGTCCGCGGCGGCGGCGGGGGTGCGGTGGGCGCTCATGATGTGGGCCTCAAAGGGGATGCCATACTCTTTCAGCTGCTGGCAGGCCCCCTTTACCACAGGCCAATCGCTGTCGGACCCCATGATCACGGCGACTTTTTTGCTCATAAAACCATTCTCCTTTCGAAACTCTAACCAAAGGAACAGTCCCGGCGAAGAAACTTCGCCGGGAAAGAAAAAATACAGGCCATCTGCGGGTAGACAGACAGCCTGTTTGGTTATAAATTGGCGTATTTGGACAGATTGCGGCCATGGAATCGGAACTTCTGAATCATAGTGGTGAACAGCATCCGGCAGCCCATGGAACGCTCCTCCTTTTGCATCACTTAGGTCTCTATTTTATCGAAGAAATGGGAAAGATGCAAGACATCCCGGCAAATTCGTAGGCTTGTACAATCCGCCGGGGGAAAATGGGAGGGAAGTTGTCGCGGTAGGAAATGGACAAAAAGCGGGGAAATATGTTAAAGAAGGCCGGCAGTTTCCAGAATCCGGGAGACCTCCTCGCTGCGCCGGGACCAGGCCGCGGCGGCTCCGTGACTGCGGCGGCGCTCCATGGCCCAGGGGGAGACCTCTTCCAGAGCGTGCTGGCACAGGGTCAGAAATTCCTGGTTGGAGTGGGCGGCGTAGACCACGTCGGGGAAGACCTCCACCTGGTCGGGCCACAGCATGGTGACGATGGGCAGGCCGGTGGACAGATAGTCGTACATGCGGCTGGACACCACGTCGCTGTCCGGCTGGTCCTGGTCCAGCAGATTGAGAAGCACCCGGCAGTCCTTCAGATACTCGGGCACCTCCATCAGGGGACACTGGGCGCGCAGCACCACATTGGGCAGACGGGAGAGGGAGCGCAGCAGCGGGTTTCCCTCCCGCCGTCCCAGCAGCAGGAAGGTCCAGTCGGGCCGGGCCTTGGCTGCGTACAGCAGGGGAGAGAGGTCCAGGCCGGGATGGATGTCTCCCACCCAGGCCAGCACCGGGCGGGCAGACTCCGGCCGCTTTTTGGGGACGTGCCGGGAAAAAAGTCCGTGGGTGCCCCCGTTGGGCAGCAGGGCGATGTTGGGGCTGCAGGGGGAGAGCCGGTCCACCAGATCCTCCGAGGCGGCAAAAACCACGTCGGCGGTGGAGGCCAGGGTGCCCTCCCAGGGCAGGGGCAGATCGGCCCACTCCCGGTCGCAGTCGTAGATCAGACCGTCGTAGTCCAGGCGGTCCAGCAGATGGACGTGCTCGGGGGAGGTGGTCCACAGCAGGGGGGCGCGGAAGCGGTGGCGGGCGGCTTTGGCGGAGATGA
Organism: uncultured Eubacteriales bacterium; assembly: GCA_900553135.1. Lineage (GTDB taxonomy): Bacteria > Bacillota > Clostridia > Oscillospirales > Oscillospiraceae > Lawsonibacter. The sequence continues at coordinate 2,799 of USCO01000155.1, read as the reverse complement.
ACCGGGCCAGCTTGGTCTGCTCCATGCGGAACAGGCCGCCGAAGCGCTCATCTACGGGGAGAATGGGGGGAAGAATGTAGGTGGTGATATTCTGTTTCACCTGGCGGCCTTTTTTCCGAAAGGCGGCGTCCCGCCAGTTGGGGGCGGGGGAAAAATAGAGGACCTGGGTGTTTTTCAGCCGAGACACCAGCTGCTGGGTACGGCCTGGGGAGGCACTCCAGGGTTCCTCGGAGAGGCAAATGATCTGCTTCAATGGGGTAGGACCTCCTGAAATATGGACAAACCCGCCCTTGCGAAGGAAGGAAAAAGCGGGTATAATAGGGAAAATCATCCCGGTTTTATAAGAAAATCCGGGGAAATACAATCCTTATTATATCCGAGACCGGAAGTGCGGTCAAGGACGGAAAGGGGAAAACCATGCCTGCTGCAATTCAAGCCTTGGATGAACAGGTGCTGCTCTGGATTCAGGAATGTATCCGCCAGGGGGTGCTGGACCCGCTGGTAAAGCTGTATACCACCCTGGGAAACGCGGGGATCGTCTGGATCATGGTGTCGGTGGCCATGCTGTGCTGGAAGCCCACCCGCCGGGCGGGGGCCACGGCCCTGTGCGCCATGGTGCTGGGCCTGCTGTGTACCAACGTGGTGCTCAAGCACCTGGTCTCCCGGCCCCGGCCCTATACCGTGGTGGAGGGCCTCATCCCCCTGCTCACCTCGGGGGACCCCAACTCCTTCCCCTCGGGCCATACCTGCGCCGCCTTTGCCGCGGGGGTGGCCTGGTTTGGAACGGCAAAAAAAGGGGGATGGCGGGCTGCCGCCCTCATTCAGGCGGTCCTTATGGGCCTGTCCCGGCTGTATGTGGGAGTCCACTACCCCAGCGACGTGCTGGCGGGGGCCATCATCGGCACCCTGTGCGGTCTGGGCGGCCTGTGGCTGGTGGACCGCTGGGAGAAGCGGCACAAGCAGCTATAATAAAAAACGCGCCCCGGAAGGAACGTTCTTCCGGGGCGCGTTTTTTTATAAATCTGAGGGAAGATCCACGTCCTCCAGCTCCCTGGCGTTTTCCGCCGGGACCTGGATGCAGGCGTCTCCCAGAGCCTTCAGCACCCGCCGTCCCCCTTGGTCGCCAGTGAGGGCGCACAGCTGGGGAACCAGCGCGGCGGAGAAGAAGGTGGGGCTGCCCACCCGGCCTTCCCAGCACAGGGTCCCGCCCGGCGCGCCGGAGCGGGCCGCCTCCAGCAGGCGCACCACCGAAGAGGGAGTGAGCCAGGGCTGATCGGCCACGGCAAAGACCAAAATGTCCTCTGGAGCCAGGGGCTCCAGGCTGTCCAGAGCGGCGCGGATGGTGTAAGACAGACCCAGCACGCTGTCCGGGCAGTCCACAGCCGTTCCCCCCGCCGCCTGGGCGGCGGCCAGAATTTGGGGGTAGCGGGAGACCACCGTGAGGGTGCAGTCCTCCCGCTGCCGGGCGGCCCGGGTCAAGGTGTCTAGGCCGTACTGAAAGAGGGGTTTTCCGTCCACAGGGCACAGCAGCTTATTGCTGCCAAAGCGCCGGGCGCTCCCCGCGGCCAGATAGATGAGATGTTCAGCCACGGTGCTTCATGCCCATAAGCACCTTCTCCGGGGTGATGGGCAGCTCCCGGTGCCACACGCCGGTGGCGTTGAAGATGGCGTGGGCGATGGCGGGAGAGGGAGTGTTGATGACGATCTCGCCGATGGACTTGGCGCCAAAGGGGCCGGTCTGCTCGTAGCTGGACTCAAACTCCACCCGCAGATGTCCCATGTCCAGACGGGTGGGGATCTTGTACTGCATGAAGGAGTTTTCCGCCATACGGCCCTTCTCGTTGTAGGTGATCTCCTCAAACAGGGCCATGCCGATGCCCTGAACGATGCCGCCCTCGGTCTGGACCCGGGCCAGGTTGGGGTTGATGGGAGTGCCGCAGTCCACCACGGCCACATAGTCCAGAATCTCTACCGAGCCGGTCTCCTTGTCCAGCTCGATCTCCACCATGCCCACCATGAAGGGGGGCGGGGAGACGGGGGAGGTGTGGGTGTAGGTGACCTGAACGGGGATGGCGTTGCCGCACATGGACTTGGTGGCGATGTCCTTCAGAGAGACCTCACCCTTGCCGTCCAGACGGCGCACGGCGCTGCCGGTAAACTCCACGTCCTGGGGCTGGCAGTCCAGCATCTGGGCGGCGATGGCGCAGATGTTTTCCTTCAGCTGGCGGCAGGCCTGCTCCACGGCCTTGCCGGTGACGTAGGTGGTGGAGGAGGCGTAGGAGCCCGAGTCGTAGGGGGAGGCGTCGGAGTCGGCGCCGAAGACGGCGATGTTGTCCACGGAGCAGTCCAGACACTCGGCGGCCATCTGGGCCAGAATGGTGTCGCAGCCCGTGCCCATGTCCGCCGCGCCGATGGACAGGTTGTAGAAGCCCTCGTCGCTGAGCTTGATGGTGGCAGAGCCCACGTCCACGCCGGAGATGCCGGAGCCCTGCATGGCCATGGCCACGCCGGCGGTACGCACCTTGCCGTTGCCCATGTCCCGCACGGGGAACTTCTTGTCCCAGTCAAAGAGCTCCTTGCACCGTGCCAGGCAGCGGTCCAGAGCGCAGGCGTTGGCCTGCTCGTTGTAGTAGGCGGACATCACCTGGCCCTCCCGGACCATGTTCTTCTCCCGGATGGCCACGGGGTCCATGCCCAGACGGGCGGCCAGCTCGTTGACGGCGGACTCCACGGCGAAGATGCCCTGGGTGGCGCCGTAGCCCCGGTAGGCGCCGGCGGACTGGCGGTTGGTGTACACCA
>USCO01000154.1 GCA_900553135.1 uncultured Eubacteriales bacterium | reverse complement strand
AGCATTTACGACGAGATCTACGACTTCGCCAACTACGCCTTCAACAAGGCCCACGCGGTGTGCTACGCCGTGGTGGCCTATCAGACGGCCTGGTTCAAGTGCCACTACCCCAAGGAGTACATGGCCGCCCTGCTCACCTCCGTGCTGGACTCCAGCGAGAAGGTGGCCGAATACATCGCCGAGTGTAAGGAGTGGGGCATCCGCCTGCTGCCCCCCGACGTCAACGAGTCGGAAGCGGACTTTGCCGTCTCCGACGAGGGCATCCGCTTCGGTCTGGTGGCCCTGAAGGGAGTGGGCCGCAACGTCATCAAATGTCTGCTGGAGGAGCGGAGCAAAGGCGGTCCCTTCACCGACTTCATGAACTTCTGCGACCGGATGTTTGACCACGATCTCAACCGCCGGGTGCTGGAGAGTTTGATCAAGGCGGGGGCCTTTGACCGCATGGGCTGCCGCCGCTCCCAGCTGATGCAGGTCTATGGCCAGGTGCTGGACGGCATTGCTGCCAGCCGCAAGCGCAATCTGGAGGGTCAGATGGACTTGTTCGGCTTCGGCGGCGGGGCAGAGGAGAGCGCTCCGGCTCCCATCCAGCTCCCCGACATCCCTGAGTTTACCCCCCAGGAGCTGATGACCATGGAGAAGGAGGTCACCGGCCTCTATCTCACCGGCCACCCCATGGATGCCTACCGCCAGGCCGCCCAGGCCCAGGGTGCGGTGACCATCGGCTCCATCCTGGCCGATTTCAGCCGGGAGGATGGTCCCCAGCGCTACCGGGACGGGGACAAGGTGACCATCGCCGGAGTGATCTCCACCTATAAGACCCGAACCACCCGGAACAACACCTTGATGGCTTATGTCAACCTGGAGGATGACACCGCCGCCCTGGAGCTCATCTGCTTCTCCCGGGTATTGGGGGAGAGCGGCGGCTACATCCGGGAAAACAACGCCGTACTGGTGGACGGCAAGATCTCCGTGCGAGACGAGAAGGAGCCCCAGATTATGGTGGACAGCCTGCGCCCCCTGGGGACGGCTGCCCCCCAGGCCCAGGAGGAGCAGCGGCTCTATCTCCGTCTGCCCAGCCGGGAGGACCCCCGCCTGCGGAAGGTGAAGCTGGTGCTCTCCTTCTTCCCGGGGGAGAGCCAGGCGGTATTGTACTTTGCCGACTGCAAAAAGCGGGTGGGGACCCGCTGTCTCATCCATCCCGCCCTGGTGCAGGACTTGGAGGAGCGTCTGGGCAAGGAAAATGTCGTTGTAAAATAAAAAGAAAAGCCCGCCGCACAGTGTGCGGCGGGCTTCTTGATTACACAAAGACGGCCTGGACCAGGAACATGTACAAAATCGTGCCGCCGAAGATGGACAGCAGATTGTTGTGCTTCCAGCAGTGGAGCAGTACCACCACTACCAGGGCGATGAGGGCGGGCAGCCAGTGGCCCAGTACCGGGGCGGAGAAGGCGGAGGTCAGGTTTCCGCCCAGGGAGAGCAGCGCGTCCTTCAGACAGTAGACAATGAGCATGGCGATGACCGCGGGGGGCAGCACCCGGCCCAGATAGAGTACCAGCTTGGGGGGATGGTCGCTGCGGTCAAAGAGGAGGAAGGGCAGGGCACGGGTCAGAAAGGTGACCAGGGCCATGACCGCAATAGCGGCGATGGTCTGCATGGGAGTCAGCATGAAGATTCCTCCTTTTGATCTGCCGCGGGGGCGTGGTCCTGCTGGTCCAGACGGCTGCGCAGCAGCAGAAGGGCAATGACGATGATGGCCAGCGCGGGCAGCAGCATGTTGTCCGCCCCCACCAGAGCCAGGCTGACCAGGGTGACCACCGCGCCCAGGATGGCGGGCAGGTGACTTTTAAAGGTGTGCCACTGCTCCACGGCAATGACCATAAACAGGGCGGTCATGGCAAAGTCGATGCCGGTGGTGTCGATGGGCAGCAGAGCTCCCGCCACCGCGCCAATGACCGAGCCCAAAATCCAGTAGCAGTGGTCCAGGAATGCAATGGCAAAATAAAATCTCCGGGGCTCCATGCCCTGGGGCACCTGAACGGAGGAGAGCAGGGCGTAGGTCTCGTCGGTAAGGGAGAAGATCATGTAAAACTTCCGGGGTCCCATGCCGCGAAACTTCTCCAGCATGGACAGGCCGTATACCAGGTGGCGGAAATTGACCAGCAGGGTCATCACCGCCACAGTGCCCAGGGTGGCCTTGGTGGCCAGCAAGCTGACGCCCAGATACTGTCCAGAGCCTGCGTAGATGGTCAGACTCATAAAGAAAGCCCAGATAAAGTTATACCCAATGGCCTGCAGCATAAAGCCAAATGCCATGCCAATGGCCAAATATCCCATGAGTACGGGGACGGTCACCGGAAATGCGGCGGCCAGAGTTTTGCGGTCCATCGTTTGATCACTTCCAACTGATTTCATGGTGTCCGGCTATCTATTGTACTAAAGGCGACAGGAAAATGCAAGGGTCAAAATAGAACGAGGAGCCCTTGTCTTGTGGGGAGCGGCGGCCCTGTGATATAATCAAAAAAACGGCCGAAGGAGGAGTACGCATGCCTGGGATCCAGTACTACATTCATCACAAAACAGAACAGACCCCCGCAGAGCTCCATCTGGTGGGGACAGAGGCTCGGGAGGATGCCCGGCGCTTCCATCAGGGGCTGCCTGGGTATGTGCCCACACCCCTGGTGCAGCTGGACGGCCTGGCCCGGCAGCTGGGAGTGTCCCGGCTGTGGGTGAAGGACGAGTCCCAGCGCTTTGGGCTCAACGCCTTTAAGGCCCTGGGAGGCAGCTACGCCATTGCCCGCTGGCTGGGAGAGCGGCTGGAGCTGTCCGGGGAAGAACTGACCTTTGAAAACCTGATGGCCCGGCAAAAGGAGACCGAGCTGGGGGAGATCACCTTTGTGACCGCCACAGACGGCAACCACGGCCGGGGCGTGGCCTGGGCCGCCCGGATGCTGGGCCACCAGGCGGTGGTCTATCTTCCCAAGGGCAGCGCCCGGGAGCGCCTGGACAACATTCTGGCCCTGGGCGCCCAGGCGGAGATCACCGACCTCAACTACGACGACGCGGTGCGCCTGGCGGACAAGATGGCCCGGGAGCAGGGCTGGGTCCTCATTCAAGATACCGCCTGGCCGGGGTATGAACAAGTGCCCACCTGGATCATGCAGGGCTATACCACCATGGCCTCCGAGATTTTGGAGCAGCTCTCCCAGGCCGGGGAGCAGGCACCCACCCATCTGTTTCTCCAGGCGGGGGTGGGCAGCTTTGCCGGGGCCATGCTGGGCAGCTTTGTCAACGCCTGGGGAAAGGACAGCCCGGTGACCTGCATCGTGGAGCCCGACCGGGCCGCCTGCCTGTTCCAGAGCGCCAAGGCGGGGGAGATCCGCCCCGTCACCGGGGAGATGGACAGCATGATGGCCGGGCTGTGCTGCGGGGAGCCCTGCACCATCAGCTGGGAGATCATCCGGGCCTGGACCGATGCCTTCCTGGCCTGTCCTGACGAGTACGCCGCCCTGGGCATGCGCCTGCTGGGCCGCCCGGTGCAGGGGGACCAGGCTGTGACCTCCGGCGAGTCGGGAGCCGTGGGCGTAGGAGTTCTGTCAGCCATCCTCCACGAGGAGGCCCTCCACGACCTGTGTTGGACCCTGGGTCTGGGGCCCGATTCCCGGGTGCTGTGTATCAGCACCGAGGGGGACACGGACCAGGAAAATTACCGAAGCATTTTGGGATAATAATAGCAAAAAGCCGCCGGAAACTCCGGCGGCTTTTTTAATCCCGTTTTTCCAAAAACATCATGGCAAAGGCGGTCAGCATGGGGATGCAGGCGATGAGCACCGTCTGTCTGCCTCCAAACCCGGACAGCAGTCCGCAGATTAGAGCCCCGGTGATAAAGGCCAGAATCAGGCCGTAATAGACCTTGGCCTTGTCCAGAGCGGTGCCCTGGCGGTGGAACAGCCAGTGGTACAGGTGCTCCGTTCCGCTGCGCAGGTTGCCGGTGCACATGGTGGTGGCGCAGCCGCAGCCGTTGAAGGAGCGGAAGGAGTCCACCTGGATGGCGCTAGCAAAGGAGATGATGATGTTGGCCAGGGGGTTCATGCTCTCGGGCAGCAGGGAGACCACCACCACGGCCAGACACTCCACCAGCAGCAGATATTGCCGCCAGTGCAGCCAGCTGCCGTTGCGGTCCAGACGCCGCCGCAGCAGCTCCGTGGACAGCACCCCGGCGAAAAAAGCCAGCACCGGCAGCAGGTAGTGCAGGGCCTGGCTCCAGTTGGCCATGGACAGATTGATGCTCAGCAGAACGATGTTTCCCGTCTCTGCCGTGGCAAACACCTGGCCCCGCTGTAAGTAGCTGTATGCGTCCAGCATACCGCCGCCCAGCGCCAGGCAGAGCCCCACAGGAAGGGCTTCAGACATTTGATATTGTTTCATGACGGGCCTACCTCAAAAAAAGAGGGACGCCGCCTGAGGCGGCGTCCCGGGGAAATCAAAGGGAAATGGCTTACTCAGCCTTGGGGCCGGCGGCGACCAGAGCCTTGCCGGCGTCGTTGGTGGTGTACTTAGCGAAGTTCTTCACGAAGCGGGCAGCCAGGTCCTTGGCCTTGGTGTCCCACTCGGTGGGATCGGCGTAAGTATTGCGGGGATCCAGGATGTTGGTGTCCACGCCGGGCAGCTCGGTGGGAACGGCCAGGTTGAAGTAGGGGATGGTCTTGGTCTCCGCCTTCAGGATGGAGCCGTCCAGGATGGCGTCGATGATGCCGCGGGTATCCTTGATGGAGATGCGCTTGCCGGTGCCGTTCCAGCCGGTGTTGACCAGGTAGGCCTTGGCGCCGCTCTTCTCCATCTTCTTCACCAGCTCCTCACCGTACTTGGTGGGGTGCAGCTCCAGGAAGGCCTGGCCGAAGCAAGCGGAGAAGGTGGGAGTGGGCTCGGTGATGCCGCGCTCGGTGCCGGCCAGC
>USCO01000153.1 GCA_900553135.1 uncultured Eubacteriales bacterium | reverse complement strand
CCCACGCGACCAGCTTGGAAGGCTGGGATTCTACCATTGAACTACACCCGCATGGATGCCGCGGTTCTCTCACGTCAGCTATGAGATAATACCACATCTAATTTTCTTTGTCAATGGGTTTTTCAAATTTCCTGTGCCAGCCATCCACATTTCCCTGCAAACCCCCGCCCCTCCCCCGTCAGGGAGGGGCGGCGGCAGGGTGAAACTTTCTTTATTAGTCCAGGGCCGCGTCGCAGAAGCCGCAGCAGTCCACGCCGCCGATCTTCTTCACCAGGGGAGGCAGATAGTGCTCGGTCTGGGTGATGCAGCGAGGGTTGCGGCACACGGGCTTGGTGCCGATCTCCACGGGGGGCAGGTGATCGTCCCGGGCCTGCAGGGACAGGTGCTCCAGCAGAGCCATGCGGGCGAACATGCCGTACCGGGCCTGCTGGAAGTAGACCGCCCGGGGATCGTCGTCCACGTCCACGGTGATCTCATCCACACGGGGCAGGGGGTGCATGACCAGCATGTCGGGCTTGGCACGCTCCAGCTTGCGCCGGGTGAGGATATAGATGCCCTTGTTGCGCTCGTACTCCAGGGGGTCCACAAACCGCTCCTTCTGGACGCGGGTCATGTACAGCACGTCCAGCTGGGGGATGACGGCCTCCAGGCCGGTGACCTCGGTGAACCACATGTTGTGCTCCCGCATGAAGGCGCGCATGTACTCAGGCACCGCCAGCTCACGGGGGGAGATGAGGAAGAACTTGATATCCTGGAACTTCGCCATGGCCTTGATGAGGGAGTGGACGGTGCGGCCGTTTTTCAGGTCGCCGCACAGGCCCAGGCACAGCCCGTCCACCTTGCCCCGCAGGCGGGTGATGGTGGTGAGGTCGGCCATGGTCTGGGTGGGGTGCATGTGGCCGCCGTCACCGGCATTGACCACGGGCACCGCGGAGTACAGAGAGGCCGCCTTGGCGGAGCCCTCCCAGGGGGTACGCATGACCACCACGTCGGCGTAGTTGGACACCATTTTCACCGTGTCCTTCAGGGTCTCGCCCTTGGCCACCGAAGAGGAGTTGGGGTCCGCAAAGCCAAAGACCGATCCGCCCAGACGCATCATGGCAGTCTGGAAGGAAAAGTTGGTGCGGGTGGACGGCTCATAGAACAAGTTGCAGGACACCCGGCCCCGGCACACGTCAATGAACTGCTCCGGCGCGTCGATGATCTGGCTGATACGGTTGTACAGCTTGTCCCATTCGTCCCGGGTCATATCTCCAAAGTCGATCAAATGTCGCATTGCGGCCCTTCCTTTCTCAGCTTTCATCCAAATTCGAATCATTGTATCACAAACCGCCCGGTTATGCAAGATCGGATTGCCCCGGCTGCAAAATTTGTCCTCCAAATTTTTCGGTATGGAACTTCCCTCCCCTCCACATCCTAACCAAACACACAGAAATCAGGAGGGGACACGCCGGTGGAGCAGTTTTGGTATTTTGTGTTATACAGCTTTTTGGGCTTTCTGTTAGAGGTAATCTATGCCCGGTGCACCGGAGGGCGGCGGGACCGAAAGTGTCTGCTGGTGCTCTCCCTGTGCCCCGTCTACGGGCTGGGGGCTCTGGCGGTGCTGGCCCTCCCTCCTTTCGTCCTGAACCGTCCCCTTTTGCTCATGGCACTGGGCGGGGCGGCGGCCACAGCGGTGGAATATGCCATGGCCCTCTTTTACGAGGACTGCCTGGGGGTTTCCTTCTGGGACTACCGGGAGCTGCCCTGGAATCTCCACGGCCGGGTCTGCCTGCTGTTTTCGGCGGCCTGGGCCCTGCTGCTCCCCGCGGCGGTCTACTGGATTCACCCCTGGGCCCGGCGGCTGGCCGCCGCCATCCCCCTCCCCGTCACCTGGGCCGCCATAGCGGCGGTGGGGGCCGACGTGCTGGTGTCCACCGTGCTGCTGCGCTGCACCGGCAGCCGGGACAGCCTGCGCTGGTACCGGCGGCGCACCCCGCCCTTTCCCGCGCCGCCCCGCCGCTTTCTCTTTCCTTAAAATAGGAAATGGGCAAAAAAACAGCCGTGGATGAATTCCACGGCTGTTTTTCTTACTCCTCGTAATCGTCGTACTCGGAAGCGCAGGCACGCTGCTGGATCTTGGCCTTGGCGCAATCTCCCAGCTCAGACAGCTTATCCCAGTAAGCGATAATGGCGCACACCGCAGCGGCGGCGGTGAGGGAGAGAGCCACGATCTTCAGAACAAAACGGGCGACCTTCATGGTTGGTACCTCCTTTTAAACGATTGCTTGTGGACAGTGTACACGATTCTCTTGAAAAAAACAATGTCTTTTAGAGACTTGCCATAAATTTTTGGGCGTCCTTACACGTTAAAGCGGAACAGGATGATGTCTCCATCTTGCACCACGTACTCCTTACCCTCGGAGCGGATGAGGCCCTTCTCCCGGGCGGCGGCCATGGTGCCGCAGGCCATCAGGTCCTCGTAGGAGACCACCTCGGCACGAATAAAACCACGCTCAAAGTCGGAGTGGATCTTACCGGCGGCCTGGGGCGCCTTGGTGCCCTTGGTGATGGTCCAGGCGCGGCACTCGTCCTCGCCGCTGGTGAGGTAGGAGATGAGACCCAGCAGGGTGTAGCTGGCCTTCACCAGGCGGTCCAGACCGGACTCCTTCACGCCCAGCTCCTCCAGGAACATGGCCTTCTCCTCGGCCTCCAGCTCGGCGATCTCGGCCTCCAGCTTGGCGCACACGGGGATGACCTGGGCGCCCTCGGAGGCGGCCCGCTCCTCCACCTGCTTGTAGTACTCCACGGCCTGGGGATCGGCAAAACCTTCCTCGTCCAGGTTGGCGGCGTAGATGACGGGCTTCAGGGACAGCAGCTCGCTGGTGGCGATGAGCTCGCCGTCGTCCTCGCTGACCTCGGAGAGGTAGCTTCGGGCGGACTTGCCGTCGTTGAGCCACTGCTTCAGACCGGAGAACACCTCCACCTCGTGGAGGAACTTCTTGTCGCCCTTGGCGGACTTCTGGGCCTTGTCGATGCGGCGGTCCACCATCTCGGCGTCGGCCAGGATCAGCTCCAGGTCGATGGTGTCGATATCCCGGATGGGATCGGTGGAACCCTCCACGTGGATGACGTTCTCGTCGTCAAAGCAGCGCACCACATGGACGATGGCGTCGGTCATGCGGATGTTGGCCAGGAACTTGTTGCCCAGGCCCTCGCCCCGGCTGGCGCCCTTCACCAGACCGGCGATATCCACAAACTCAATGACCGCGGGGGTGGTCTTCTTGGGGTGGTACATCTCGCTGAGCTTGTCCAGGCGGTAGTCGGGCACGGCCACCATGCCCACGTTGGGGTCGATGGTGCAGAAGGGGTAGTTGGCGCTCTCGGCGCCGGCGTTGGTAATGGCGTTGAACAGGGTGCTCTTGCCCACGTTGGGCAGACCCACGATACCTAATTTCACGGCGTTTCCTCTTTTCCGTAGTAATAGAGAGTCTATAACCAGGTTATTATACCGGATTTTCCCCCGTTTCGCAAGGGTAGCGGGCCATTTCCCCAAAGTAGAATTTTTTCTTCTTCTGTGTTAGATTGGCTCTGAAAGAGTGTGTATCAGGGTGAAGGGACATAAGGAGGGAGGAGCCTGTATGGAGGATCGCGCCATTGTGGAGCTGTACTGGGCCCGGGACCCGGAGGCCATTGTCCAGAGCGGGAAGAAGTACGGCCGCTACTGCTTTTCCATCGCCAACCGCATTTTGAACAGTCCCCGGGATGCGGAGGAGTGCGTCAACGACACCTATCTCCAGGCCTGGAAGGCCATGCCGCCCCACCGGCCCAAGGTCCTGTCCGTCTTTCTGGGCAAGCTGACCCGGAACCTGTCCTTCAACCGCCGCCGGCGGGAACAGGCGGACAAGCGGGGCGGCGGGCAGCTGGAGCTGGTGTTAGAGGAGCTGGAGGAGTGCATGGACGGGGGCGGAAACACAGAGGAAGCTCTGCTGCGCCGGGAGCTTCTGGAGGCGGTAAACGCCTTTCTGGCCGAACTCCCCCCAAAAAAGCGGGACATCTTCCTGCTGCGCTACTGGTACGTGTGGAGCGTGGGAGATATCGCCCGCCGCCACGCCATGACCGAGGGAGCGGTGTCCATGACCCTCAGCCGCCTGAGAAGGCAGCTGAAAGAGGAACTGTGCAAAGGAGGCTATCTGCCATGACAAAGGAAGGAATGTTTCTCCTGCTGGGAGAGGTAAACGAAACCTATGTGGCCCAGGCCGCCCGGCCCAAGGGGCGGGGTCGGCTGCTGGCCGCTCTGGCCGCCTGCGCGGCGGCGGTACTCATCGTGGTGGGGACTGCCTCCCTGTGGCGGTCCGCTCCGGGAGGAACACCCGTCATTCCCGGCGCCACCTCCAGCCAGGAGGAGGACGGCGTGTACCTGGTCTTCAACAAGGTCTCCCCGTCCATGGGCGGCGCCCTGACCATGGATATGGACGTGACCTACTCCGATTACACCAACCTGTCCCAGGAGGAGCAGGCGGCAGCCCAAGAGGGGTTCCAAAGCAAGCTGGGGATTTCCTATGAGGACTTCACCGCCCGCCTGCCCCAGGGGTTCTCGGTGAAAGCCTTCGCCTCCCTCAACGCCCGGACCTCTCCAGAGGGAGATTACGTGCCCCACGATTACATTTTTACCCTGTCTGCCCCCTCGGGGGGCTCCTTCCGCCTGGCCTTCTCCGCCGGAGAAGCGCCCCTGCGGGACTGTCTCTATCTATGTGACAACCCCCTGGTCTCCCGGGTGGGCGAGACCGAGCTGGTGGTCTATCAAGGAGAAACCTTCTACCAGACCAGCTTCTCCCAGGGAGATCTCTATTACGATCTGGAAGGAGAAGCCGTCACCCAGGGGGAGCTGGAGGATCTGCTCCGCGCCCTGCTGACCTAAAAAATGCCGCCCCAAGGGGCGGCATTTTTTACATCAGTTCTCCCACCAGGGTCAGGCCCTCCCGGCGGATG
>USCO01000152.1 GCA_900553135.1 uncultured Eubacteriales bacterium | reverse complement strand
GGGCACTTTTTTATGTCTCCGGAGGATCTTCAAATACCACACGGTAGTAGTCGTTGTCCAGGATGGCCGCGGAGTAGGCCACCCGGTTCTGGACCTCTGCCAGGCGCTGGGCCACGTATTCCGGGTCGGGTTCGCTGCCGTCCCACATTTCAAATACGTCGATGGTGGAGTCGTAACGTCCCAGGTCGGTGAGGAAGCTGTAGTTGGAGAAGATCACCAGCCCCGGCTCATCGGACAGGATGTCCCGGCCCATGATCAGGCGGGAGTCGTACTCCAGGCCAAAGAGGTTGGCCAGCGTGGGCATCACGTCCAGGCTGGAGCAGTACTTGTCTACATAGACGGGCTCTTCCAGGTCGGCGCTCCACAAAATCAGGGTGTTCTCGTAAATTTCAAACACCGGGTCCACGGTGTGGCCCAGCAGCTCGCTGTAGCTCTCGTCGTCCAGGCCGTAGGGGTAGTGGTCGGCGGAGAGAACGATAACAGTGTCATCCAGCTTCCCTGCCGCCTCCAGCTGGTTCACCAGGCTCTCCATGGCCAGCTCCAGCTCCATCTGGCAGGCCAGGTAGGCGGTCACGCTCTCGGAGTAGCCCAGGTCGGACACCTCGTCCCAATGGCGGCGGGACATGGCGTTCTCCTGATAGCTGTAGTTCAGGTGGCCGCTGACCGTCAGGCAGTAGACCATGAACTTGTCCTCATTGACAAACTGAGGCACGATCTTTTCCATCATCTCCTGGTCGGAGGGCGGGAAGTTTTCTTCATCGATCTCCATATCCAGGCCGTTTCCGATGCCGTAGTACTCATAGCCCATGTTGGGATGGGAGAGGTTGCGGTCGTAGTAATCGTAGAGGTAGTCGTGGTAGGCCAGGGTGCGGTAGCCCAGCTGGCCGAAGAGGTGGCCAAAGCCGAAGGGCATGGCGTTGTCCGCGGACTCGGAGTAGCTCCACACGCCGGACTTGGGGATCAGGCCCGTGGTGGTCACATACTCTCCGTCGGAGGTGGACACCCCCCACAGAGGCGTATAGAAGTTTTCGCACACGATGCCCTCATGGGACAGTTTCCAAAGGGTGGGCGTCCGCTGGGGGTCCATGGCCAGGGTAGAAAAGCCCTCGGCTACCACCCAAATCAGATTCTTTCCCGCAAAGCGCCCCGTCCACTGGTTTTCCGGGGTGGGCTCCACCTTGGAAAAGTACTGGTGCATATCCACCAGGGTCTGGTTGTCCTGGTCCCGCTCCTCCAGGGCGGCAAAGTCGATGTCCAGGGCGTGGACCTTCTCCGTGCTCTCCACCGGACCGGAAAGCTGGTGGGACTGGGCGGGCCGCTGGTCCAGCTTGGGCAGCACCTGGTCATCGGGGTCGATGCCGAAGAGTACCCGGCGTACCTCCAGCTGGGTCTGGGTAAACATTCCGAAGTGCTGGACCTCCAGCTCCGGGGCGGCTGCCTGGAGATAGAGGTAGCGCAGCGACAGCACGCCGCCGCCGCACAGCAGCACCAGCCCCATGGAGACCAGCTGCACCCCCAGGGCCAGCCCGGCCCAGCGCAGCCGCATCCCCGGCAGCAGCTCCCGCTCCCCCGGCAGGACCCGGCAGCGCAGGCGGAAGGCTGCCCCCACAGGAAGGACCATCATAATAATGGGGAACCAGTTGAGCAGGATCTCCCCCACGGCCATATCGCCAAAAGCGCCTGCCACCATGGCCATTTTGGTAATGGAGAAAATGGTCAAAAAGGTTTTGAAGAGATGGTAGTAGACGATCTGCGCCCCCATCCAAAGGGAGATCAGGGCGGTACACGCCATCAGCAGCACCCGTCCCCGTCTTGTAGAAACAGAACCGCACAGCAGCCCCAGCAAAATGGCCACGGGCAGGGTGAACAGCAGGGTAAATACCACTCCCGAGAAGCTCAGGCTCCGGAAGCAGTACAGCTTCATAAACAGCTCTTCATAATAGATCACCGCCAGGAAAAACAGCGACGGTCTGGCCAGCCTTTCCCAAAGCTGCTTTGGAAAGCGGCTGGAGGGAGCCCTTTTCTTGAGTTTGGGTACGACCATAGCAAGCTCCTTTCGCCTACAATCGGCAGGCTCATTTTACCTGATTTCCAAAGCGCCGTCAACAAAGGCCCCCTTAGGAACACAACGTTTCGCTACGCTCCGTCTTCACCCCCATTTCTTCCATCTTCTTACGGCTGGAAGGCCTCTTTCTCCTCCCTTCCCGGCCTTTGTTTCCCCTTAAGCTTCCTATAATCAAATTATGGTTCCCTTTACTTGTTTTTTTCTTTACTGTGATGAAATTAGGGTTGCATTACCAAAAAGAATCTGCTATATTATGCTTAATAATTTATTCATAATTTTGGCGCTGACAATTCTTAAGATTCCCATAAGATTTCTGTTTTGCCTGAAACTACAAAGCAGCCTTCCGGCTGCTTTCAACTTTGTCCCCTGCCTGATCCTCCTTTAGAAAGGAAGAGTCGCCGTGTCCCAATCCCTTCGCGCCCAGCTGGAACAGCAGCTTCTCCGCATCTTTTCCGCAAACTACGATATTCAGACGGTGGAGGATGACTCTCCGCTGCATGCCCTGTGTTCCTACCACTCCCGCGACTCCCAGTATGTACTGGTGAAGAAGGCGGAGCTGTGGGCCGCGGAACACCACGAATACCTCTACCTCTTCAGTGCCTCTCATCTGGATGAGGCCACAGTGGACGCCGCCTATCAGCGGGTGCTGGAGGACGGCGAGCCCCGCGTGAAACCTCACGCCCAGCACATGTACACCTACCTCACGGCCCTGGTGCTCTACGACAGCGCCGACCCCGCCGCCCTGGCCCAGCTGAAAAAGCTGAAGCGGCGCCGGGAATTTAAGCTATCGCTCCATGGATGGATGGAGTTTAGAATAGCCGCCGTGGATTGTTCCACCGGCGAATTTACCGTGAACCGCAGCGGGAAATTGATTCTCAAAGACCTGAAGCGGCTGACGGATCGCATCATTTCGCACTATAAAGGAGAGGAGAAAACCCAATGAATGCTATGCTAGTTGTAATCGTTGGCATTATCATTCTGATCGTAGGCTACGTGTTCTACGGCGGATGGCTTGCCAAGCAGTGGGGTGTTGACGACTCCAAGGTCACCCCTGCCCACGAACTGGAGGACGGTATGGACTACGTCCCCGCCAAGGCTCCTGTTCTGATGGGTCACCACTTTTCCTCCATCGCCGGCGCCGGCCCCATCAACGGTCCCATCCAGGCCGCTGTCTTTGGCTGGATGCCCGTGGTGCTGTGGGTCCTGATCGGCGGTATCTTCTTCGGCGCTGTCCATGACTACGGCGCTCTGTTCGCTTCGATCCGCCACAAGGGCCAGTCCATCGGTGAGGTTATCGCTGTGAACATCGGCGACCGCGCCAAGAAGCTGTTCCTGATCTTCTCTTATCTGACCCTGATCCTGGTGGTGGCCGCCTTCGCCTCCATCGTGGCCAGCACCTTTGTTGGCTTCAATGCTGACGGCTCTCTCAACGAGACCAACGCCTCCGTGGCTATGATCTCCCTGCTGTTCATCGTCATGGCCATCCTGTTCGGCTTCTTCGTGTACCGCAAGGGCGCTCCCCTGTCCGTGGCTACCATCCTGGGCGTCATCGGCATCGTGATCTGCCTGGCCATCGGCCTGAACTGGCACCCCATCTACCTGTCCAACTCCGCTTGGATGTGGATCATCGGCCTGTACATCCTGGTTGCTTCCGTGGCTCCCGTGTGGATCCTGCTGCAGCCCCGTGACTATCTGAGCTCCTTCCTGCTGTACGCCATGATGGTCATCGCCGCTGTGGGCGTCATCGGCGCCGGCCTCACCGGTGCGGACGCTGCCCACATGGATATGCCCGCCTTCACCGGCTGGGTGGACACTCTGGCTCCCACCGGCACCTCTCTGGGCACCGTGTTCCCCGCCCTGTTCGTCACCATCGCCTGCGGCGCTATCTCCGGCTTCCACTCTCTGGTCGGCTCCGGCACCACTGCCAAGCAGCTGGACCACGAGCGTGACGCCAAGCCCATCGCCTACGGCGGCATGCTCATTGAGTGTGCTCTGGCTCTGATCTCCCTGGCTGCCGTGTCCTTCATCTGGAACGAGTACGCCTCCGGCGAGATCGTCACTCCCACCAACGTCTTTGCTACCGGTATTTCCCGCATGGTGGCTTCCATCCCCGGCCTGGAGGGCACTCAGGCTACCGTCAGCTCCCTGCTGGTGCTGACCGTGTCCGTGTTCTGCCTGACCTCTCTGGATACCGCCACCCGTCTGGCCCGTTACATGTTCCAGGAGTTCTGGCTGAAGCCTGGCCAGACCGCTAAGGACGCCACCGGCTTCAAGGCCGTGCTGTGCAACCCCATCGTGGCTACCGCCATCACCGTGGTGCTGGGCGTTGGCCTGGGCATGACCGGCTACTCCAAGATCTGGCCTCTGTTCGGCGCTGCCAACCAGCTGCTGGCCGCTTTGGCTCTGCTAGCTGTTTGTGCCTGGCTGGGCAACATCGGCAAGAACAACAAGATGTTCTACATCCCCATGCTGTTCATGCTGGTGGTCACCCTGTTCTCTCTGTGCCAGACCATCTCCGCTAAGGTGACCGCTATCACCTCCGGCGCTGTTGCTGCTGGTGACTGGGGCCCCTATGCTCAGGCTATCCTGGGCGCCCTGCTCTTCGTGCTGGCCATCGTGCTGGCCGTTGAGGGCTGCATGACCGTCTTCTTCAAGAAGAAGCCCGTGCAGAAGTAATTCCTTCCATCCACCTGAGAGGACCCGGATTTCCGGGTCCTCTTTTTTCTTTTCATCCCGCGGCCTTTGTGGTATGATAAAAGCCGTTATCACAGATAGGAGGAACTCACTTGGCCCAGCTTCGCCGCTTTCCTGTGTTCTCCTTCCTTGTTGCGGAAGGGATCTTATATCTGGCCTTTCTCCGGCGGGACCTGTTTCTCAACGGGGCGGGCACCACCCTGCTGAAGTTTGCCGGGATTCTGCTG
>USCO01000151.1 GCA_900553135.1 uncultured Eubacteriales bacterium | reverse complement strand
CGGCGATGTCGTCCACCCGGTCGTCGTCGTTGCCGTACTTGGGGAAGTCGCCCTCCACGGCAAAGTCCACGGCGATGCCCTGCTCGTTGCGGATGGGGCGCACCTTGGCAAACTTGATGGCGGAGAGGGAGTCGGCGGCGATGGACAGACCCGCCACGCCGAAGGCGGCCAGCCGGTCCACCAGGGTGTCGTGCAGGGCCATCTGGCTGCTCTCGTAGGCGTACTTGTCGTGCATGTAGTGGATGATGTTGATGGTGTCCACGTAGAGCTCGGCCACATAGGCCAGTACCTTTTTATAATTGGCCAGCACCTTGGGGTAGTCCAGCACCTCGTCCATGTCGTGCTGGATGTCGGGGATGACCAGGGTGCCCTTCTTCTCGTCCACGCCGCCGTTGATGGCGTACAGCAGGCTCTTGGCCAGGTTGGCCCGGGCGCCGAAGAACTGCATCTGCTTGCCCACCGCCATGGCGGACACGCAGCAGGCGATGCAGTAGTCGTCGCCGTACATGGGGCGCATGAGCTCGTCGCTCTCATACTGGATGGAGTCGGTGGCAATGCTCATCTTGGCGCAGTAGTCCTTGAAGTTCTGGGGCAGAGCCTTGCTCCAGAGGACGGTGAGGTTGGGCTCGGGGGCAGTGCCCAGGTTGGTGAGGGTGTGGAGCATCCGGAAGGAGCTCTTGGTCACCAGGGTGCGGCCGTCGATGCCCATGCCGCCGATGGACTCGGTGACCCAGGTGGGGTCGCCGCCGAAGAGCTCGTTATACTCGGGGGTGCGCAGGTGGCGCACCAGGCGCAGCTTGATGACGAACTGGTCGATGAGCTCCTGGGCCCCCTCCTCGTCCAGCAGGCCGTTTTCCAGGTCCCGCTGGATGTAGATGTCCAGGAAGGTGGACACGCGGCCCAGAGAGGTGGCGGCGCCGTTGTTCTCCTTGATGCCGGCCAGATAGGCCATGTACAGGTTCTGCACCGCCTCCCGGGCGTTCTCGGCGGGGCGGGTGATGTCGCAGCCGTACTTGGCGGCCATGGAGGCCATCTCCTTGAGAGCCCGGATCTGCATCTGGACCTCCTCCCGCAGGCGGATGCGCTCGTCGGTCATGGGGCCGTCCAGCATGTCCAGGTCCTTCTGCTTCTCCTCAATGAGGAAGTCGGTGCCGTACAGGGGCACACGGCGGTAGTCGCCCACGATGCGGCCCCGGCCATAGGCGTCGGGCAGACCGGTGAGCAGACCGGCGTGGCGGGCCAGGCGGGTGCGCTGGGGATAGGCGTCAAAGACGCCCTCGTTGTGGGTCTTGCGGTAGAGGTGGAAGTGCTTTTCCACCTCGGGATTCAGGTGGTAGCCGTACTGCTCCAGGGCGGAGGTGGCCATGCGCATGCCGCCGTACAGGTTGACGATGCGCTTGAGGGGGGCGTCGGTCTGAAGGCCCACGATGACCTCGTTGTCCTGGTCGATGTAGCCGGGGGCAAAGTTGTCGATGCCGGAGACCACGTCGGTCTCCACGTCGATGATGCCCTTTTTGATCTCCTCCAGAATGAGGGCCTCGGCCTTCTCCCACACCTTGGCGGTCTTGGGGGAGATGGGGGCCAGGAAGGAGTCGTCCCCCTCGTAGGGGGTGTAGTTCTTCTGGATAAAGTTGCGCACGTTCACCAGGTGGCGCCACTCGCCGGTGCGGAAGCCCTTCCAGGCGTTGCAGTTGACGTCGATGCTCATTGCTACCATTCCTTTCTCACTGAGCGGTGCGGCAGGTTTCGTTCAGCCGCAGGGTCCATTCCTCTAGCTTGCTTTTGTCCATGGGGGGCACACCCTCCAGGGGATAGGGGATGCCCAGGGTTTGGTACTTGTGAACCCCCAGGGTGTGGTAGGGGAGAAGCTCCACCTTTTCCACCCGGGGGAGGGTGGCGATATATTGGCTGAGAGAAGTCAGATGCGCCTCACTGTCGGTGAGCCCGGGGACCACCACGTGGCGCACCCACATGGGGATCTCTGCCTTGCGCACCGCCTCCACAAAGGCCAGGGTGGGGTCCATCTCCCGGCCGGTGATGCGGCGGTAGCCCTCCCTTTGGTGGTGCTTTACGTCGTAGAGCACCAGGTCGGTGTACCGGAGGATCTCTTCATAGTCTCCCCGGCCCACGCCCGAGGTGTCGATGCAGGTGTGCACGCCCTGGGCTTTCAGCAGCTTCAGGCATTCCAGCAGGAATTCCGGCTGCCCCAGGGGCTCGCCTCCGGAGAAGGTGACCCCGCCCCCGGAGGGCTCAAAATAGGGGCGGAAGCGCAGCAGACGCTTCACCAGGGCCTGGGGCTCGGTCTGGGTCCCGCCGGAGAAGGACTGGGTGTCCGGGTTATGGCAGTAGAGGCACCGCAGGGGGCAGCCCTGGAGGAATACCACGGCTCGAACCCCGGGGCCGTCCACCAGCCCCATGCTCTCCAGCGAGTGGATCTGTCCGGTCATGAAAACACTCCTTTCCGGCACAAAAAGGCAAAAAAGGGTGCAAAAAAGCCGCCCTTCCGGGCCACTTTTCGGCGCCCAGACGGTCGGCATCATGACGATCATACTCCCTGTGGTTCCCCACTTCCGTCAGTCATATGATCCGTCCACAGGATAACAAACGCCCGCCGTCCCTGTCAAGGGGGCGGCGGGCGTTTCCAAACGATTCATTTAAACTGCACAATTATTTGACAGCTTTTTTGTTCATGTGGCAGATCTTCACCACCACGCCGGACAGGGCGAACAGGGCGATGGCGTTGGGGATGACCATAAGGTTATTGAACATGTCGGTGAGCTCCCACACCAGGTCGTTGGACATGAGGGTGCCCAGGAAGATGAACACCAGGGCAATGACGGAGTAGACAGGAGCGGCCTTCTTGCCGAAGAGGTAGATGATGTTGATCTTGCCGAACATGTTCCAGCTCAGCACGGTGGAGAAGGCGAAGAAGAACAGGCAAACGGCCACGAACATGGCGCCGGCCTGGGTGCCGAACACGGTGCCGAAGGCGGTCTGAGCCAGGTTGGTCTTGTTGATGGTCTGGGCGACTTCCTCGGTGTAGCCCTGGGCCAGGATGCCGTCGGGGGTGTACAGGGTGGAGATGACCACCAGAGCGTTGAGGGTCAGCACGATGAAGGTGTCGATGAACACGCTGACCATGGCCACCACGCCCTGGTCGTGGGGGTCCTTTACATTGGCCTGGGCGTGGGCGTGGGGGGTGGAGCCCATGCCGGCCTCGTTGGAGAACAGGCCGCGCTTGGCGCCCTGGCTGATGGCTTCCTTCAACGCGTAGCCGAAGCCGCCGCCGATGATGGCCTGGGGCTCAAAGGCATAGCGGAAGATCATGGCGAAGGTGGCGGGGATGTACTGGATGCGGATGACCAGCACGGCCAGAGCGCCCAGCAGGAAGATGGCGGCCATGATGGGGACGATCTTCTCGGTGACGGCGGCCAGACGCTGCACGCCGCCCACAAAGATGAAGCCGCAGATGATGACCAGCACCACGCCCACGATCCAGGAGGGCACGCCGAAGGCGGTGTGGAAGGTGGAGCCGATGGAGTTGGACTGGACCATACAGCCCATGAAGCCCAGGGCCAGGATGATGGCGATGGCGAAGAAAGCGGCCAGGAACTTGCCGAAGCCGCCCTTGAAGGCGGTGGTGATGTAGTAGACGGGGCCGCCGTGGAAGTCACCGTTCTCGTCGGTGATGCGGGTCTTGATGGCCAGGGTAGCCTCGGCGTAGATGGTGGCCATGCCGAAGAAGGCGATGATCCACATCCAGAAGATGGCGCCGGGGCCGCCGGCCAGGATGGCGCCCGAGCCGCCCACGATGTTGCCGGTGCCCACCTGGGCGGCAATGGCGGTGGCCAGAGCCTGGAAGGAGCTCATGCCCTGCTTCTGCCGTCCGCCCCGCAGGGACAGGCTGCCGAAGACCTTGCGCATGCCCTCGCCGAAGCAGCGGACCTGGACAAAGCGGGTGCGGATGGAGTAGAACAGGCCAACACCGATGAGCAGGAACACCAGAATGTAGCTGGACAGGTAGGTGTTGATGTTGACCACAATGGGATAAAGTGCGGCTTCCAAAGATTCAGGCATGTTGTTTTCCCCTCTCCCGACAAACAAAAAACGGACCGGGGAGAATCTTCCGCCGGTCCGAACATTGCCAAGGGAGAACGTCCAGGGCGGTATGCTGCCGCCATCAGACGTTCTGTTACCTCTGTCCTTTTGCCTGAGAGATTGGCGGCTGGGCCGCTTTGCACCTTCGGCACTCCATTGAGAGCTTCTCCAGAGTCACATCCACGCACAGTCCTCGTCCCCATGGGGACACCTGAGAGTGTTACTCCTTCGGTAAGCGGCATGCCGCTGTTTTCCTGGGCGCTTCGTTTGTCCTGATTTGATTGTGCCATTACGTTACCACAGGCAAATAGGAATGTCAACCCCTGACGGACATTTATACACATACGGCGGAATCGGAGGGGGCGGCAATGGAAAGATTGGATAATCTGTGTAGGAAAGTTTACAATTTACTCTTTTTTCCCAGGGGGGGATATGGTATACTGAGACGATAATGGCCCCAGTGGGGGAATGAATGGAGAAAAAAACCAGTATTTTACGAGGTGTTCAACATATGGGTTTGATTCAGAAACTTTTCGGAACCAGCTCCCAGCGGGAGGTGAAGGCCATCCTGCCTCTGGTGGACAAGATCGAGGCCCTGGAGGAGGAGTACAAGGCCCTCACCGACCAGCAGCTCCAGGCCAAGACCCCTGAGTTCAAGGAGCGTCTGGCCCAGGGCGAGACTCTGGACGACATCCTGCCCGAGGCTTTCGCCGCCTGCCGCGAGGCCGCCTGGCGTGTGCTGGGCATGCGTCCCTACCGGGTGCAGCTCATCGGCGGCATCATCCTGCATCAGGGCCGCATCGCCGAGATGAAGACCGGTGAAGGTAAGACCCTGGTGGCCACCCTGCCCGCCTACCTCAATGCTCTGTCCGGCAAGGGCGTGCACATCGTCACCGTCAACGACTACCTGGCCAAGCGCGACAGCGAGTG
>USCO01000150.1 GCA_900553135.1 uncultured Eubacteriales bacterium | reverse complement strand
GGGGGATCTCGTCGTTCTGAATGAGGTCGCTGAGGGCCACGTCGAAGGTATCCAGAGGATCGGCGGCCGCCAGATAGACGTTTCCGTCCCCGATGGACACATAGCGCTGGGAATCCATAGCGCTGTAATCGCCCAGCTTGATCTCGTAGGTGGTGTCCTCGGTGGTCAGCTGAATGGTGCACTGGGGATTATCCAGACCGTACTGGCCAAAATCTGTGACCTCCTGGATGATGAAGGCGGCTCCAAAGTCCTGGAACACCTCCAGCAGCTCCTGGATCTTGTCGGCGTCCACGGGGAACTGCTCGTCGGCGTCATAGACCCAGTTTTCATCCCGGTGGAAGGCGAACTCCTCCGACTGGTACTCCCAGGACAGGGACTGGACCGCGTCGGGGTCCACGGACAAAATGGTCTCGCCGCTGGTCTGGATCTCCTCCTGCTTTTCCTGGTAGTGGATGACGGCGAAGGCGGCCACACAGACCACCGCCAGCACCCCCAGCAGAATATAAATGCGCTTAGCCCGCTTCATACTGGTCCCTCCTTCTCTTTGCAATGACGCACACGCCCACGCCCAGATAGGCCAGGGGGAACACGCCGATCATCAGCACCTTCAGCAGGGATGCCGTGGAACCGCTGATGCTGAGGTAGTTATAGTTGAGAGACTTGCTGCGGATGGCCATGGCTTCCCGCTCCCCGATGAGAGAGGACATGGCATTCATGGCCAGGTCGGTGTTGGCGCCCGAGGACAGGGCGTTATACATATCGTCCACGAAGTTGGAGGAGGAGAACCAGATCATCTGACCTCCGTTGCCGCAGTCCACAGACACCGCCACGGCAAAGGGACCGTCAATGTCCCCCTCTTCCTTCTCATAGGTGGACAGATCGTAGCCCGCCACCTTGCTGAAAGCCTGATCGGAGGTGGTCATCAGGGCGGTGACCTCACTGTCGGCCCCGTCCAGCAGCAGACCCTGGGAGATGGGCATGTTGGGGTAGTAGTTTTCCTCCAGGAGGGCGTCGGTAATGTCGCTGCTGTTCATCTCGGGCAGCAGCACGTAGGGATAGAGGGTGTAGTGCTCCCGGTCGCCCTCTATCGCAGATGGCCTGGACTTCGGAGAGGATGTGGGAGCTGAAGATGACGGTGTGCTCCTGGCCCAGCTGCTTGATGAGGTCCCGGATCTCGATGATCTGGATGGGGTCCAGGCCCACAGTGGGCTCGTCCAGGATAATGATCTTGGGGTTGCCCAACAGGGCCTGGGCGATGCCCACCCGCTGCTTATAGCCCTTGGAGAGGGCGGAGATGCGCTTGCGCCGCACCCCTTGGATCTTCACCTGGTCGATGACGGCATCCACCTGGCGGCTGAGCTCCTCCCCCTTTAGGCCTTTGGCCTCGCCCACAAAGCGCAGGTACTCCTCCGGGGTCTCGTTCATGTACAGGGGCGGCTGCTCGGGCAGATAGCCGATGAGGCGCTTGGCCTTGCCCGGCTCCTCCAGAATGTCATATCCGCCCACCTCTACTTTGCCTGAGGTGGGGGACAGACAGTCGGTGATAATGTTCATGGTTGTGGTCTTTCCAGCGCCGTTTGGCCCCAGAAATCCGTAGACATGACCCTCCTCAATGGCAAAGGAGAGGTCGCTGACAGCCCGAAAATCTCCGTAGTATTTCGTCAAATGCTGTACGTTTATCATTGCGGAACCTCCTTGTCCGGTTTCAAGGCTCAGGCGGTCTCCCGCCCAAAGTCCTGTTCAGTATAAGCAACGGCCCTAAAGCGGCCCTAAAGAAATCCCCCTTTCCCGCAAAAAAAGAAGGGAAGGGTCCCGTGGGACCCGCTCCCTTCTCGTCTTATGATTTTTACTTCAATTCCGCCCGGAAGCCGATCATTTGCCCCTTCTGGTAGGCGTGGATACTGCCCCGGTGGTTTTTCACAATGGACCGGGCAATGGAAAGCCCCACTCCGAAGCTGCCCGAGGCGGTGCGGGCCCGGTCAGCCCGGTAAAACCGGTCAAACAGCCGGTCCAGCTCCAGCCCGTTCACCCCGGCGCAGGTGTTCTCCACCGTGAGCACCGGGTGGCGCTTCCGGGTGAGCTCCACCTGGATCATGCCTTCGCTGTCGCAGTATTTTACCGCGTTGTCCAGCAGGATGGCGCACAGCCGCCGAATCAGCATCTCGTCCCCCACATAGGTCACCCCGGGCTGGACCCAGACATAGAGGGATAGCCCCCGCTCCGCGGCCAGGGGCTGAAACTCCGACACGGTATCCTCCACCGCGGCGCTGAGGTCAAAGGCGGCCGCCTCCAATCGGTTCTCGCTCTCGTCCATGCGGCACAGGGTGACCAGCTGGTTGATGAGCAGGCCCATGCGCTCCCCCTCGCTGCGGATGTCATCCAGCCACTCGTTCTGTCCCACCTCCGACTCCACAATGTCCAGGTTGGAGAGGATGAGGGTGAGGGGCGTTTTCAGCTCGTGGTTGGCGTCGGTGATGAATTGCTGCTGCTTCTCATAGCTCTCGGCCACCGGGCGCACCACCCGCTTGGAGATGAGCACGATGAGGGTCACAATGAGCACCGCGCTGCCCAGCAGCACCAGAAAGGCGGTGAACAGCAGGCGGCTGGTCATGAGCTGGTTCTCCCGGCCGTTGACGAACACGATGGTAACCCCCGAGGGGGTGCTTTGCAGCTTGTAGCGGTAGTCGGAGAGCCAGCCCCGCTCTCGCCCCCGCTCCAGCGCCTGCTTTGCGTACTCCTCTACCTCCTCCCGGGTGAGGGAGGAGACGGCGTCGGTGTTGACCCGGGCAACGTCCCGCCCCTTATCCAGCCAGACGGTAAAAAACCGGGTGCTGAAGCGGGTCTCCTCGGTGATGACGTTGTCATAGGGAAAGCCCCGTGAGGGAGCTCCTTGCCGGTCAAAGTCAAACTCCGGAAAGACGCCGTCGTTGGCAGCGATGGCGTCGGTGAGGGTGTCCATGGTGCGCTCCATCTGGGCGCTGCTGGAGAGGACCAACAGGAGAAAAATCCCGGAAAATACTACCAGGACCGAGGCCACGCTGATGAGGATGAATTTTCTCTGCAAACTGACGATCATGTCCGGACCTCCAGGGTATAGCCCGCGTTGCGGAGAAACCGGATCTCCACCGGAGCCCCCAGGGCGTTGATCTTCTTGCGCAGATTGGAGATGTGCACCCACACCACGCTGGTGTCCACCGTGGTGTCCCACCCCCACAGGTGGGTAATGAGGCGCTCAGTGGACAGGATGCTGCCCGGGGTCTGCATGAGCATCTCCAGGATCTGAAATTCCTTTCCGCTGAGGGCCTGGAACTGCCCCTCATAGCACAGCTGATAGGTGGAGCGGTTCAGGGCCACCGGGCCCAGGGTCAGCAGGTCGGGGAGATAGGTGTCCTTTCTGCGCAGCATGGCCCGCACCCGGGCCAGCAGCTCGGCCGAGGAGAAGGGCTTTGGCAAATAGTCGTCCGCCCCCGCGTCCAGCCCCTCTACCCGCTGGGACACCTCGGTGCGGGCGGTGAGGAACAGGGCCGGGGTGGTGACCCCCTCCTTCCGCAGGGTCTGCAGCACCTGGATGCCATCCAGGCCGGGCATCATGATATCCAGCACCAGGCCATCGTACTCCGTAGACTGGCCGTAGAGCAGGGCGTCCTTTCCGTTGGACACCCCGTCCACACTGAATTTGTTGCGCTCAAAAATATGGATCAGAGACTTCAGCAGCTTGGGATCATCCTCCGCGATCAGCAGTCTCATGGCTTCACCTCCTCATAATATGCTTTCTTTAGCATACCACACCAGCCTTAAGACAGGCTAAAGCGCTCCTGTCCGGCTCCTGGGTGCGGCAGATTGGAGATTGTAATTTCCCAGGTTGTAAAGTATAATTTAGAACCAAACGGGTGGTCTGTCAACTGTCTTCCACAGCGGGCGTCCTTTAGGCACGCTTTAGGCTTGTATGATATCCTTGGCAGCAACGACAAAAACCACGTTTCCCCCGTCCCTCCCGCCGTCCATCCCTTCGCCGGCTCCAGGGCCGGGTCGTTCTTACACCTGAGGAGGCGTCGGCTTGACGCAGTTTTGGTATGAAATTCTGATTTGTTTTCTGGCGGGCGCCGGGGCGGGGCTGGGCACCGGATTTGCCGGTATGAGCGCCGCCACGGTCATCAGCCCCATGCTCATCACCTTTCTGGGCCTTCCCGCCTATGACGCCATCGGCATCGCCCTGGCCAGCGACGTACTGGCCAGCGCGGTCAGCGCCCGCACCTACTCCAAAAGCGGCGCTCTGGATATCAAAAACGGTCTGGTGATGATGTGCGGCGTTCTGAGCATGACCCTGGTGGGCAGCTGGCTGTCCACCAGGGTGCCCAACAATGCCCTGGGCGGGTTTTCCGTATGTATGACGCTGCTGCTAGGCCTGCGGTTCCTCTTCTTCCCCGTCACCTCCCCCAGCCACAGCCTGCAGTCCGCCTCCCGCAAGGTGCGTTTCCTGAAGGGCGCAGCGGGCGGCGCGGTGATTGGGCTCATCTGCGGCTTTTTCGGCGCCGGCGGCGGTATGATGATGCTGCTGGTGCTGACCACCGTGCTGGGCTACGAGCTGAAAACCGCCGTGGGCACCAGCGTGTTCGTCATGACCTTCTCCGCCCTCTTCGGGGCCGCCAGCCACTTTGCCCTGGGGTCTCCGCCCCAGCTGGATCTGCTGGCCTTTTGCGTGATATTCACCCTGATTTGGGCTCAGATCGCCGCAAAGATCGCCACCCGGGCCAGCGCGGTGCTGCTTAACCGCCTGACCGGCATCATACTCACCAGCCTTGGAATCGTCCTTGTGCTGATCTCCTGTCACTAAAGAGAGAACGGAGGGTCCCCCATGGCGCTGAAAAAACATAAAAAGCTGCTCATCGCGCTGGCAATTCTGGTTTTGGTCCTGGCTGTCTCCATCCCCGTCATCGTTCTGGCCGTCTCCAAGGCCTTTACCGCCCAGGAGCACGAGGTGCGCACCGACTGGTCCTTTGAAACGGGCGATCTCATTACCGAGAGCCAGGAATGGCAGGTGGACATCACCAAGGCCACTCTGGGCGACGGTCTCAACGCCGTCCAGCTGGTGCCCCAGGACATCTCCCAGGAGGGCTTTACCTTCTAT
>USCO01000149.1 GCA_900553135.1 uncultured Eubacteriales bacterium | reverse complement strand
GGTGGTGATGGTGCCGGTGGTCTTGTCGGTAACGACCTTGATGACGGTGCCGTTGATGTCGGTGGTGGTAGTGGTGGTGGTGCTGGAGCCGCCGGAGCTGCCGCCGCCCTCAGAGGGCACCTGGGGCAGCTGGCTCAGGACCAGACCGCTCTCGTTGAGGTCGCCGGGCTGGGCGTCGGTATACAGGCCGGTGGTCACAGAGGCCAGCAGCTGATAAGCGGGGTTCTCGCTCTGGCCCAGCTGGGCCACGATCTGACCCACCAGGGCGGGCATCTCCTCGTCACCGGCGTAGTGGGCGGCGAAGGCGCTGGCCAGCATGGATTTCACGGTGATGCCGCTGTCGGGCACCAGCTCGGTGTTGGCCATCTGCTGGGCGGCGGCCACAGCCTGCTCATAGGTCAGGCTGGGGTCCAGCTGCATGAGCACGGCGGGGAGCATGGACTCCACCAGGCCCTCCATGCCATCCTGCAGGAACTGTCCGGCGTAGGCGGGGAAGTTGTCGATGCCTTCCACCTCAGTGATGTGGTCGGTGGTATAGCCAAACTCATCCTCACCCAGGGACACATAGCGGACGGGGCAGGGGCTGGTGACCAGAGAGCCGGTCTCCACGTCATACAGCACGTTCTCCTCCTGGGTGGTGGTCATGGACACGTCCTGGGAGTGGAAGTGGCCGGTGAACACCAGGTTCATGCCGGCGTCGGCCAGTTCCTGGGCCACCTGGGTGTAATTCTCCACCAGATACTCGGAGAACATGGTGGGCTGGATGGAGGTGTGGGGCACCAGGCCGTGGTGCATCATGCCCACGGGACGGCGGCCGTCCGCAATGGCGTCCTGGATCTGCTCCTTCACCCAGGCCATGGTGCTCTCGGTGAGACGTCCGGCGGTCTGCTGTTCGGGGTTCTCCTTGTCGTCGTTGTAGATGCCGCTGTCCATGACGATCAGGCGGTAGTCGTCGCCCAGATCAACGGCATAGGACAGGGAGTTGAGGTCCTGGGCCACGGCCTCGTCGTAGCCGAACTGAGCGTAAATGCTGCGGAACTCCTGGGTATCCACGGTGGCTACGGGGACGGTGGTGTCGCCCTCAAAGCGCGCGGCGTTGGCGTTGGAGATATCGTGGTTGCCGTTGATGACAAAGACCTGAATGCCGGTCTCCGCCTCAAAGGCGGCCAGCTTGTCGGCCATGAGCTGATGGTTCACTTCCTCGCCGTCCTTGGTGAGGTCGCCGGGGATGAGCAGGTACTTCACGTCGCTCTGGGCGATCTCCTCCAGGGCGGCGTCCAGAATGGCCTCGCTCTCCACCAGCATCTTGCGGTCGGAGTTGAGGTAGTCCTCAAAGGCCTCGCCCGTGCTGCCCAGCTCAGAGCTGTCGTACAGGTGGGTGTCGGAGATCACCGCGATGGGCAGATCCTCCTCGGGCAGGGGCTGCTCCTGGCCGGGGGTCAGCTGGTACACCGCCACGGTACCGCTCACCTCGCAGGCGGTGAGCAGCAGGGCCGCTCCGGTGGGGCTGTTGTCGGCGGACACAAAGGCGAAGCCCTCGGGGGCCACGTCGCCGCCGGTGACCCACTTGTCCAGCTCGCCATCCTCATACTGCTCAGAGCCGGAGACGGTGGAGGTGAAGTCGCGGGAGTTGATGTAGTTCACGTAGGAGACATTGGCGGGGTCGGTGATGTCATAGACCATGACGCCGCCGGTGCGCTCCAGGGCCACAAAGGCGTAGGTCTTGCCGTCCACAGTGCCCACGGTGACGCTCTCAGCCTCGGGGCCCTTCTTGCCGGAGCGGTCATCCAGCACGTTATTGTCGTTGGAGGTATTGAAGGAATCGGGGAAATACTGGGCGGTGAGGCGCTCAAAGTCGCTGCCGCTGGTGTAGACCTCCTGGATACCGGCGTCGGTGACCTCATACAGGGTGAAGGAGCGGCCGCCGAAGAGGTAATCCTTCTGGGCGTTCAGGCCGTCATAGTCCTCGCTGAGGAAGAAGACCACCTTTCCGGTGAGGCCGGAGTTTTCGGCGGTGATGGCGCCGGTGGGAGAGGTCTTCCCTTCCTTGCCGAAGTTCACCTCGTCCTCGTTGAGGTAGTCGCCCCACTCCCGGCTGTCGCCCTCGTTGGCGGTGAGCAGGTAGGTCTTGCCGTCCTGCTCAAAGGCGGCGATACCGTCGGGCATGCGGATGCCCATGAGGCTCTCATAGGTCTTGGGGGCGTAGGTCTCGTCCTTCTTGTCGATGTCCACGGAGGTGGTGCTGTAGTCCTCAAAGCCGGCGGAGTAGATGCCGGTCACGGTCTTGGAGGCGATGTCCAGCACCGCGATGGCGTTGTTCTCCTGCAGGGTCACATAGGCCTTGCCGCCGGAGACGGCAATGTACTCAGGCTCCAGGTCCACAGAGGGGGCGGTGTCCTTCTTCAGGACGATGCCCGCTTCCACCAGGGCGGCCCGCTGGCTGTCAAAGGTGTCAAAGGTCACCACCTGGGCGGTGCCGGAGGCCACGTCTACCACGCTGACCGAACCCTTGGGGTCGGTGGCGTCGTCGCCGTAGCCCTCGCGGGGCTCGCCCTCGTTGGCGGTGAGGAC
The DNA here is from genome assembly GCA_900553135.1 of uncultured Eubacteriales bacterium. Lineage (GTDB taxonomy): Bacteria > Bacillota > Clostridia > Oscillospirales > Oscillospiraceae > Lawsonibacter. Next base: position 2,577 of record USCO01000149.1, on the reverse strand, counting down.
GGTGTTGTTGTCGGCGAAGGTCACCATGTCGGGCTGCACGCCCACGGTGACCACCTGATTCAGGATCAGGCTGCCGTCGGCGTTGCAGGTGAACAGGGCCACACGGCCCGCGTCGGCATAGCCCTCAGCCTGGAGGGCCGCCGCCAGGGTGGTGCCGTCGGGGGACACGGCCACGGAGGTCATGTCGCCGTAGGCAAAGCCATCGTCCGCAGCCTCCACCAGGGCCTTCACGTCGATATCGTTGCCATCCAGCAGATCCACGGTGGACTTCTCCTCCAGGGTCTTCAGGGGGATGGCAGTGAGCAGGCCGGACTGGCCGTTGACGGCGTAGGCCCAACCGGTGACGGTGTTGTAGGAGATGATCTCCATAACGCCGCCGTCCACGTTGAACTGGCCGGAGGTATACCCGGCGACCTTGGTCAGATCCAGCTGGGCGGAGCCGTTCTCCTGGCCCTGGGTCTGCTCGCCGCCGTCGGCGTTCTTGGTGACGGTGAAGTGGTCAATGAGCTTGGAATCGGGGTTCTCGCTGTCCCCGTCCAGGTTGTACACGTTCACCGAGATGGTGTCCCCCTCCACGTCAAAGAGGGCGTAGCTGGGGCTGTATTCCTGGTTGTACTCCTGGTTGCCGTAGGGCAGATTGCCTTCCAGGTAGGCCTCGGAGCCGGTCTCGCCGTTGGCCAGGAGGGGATAGTCGGCGTTGTCGTTCTTGTCCAGCTTCTCAAAGGGGGTGTAGTACTGCATGTCGCTGGCGCAGTTGCCGGTGAGATAGATGGTGCCGTCGGGATCGTAGTAGGTGTCCAGGGCCTCGGCGTTGCGCTCCCCGTCCTTCAGCACATAGCTGCGGGAGTACACATGGTCGTGGCCGGCCAGGACAAAGTCCACGTCGAACTCGTCCATCACCTGCTCAAAACCGGCGTCCACATAGTTCTCAATGTCGGAGTCGGCGGCGTGCTTGGCCACCGTCTGGGTGGACTTGTGGTGGGTGACGATGAGCCAGTCATACTGGCCTTCGTACTCCGTGGTGGCGGCGGTCATGGTGCGGCGGAAGTTTTCCACCATGGCCTCAGCCTCGGAATTGTCCTTGGAGGCGCTGGGCACGCTGGGGTCCTCCGCGTTCTCCTCGTCGTTGCCGCCGGGATAGGCACCGGTGTTCAGGGTGACGAAGAGCACATTGTTATAGAGGTAATAGTAGTTGCCCTTGGTCTCCATCTCCCGGCGCTCGGTGAAGTCGTAATACCCCTCCTCATTGGGGGTCACGCCGTTGCTGTCGCTCTGGCTGGAGATCTCACTCTCTGTAGCCTGAATATAGTTGCCGTGGCTCTGGCTGGTGCCGGAGTTCTGGCCTCGGAAGGTGGTCTTTACCTGCTCCAGGGTGTCCGCATCGCCAGACTCTCCGTCCTCCGCCACGTCCATCTCGTTGGGCAGGTTGAAGTGGTCGGCGAACATATAGTGGCGGTCGTGGTTGCCCACGGCGGGGGCATAGGCGATGGAGGTCATCTCCTCAGGGGCAAAGAAGGCCGCGTACTCGCTGGACTTGCCCCAGCTCTGGTCCTCCACCTGGTCACCGGCGGAGACCATAAGGGTGGCGCCCGCCTGGGCCACTTCCTCCATCATCTTGGCCCAGCCGGTCTGGTTGGTGCCGTCGGCAGGGTTCCAGCCCTCGCCGTTGGTCTCCCCGCCATCCTTGATCTGGGGGTCGCTGGTGAAGGCAAAGGTGAAGGAATCCGCCTGGGGGGCGGTATAGGTGTAGGTCTTGGACCAGGTGCTTCCGCCGTCGTTGGAGATCTGGTACTCATAGGTCTTGCCGGGCTCCAGTCCGGTAACGGTGGCCTTGCACACGATCTTGCCGGTGTCGGTGTATTTGCTCTCGTCCACCTTGGTGGGGGTGGTCAATTCGCTCTCCGCCGCGTCCACCGTTACGTCGCCAAACTTGACCTTGGCGTCGGCAGTCCCCTTGGGAGCATACCAGTTCAAATTGAGGGACGCCGTGGTCTCGCCGGGCTGAAGGGTCAAGCTATCCACCGCCTGGCCGTCTCCGCCCTGCGCGGCAGCCGCCCCGGGGACCATCCCCAGCAGCATGCTGCTGGTCATCAGCAGGGCGGCGCACCGTCTGCGCCACAGCTGAGCAGTTTGATGATTCATGCCGTTGCTCACTCCTTAACAATGAAATGCAAATCCATCCTTTCAGATCAGCATTTATGGTAAAGCAAGCAGGGGCATCTTCTCCACCGCAGTCATGTCAAGTTTATGTAAAATCTCTGTATGCTCCCCTCTCAGCAGGGGAGGGCAAAAAGAAAGGCCTGCCCCAGTTGGGGCAGGCCTTTGTGAGACCGGAATCAGTTTGCTTGGTCTGTGGCAGCTGTCACTTCACGGAAGCGGTGACAAACTGCATCATGATCTGAGCCAGCTCGGCACGGGTGGCGGTGTCCTGAGGCGCCAGGCTGCCGTTGTCCTTGCCGGAGATCAGGCCGTTCTGCACCGCCCAAGCCATGGCCTCAGTGGCCCAGCTGGAGACGGAGGAAGCGTCCTGGAACTTGGACAGGTCGCCGGTCACGGCGCCCGCAATGCCCTGGGCCT
>USCO01000148.1 GCA_900553135.1 uncultured Eubacteriales bacterium | reverse complement strand
CGACACGGCCTGGCGGACGAGTTCGCGCACCTCAAAGGGCTCGCATTGCGGCGCCGGAACCCGTGTGAAACGCCGGTAGTTCTCGACGAAGTTCACCAGCCGCCGGCTCGTTGCGGAGATGGTCTCCAGCCCCTTGGGGGTGACGGTGACCGTGTTTTCCATGTACTTATAGGAGGCGTCCAGGGTGATCTCCAGGATGTTGCCCTCCTTGTCGCTGACCTTGCGCAGGCCGAAGGTGTTGACGTATTCCGGCTTCATAGGCTCACTTCCTTACTCAAATGTGGTGGTGTAGGCCAAAACCTCGCTCGCGCCAGGGGCCAGGCGGCGGATGCCCGCCTTGTCTCCCAGCTCCCGGCCCACAAAGGTGGCGTCGGGGAGGGTGGTCCAGGGCTCGATGCACACATAGTTGGTGTCGAAGGGTTTATTCTGGGTCCAGATGCCCAGATAGGCGAAGTCCCCAAAGTCCACAGTGACCCGGGGGCGGTCCTGTCCGTCGGCCAGCACGGCCCGGGCCTGGGGCGGCTGGTCCAGGATGACGGTGTCCAGACCGTAGGTGGCGGGGGTAAGGGGCATGCGGCCCTCGGTCAGGGGGATGCTGTCCCCCTTGGGGGTGACCATGCAGGCCTCGTCCATGCCGTAGGGGGCGATGGCGTCCAGGCCGGGCAGGCGGATGGCGTAGTCCCCCATCTTCTCCCCCTGGGACAGGGGAGCCTGGAAGCCGTCGTGGGCCCCCAGCTCATAGAGCATTTCCACAGAAGAGTGGTTCTCGATGCGGTGGGACTTGGTGAGACGGCTGCCCTCCAGGGCGTAGGTGACGGTGAGGGAGAAGGCGAAGGGGTAGACCTTCCGGGTCTCGGGGGTGTCGGTGAGACGGAAGGAGGCCCGGGTGGGGGACTGCTCCACCACCTCAAAGACCATGTCACGGGCAAAGCCGTGGGTGGGGATGGTGTAGGGCTGCCCCTGGAGCAGATAGGTGTTGTCCTTCAGACGGCCCAGAATGGGGAAGAGGATGGGGGCGCGGCGGGCCCAGATGTCCGCATCCCCCTGCCACAGGTACTCCGTGCCGCTGTGGCTGCGCACCGAGGCCAGCTGGGCCCCGAAGTCCTCAATGTCCACGGTGAGACATTCGTTTGCAATGGTGACGATCATGTGTTTGGACCTCCTTTGATGACGTTGCCGTCCAGCACGGCCTGCTCCAGGGTCTCCCCCCGGTAGCAGAGTTTCAGGGAAAAGAAGGGTTGCTCCGCCCGGGCGATGAGGTCCAGGAAGATGAGGTCCCCTTCCCAGTGGGGCAGCTGGGCCAGACGGTCCATGGGGACCCACTCCAGCACCCCCTCGTCGCACTCCTTCAGGGAGCCGGTAAAGCCGTCGGCGGTGAACAGATGCATATACTCCGTGGGCCAGCGGTCGGAGACGAAGGTGACAATGCCCCGGTAGCGGTAGGAGGTCAGGGTAAGACCGGTCTCCTCCCGCACCTCCCGCAGCAGGCAGTCCTCGGGGCTCTCCTTGTCCTCAAACTTGCCCCCAATACCGATCCACTTGTCCCGGTTGGCGTCCTGCTCCTTTTTCACCCGGTGGAGCATCAGGTAGTTATCATCCTGGCGGATATAGCACAGTGTGGTCTGGATCATAGGGCCTCCTCCAGGGGGAACCCCAGCTTGGCCGCCGTGCGGTCATAGGTGGGGGTGGGCACGCCGTACTTCCGGCCCAGGCGCACCACCTGGAAGATGAGTCCGTCCACCTCCGAGGGCTTTCCTGCGTCCAGGTCCCGCTTGAGAGAGGTGGAGGCGTCGGCGTCCAGGGCGTCCTGGATGGCCAGGCTGCGCTCCACGGTGTCGGGGAGGAGAGGGTGGCCCATGGCGGCGGCCAGAGCGGCCACCTCCCCCACCAGGGCGGCAAAGTCGTCCCGGATGGGGCCGGGGTGCTGCATGGCACCCACCTTCACGTCGTGGTAGATGCCGCAGGCGGCCATGGGGGAGACCACGGAGAACTTCTGCAAAGCGTCCCGGCGGATGTCCCGGGACAGGGTGGCCTCCACGCCGCTGGCGTTGAGGTCGGCGGCGATCTGCTCCAGCTTGGGGGACAGGTCCTTTAAATCCCGGGGACCAAAGACCACCCGGAAGATGTCGCCGCTCATGTGGATGGTGCCGGGACACTTGATCTCGGCGGCGATGTACATGCAGCCGTCGGTGACCAGGGTGTTGGGCAAATGCTGCTGCAGCCGCTCCCCAGTGTCAAAGAGGTTGAGGATGGGCACCACCACGGTGCCCGGGGTGCACAGGCGCTGGAGGGTGGGGATCACCCCCTCCAGACCGTAGCCCTTGACGCACAGGAAGATGACGTCGGGGGTCTGGGTATACTCCTCCTGGGTGCAGGCGGGCACCGGAATGGCAAAGGTCCCGTGGCCCGTCTCCAGCACCAGGCCGTGCTCCTGGATGGCGGAGAGGTGGGCGCCCCGGGCAATGAGGGAGACGTCCTGTCCCCCCTGGGCCAGAAAGGCGGCAAGGCAGCCGCCCGTGCCGCCCGCGCCGTAGACGAGATATTTCATGGCAGTTCACCTCAGCGGTTATTTTGTTCAGTATAGCACGGAGCGCCGCCGGGCCGCAAGAGAGAGGCCTTGGGAAAAAAAGAATTGACAAACCCCAGCTTTGGGAGTAAGATTGGAGAAAATTCACATCACGCGACTAAAGCGTTGATGCGTGAACAAGGCTATGACCGGGTAGTAAGCGGACCTGTACGCGCAGAGAGGAAACGGTTGGTGTAAGTTTCCGGGAAGGGTCCAAGTCTGAATCTCGCCCGTGAGCCATCCCACTGAACGGGCCCTTGGGCCTGAGTAGGCGGGGTCGGCTGCCCACCGTTATCGGGGCCAGGAGTGCGCGCCCACTGGGCGCGAAGTTAGGTGGTACCACGGAGAATTGCGGCTTCGTCCTATCGAAAGATGGGATGAGGCCGCTTTTTGATTTTGGAATGGTGTGACAAGTGGAGGTGACGGTGTGATGAATGGAGCCCAGGCTCTGGTTGAGAGTTTGAAGCGGGAAGGCGTGACCCATATGTTCGGATACGCCGGGGCAACCATCTGCCCGGCGGTGGATGCGCTGAAGGACGCCCCGGAGATCGGCTATACCCTGGTGCGGACCGAGCAGAACGCGGGACACATGGCCTCGGGCTATGCCCGGGTCAGCGGCAAGGTAGGGGTGTGCATGGTGACCTCCGGTCCGGGCGCCACCAACCTGATTACCGGCATCGCCACCGCTTATATGGACTCCGTCCCCATGGTGGCCATTACCGGCCAGGTGCCCAGCCACCTGCTGGGCCGGGATATTTTCCAGGAGGTGGACATCACCGGCGCGGTGGCCCCCTTCTCCAAGCACAGCTACCTGGTGAAAAACGCCAACGACATCCCCCGGGTGGTGAAGGAGGCCTTCCACATCGCCTCCACCGGCCGCCCCGGTCCCGTACTCATTGATATTCCCATTGACGTGCAGGAGCAGCGTATCGCCAAGTTTGAATACCCCGAGCAGGTGAACATCCGGGGCTACAAGCCCAGCGTCAAGGGCAACGAACTGCAGATCAAGCGGGTGGTGGAGGCTATCGCCCGTTCCCGCCAGCCCCTCATCTGCGCCGGCGGCGGCGTGTGGCTGTCCAACGCCCGGGATGAGCTGGTGGAACTGGCGGAACGCTCCGCCATCCCCGTGGTCAAGACCATGATGGGCCTGTCCGTGCTGCCCACCGACCACCCCCTGAACATGGGTATGATCGGCGCTCACGGCAACCACTGCGCCAACCAGGCCCTGGCCAAGGCCGACCTGCTCATTATGGTGGGTACCCGTGCCGCCGACCGGGCCATGGTGGACCCCCGGGAGATCCAGCGCCGCATGGCCACCATCCACATCGACGTGGACCCGGCGGAGATCGGCAAAAACATGCAGGCCGCCATCCCCCTGGTGGGCGACGTGAAGGTGATTTTGCGGCAGATCCTGGACCGGGACGCCCCCGTCACCGACTCCGCCGCCTGGCTGGAGCAGCTGCGGGACTACCGCAAGGCCGAACTGGGCCGGGTGTTCCCCCGGCGGGAGGGCTACGTGTTCCCCGGTACCGTCATGCGGGAGCTGGGCAAGAAGCTGCAGGATGACGCGGTGGTCTGCGTGGATGTGGGCCAGAACCAGATCTTCGCCTGTAAGTATCTGCCCCAGAAGCACGGACGCCTGCTCACCTCCGGCGGCCTGGGCACCATGGGCTACGCCCTGCCCGCTGCCATCGGCGCCAAGGTGGCCCAGGAGAAGAAGCAGACCGTGGTGGTCTGCGGCGACGGCTCCTTCCAGATGGCTATGAACGAGCTGGCCGCCATCCGGGCCTCGGGCATGGAAATTAAAATCGTCCTGTTCCAGAACAACATGCTGGGCCTGGTCCATCAGATTCAGAAGAGCGCCCCTTACCACGGGCCCTTCGGCGTGGCCCTGGACGGGTCCCCGGATTTTGCCGAAATTGCCGCGGCCTACGGCATTCCCAGCCTCCTGGCCGACGACGAGGACAAGCTGGACGAGACCCTGGACCGCTTCCTGGAGACCCCGGGCAGCATGGTCCTCATCTGCAAGGTCCACCCCGACGTGGGGACCAACGATTAAAGGAAGGGGGAGCCAGAGATGAAGCAGACGATTTCCGTTCTGGTCGAGAACCGGGCGGGCGTTTTGAACCGCATTACCGGCCTGTTTTCCCGGCGGGCCTTCAACATTGACTCCCTGGCTGTGGGAGTCACCGACGATCCCACTGTCTCCCGCATCACCATTATCGTGGACAGCGGAAACAGCGTGGTGGAGCAGGTGGAAAAGCAGCTCAACAAGCTCATTGAGGTCATCAAGGTCCGTACTCTGGACGAGAAGAGCCTCATCGGCCGGGAGCTGATGATATTAAAGGTAAACGCCAACAACAAGACCCGGCAGGATATTATGACCATCTGTGAGATCATGGGAGCCAAGGTGGACGACATTTCCCCCACCTCCCTGACCATGGAGCTGTCGGATACCCCCGACCGCCTGGACACCTTCCAGGCCATGATGCGCCCCTTCTCCATCCTGGAGGTGGTCCGCACCGGGGTCATCGCCGTGCAGAAGGGCGGCGGCAAGATCTGACCTCCAGCTTTCTTGAAAGAAAGCTGGGCAAAGAACTTTATGCGAAACTCCGTTTCGCCTCGGCGTTTGCAGGGAT
>USCO01000147.1 GCA_900553135.1 uncultured Eubacteriales bacterium | reverse complement strand
GGGGAAATTGCTTGCTGTTCTTTCCAGCGATGGAAAGAACCAAAGATCGCCGGGGTTTGGCTCCGAGGAGCGCCAGCGCTCCAGTCGCCAACCCCCGGACCCCGTTACGGGGGACGCTTCCCGGGGAGTTGTTCCTCGAACCCGGCGCGGGAGGTACAGTTGATTGTCCCCGCTTCTGCGCCGCTGCCGCTGGCTGGGATATTTCAAGAAAGCCGGGCGGGCTGGACGAGGAAAACGCGCCGGTTGCCACCAGCCGTAGGGGCTGGTCCGTTATCGGCGGGCGGATGGTATCTGCCCCTACGCAAGGAGGTCCAGACAACTGGAAAAAGAACGCACGCCTGGTGCAAGCAGCCGTGGCGGCCCATTCATTTTCGGCCTAGGAAAAACTCAAAAGTGTCTGCGTACTCTGGACACTACGGCCCCCCTTTTACCTGTTATTCCGGCAAAAGGAAGTGGCGCAGGCGAGGGGAAAAGCTAAAACTTAAACCCCCTCTCGTGACGGGCCAGACGCGAAACGCAGCTTTGCAGAACGCTTTTTCGTCTAGTGTTTCGGCAAAAAAAGGGGTACAGGCGAGGGAAGGGGCTAAGGCTTGGAACCTCTTTCGTGACGGGGCAGAAGCGAAACGCAGTTTCGCAGAAAGTTCTTTTGCCTACTTTTCTTACAAGAAAAGTAGGCGCTCTGGTCCCGGGATTGGGACGAGAGCGCCTATCGCTTCGTGGTGCCACCCAATTTCAGAACAGGCTGGGCCTGTTCCCTTTGGCCTTCTGTTGCGGGAAGGGGACCGCGCCCGTCTCCGGGCCCGCTGGTAGCGCCGTCTTTGGCCGGGTCCGTCTCCGTAAGGTCCTTTCAGCCGATGGGACCTCTCTCTGTCCGGCGGTATCCCGGTTACTCATGCGCCGTCGTAGCGGTACAAATGCGTGTGTTACAGGGCGAAGGGGACGCGGTTGGGGTTCATAACCTCGCGCCAATCCAGGTCGCCCCGGGCCAGACCGTGGATGAGCAGCTCGGCGGTGGCCACGTTGGTGGCCATGGGCACGGAGTGCTGGTCGCACAGGCGGGCGATATACATGACATCCTCATCCATGGTGGTATCCTGAGGAGAGTTGAAGAACAGGACCATGTCGATCTCATTGTAGATGATGCGCTGGCCGATCTGCTCGATACCGCCGTGCTCGTGGGAGAGGAAGAGGTTGACCGGCAGGCCGGTGGCCTCAGCCACCATGCGGCCGGTGGCGTTTGTGGCGCAAATGGTGTGCTTGGACAACACGCCGCAGTAAGCGGTGCAGAACTGGACCATCAGTTCCTGCTTGCGGTTATGGCACATAATGGCGATATTCATGGTGGCGGTTACCTCCTTGTCAGGTGTGGAAGCTCAGCGGATGCGCATGATGGGCACCCGCTGGCCCTGGATGCGTTTTGCGATATTCAAACAGGCGTTGGCGGCCCCCTGGCGGCCGCCCAGGATCAGGGGCCGGCCCTGATTGGCGGAGAGGATGACCCGAGGGTCCTCGGGCACCACGCCGATGAGGGGCAGCCCGGCGGCGTCCATTGCGTCGTCGATGGTGGTGCGCAGCTGGCGCAGCAGCTTGGGTTGGATGCGGTTCATGACCAGGTGGACCTGGCGGATGGCGGACAGCTGGGTCACCGCCCGCTGGGCGTCCCGCAGGGAGGAGGCGTCGTTGGTGGCCACCACCAGAGCGCGGTCGGCGCCGCAGGTGGCCAGCCGGAAGCCTGAGCCCAGTCCGGCGGGGCAGTCGATCATCACATAGTCATAGCGGTCCCGGGCGGTGGCCAGCAGGGCACGAATCCGCCGGGGATTGATCTCAGGGGAGAGATGCATGGGGGCGGTGAGCAGAAACAGGCCGGGCAGATCGGGATGGGACACGGCGGCCCGGGAGAGGGGACAGCGCCCCAGGGCCACGTCGGAAAAGTCCATGAGGGCCCGGTCGCTCATCCCCAGGGTGATGTCCAGGTTGCGCAGGCCCACATCCATATCAATACATAATACACTTTTTCCCAGTCTTGCCAGACAGGAAGCTACGCCGCCGGTGATGGAGGTCTTCCCCGTCCCCCCCTTACCGGAGGTGACAACAATTACGGTTCCCATGAAAATCCTCCTATACACCAATTCAAGTCTATCACAAATCTAAAGTACGTCAACATTTTTTTGCGAAAAAACCACGAAACGAAAAAATATTTCACCAACTGCGGGGAAAAGTGACCAAAAGCAGACAAAACTACAGGGCAGCCCTTGTGAGAAAACCAGACCTGAAAAGAGAATGGTTCTGAATCGTCCTATTTTGGTCCCGGCTCCCAGTTTACAGGGGGTCCTTCTGAATCTTGGCCCAGCGCCGGGGATAGCCCTTCAGGGTGGGGGCCACCTTGCGGATGGGAATGACCCGGTGGGTCACGTCGCTGCCCGGGATGGTATAGTCCACGGGCTGCTCCAGACGGCCGCCCAGGAGCTTGATGCAGTGGGCGGCGTCCTCCAGCTCCCGGTCGCTGTCCACGCTCTTCATGGCCAGAAACAGGCCGCCCACCTTGACGAAGGGCAGGCACAGTTCGCACAGAAGGCGCAGCTCGGCCACGGCCCGGGCGGTGGCAAAGTCAAAGCCGTCCCGGAAGCCCTTCACCTGGGCCTGCTCCTCGGCCCGGGCGTGGATGGGGGTGACCCCCTCCAGACCCAGGGTGTCGGCCACCTGGCCCAGCCAGTCCACCCGCTTGTTGAGGCTGTCCAGCAGGGTGACCTGGAGGGAGGGCACCAGGATTTTCAGGGGCAGACCGGGGAAGCCCGCCCCGGTGCCCACGTCGATGAGGGTTTTTCCCTCGCCCTCAAACTGGGCGCAGTTCAGCAGAGCGGCGCAGTCCAGCATGTGCAGCCGGGCCACGCCCTCCTCCTCCCGGATGGCGGTGAGGTTCATGACCTGGTTTTTCTCCAGCAGCATGCGGCCGTACTGGGCCAGCTGCCCGGCGGCCTGGGCGGGGACCTTTTGGGTCAGGCCCAGCTCCTCCAGGCCGGCGGAAATGATGGTTTCCATGTGGTATCCTCCAATTTTGTGGTCAGATCACGGAACAATAGCGATGACGCCGAAGACCATGCCGAAGTTGGACAGCAGTCCCGCGATGCCGATGGGCAGGGTCAGCAGGGCGATGAGCCAGCACACCACAGCCAGGGCGATGGCCGCCCATTTGCCGGGCCGGCCGGTGCTGCGCCAGGACACCAGGGACAAAATGCCCAGGCCAATGAGGCCGGGGACGGTGAGCAGAGGGCCCAGGTTGCCCAGGGTGGTGCCCGTGAAGTAGTAATAAGTGGTGAGAGCCAGCAAAATCAGCACGTAGACCAGGGCGATCCAGGCCAGGGTGCGCTTGATGGGGGAGGCGGGGGTGTACCCCTCGGGGCGCTTTTCCGGCTCAGCCATGGCGCTCCTCCTTCAGCAGGTCCCGGATCTCGGCCAGAAGCAGCTCCTGGTTGGAGGGCTTGGGGGGCTCCTTGGGGGCCTGCTTGTGCAGACGGTTGAGGAAACGCACCAGACAGAACACGATAAAGGCCATGACCAGGAAGTTCAGCACCGCCTGGATGAAGCTGCCGTAGGCGATGACCGCCCCGCCCACGTTGAGGGTCAGGTCGGCAAAGGAGATCTGGCTGGTGAAGATGCCCAGAATGGGCATGAGGATGTCGTTGATGAGGGAGGTGGTGATGGAGCTGAATGCGCCGCCGACAATGACGCCAACGGCCAGGTCGATGACGTTGCCCCGCAGGGCGAAGGTCTTAAATTCGCTGAAAAACTTACGCATAACTACCTCATATCATTTGGATGTGGCGGGGAGCTTTCCTTTCAGCATCCCCAGGGCCTGCTGCCACAGCATGCAGGCGGCGAAGGTGAAGGTGTACACCACCAGCACCCGCAGCACGAACTGCACCGAAACCTTGCCGATGCCAAGCCGCCAGGCCCAGTCGTTGAACACCAGGATCACCAGGGAGTGATACAGGTAGACCAGGAAGCTGGCCCGGTCCATGCGCTGCTCCACAGGGGAGAGGGCGCGGGGGTGATCCAGCACCAGGACGTAGATGGCGGGGATGGCGGAGATCTGGTAGAGCATGTGCAGCAGCTCCAGGAACAGGGTGGGCTTGCCCAGCACAAAGTGTCCCCAGCTGAAGAACACATCGGCGGCGGCAAACACCGCGCCGCACACCAGGATCAGGGGCCGGTTGTCCCGCAGCAGGTCCAAAAACTTCTCATAGTACTGCCCGGCGCAGCAGCCTGCCAGGTAGTAGATGAGGAAGGTGGTAAACAGCCGGTCGCTGTAGCCGAAGGACAGGGTAGGGGAGAGGGCCTGGAGCACGTCGTTGAAGTACTGCCCGCTGAGCAGGGTAATGCCGAAGCCCAGAGGGAGCAGCAGCACCGGGGACCACCGCCGGGCCAGCCACCGGAACACGGGGGTGAGCAGGACGAACTGGGCCAGGGCGATGACAAAGTAGAAGGGGCTGGACAGGTCGCCCCGGACGATGTACCCGGCAAGGTCGGTAAGGGAGAAGGAGAAGTAGCCGTGGCGGATGAAGTAGACATAATAAATCAGCACCGCCAGCAGGTAGGGCAGGAAGATGGACTTCACCCGGCTGAGGACATAGCGCCCGTAAGGCGGGGGCGTTTTCTTGGACAGGGTCAGCTTCAGCCCGCTGAGGAAGAAGAAGCCCGACACCGACACAAAGGTCAGCCGCTGCAGACAGATCATCAATCCGTACTGCCAGCTGCTGTGGTCCAGCACCGTAATGGGGTGGCCGGAGCAGTGGCTCCACAGCACCATCATACAGAAGATCAAATTCAGCTGAGAGAGTTCCGTTTTTCGTTTGCCCTGAGACATGGTGAGACCATCTCCTCTTTCTGTTGAAAATCCAAACCCCGAAACCCTTGGGGCCCAAGGGTTTCGGGGCCCTCACCGTTCTGGAGCCGTTTTCAGAGGTCAAAATGACCCAAGATAGGGTTCGGCGGGGCGCTATTGGCTGGAAAACGGTAAAACTATCTGTATTATTTAGAAAGAAAATTACAGATAGGAGAAATCATCTCCCCCGCGCCCCAGAAGGGGAGCAGGGGAGGGGAGAGGTTCACTTGCAGGGGGTCATGACCTCCAGGCCGCCCATGTAGGGGCGCAGGACCTCGGGGATCTTCACGGAGCCGTCGGCCTGGAGGTTGTTCTCCAGGAAGGCGATGAGCATGCGGGGAGGAGCC
>USCO01000146.1 GCA_900553135.1 uncultured Eubacteriales bacterium | reverse complement strand
GTCCACCAGCTCCTGAGGATCAAAGAGGGGCACGGAGTACAGCGCGCCCTCTTCTCCCTCGGCCACCCCCAGCAGGATGACGCCCCCCAGGGTGTTGGCAAAGGCGGAGTAGGTCTCCCACAGACTGTGGGGCAGGCCGCCCTGGGCCCGCTTGGCCTCGATGCGGTTGTCCTCCCGGTATTCCTGTAAAAAGTCCAGTTCATCCAGCGGCCACATGGCGGTCCCTCCTTTTCTTGAGTATACCGCCTTGTGGAGAAAGCCGCAAGGGTTAGGGCAGATTGGCGCGGAAAAATGCCTGGGCGTTGCGCCAGAGGATGCTTTCCGCCGTTTCCCGGCCAAAGGCGCCGGTCAGGGCCGCCCCCAGATCCAGCATTTTTTCGCAGCTGTCCAGGCAGGGGGGGAGGGAGGTGCCGTCAAAGTCGCTGCCCAGAGCCAGGCAGTCCCCGGCCCCCAGGGTCAGGAAGTGCTCCGTATGGCGCAGGATGTGGGAAAAATCCGCAGGTTCCCCGTCGTTTCGGAGAAATCCGTTGGAGAAATTCAGGCCGATGAGACAGCGGCGGCGGACCATCTCCCGGATTTGCCAGTCCTCCAGATTGCGCAGGTGGGGACACACGGCCCGGGCGTTGGAGTGGGAGGCCACAAAGGGTTTTTGGGCCAGCTCCAGCACGTCCCGGAACCCGGCGTCGTTGAGGTGGGACACGTCCAGCAGGATGCCAGCCTCCTCCAGGGCGGGCACCGCCGCCTTGCCCAGGGGGGACAGGCCGTGGTCCGTTTCATTGCCCGAGCCCAGGGCGTTTTCTCCGTTCCAGGTGAGGGTGAGCAGGCGTACCCCGTCCCGGTGCAGCTCCTCCACCTTGTCAAGGCCGGTGCCCAGCAGGGAGCCGTTTTCCACCGTAAGGATCAGGGCGGTTTTCTTCTGAGCCCAGGCATCTTCCATCTGTCCCGCGGTGGTGCAGACCTGGGCCAGGGCGGCAAACTGCTCCCCCTGCCGCTGGAAGCTGCGGCGGTGGAAGCGGTAGTACCCCAGGGCCTCCTCAGAAGTCAGGCCGTCGGGGACAAATACGGCGCAGCACTGGCACCAGGGGGTGTTTTCGGGGATTTTGCACAGGGCAAAGACGGAATCGGGATCGTTCAGGGTGTCCCGGCAGCGGGTGGGAGCCTGAAAGGCGGTGAGGGTGTCACAGTGCAGGTCGATAACAGAATAGTTCATGGCGGACTCCTTTCCGGTTTTCCACATTCTATGGCTCCGGTGTGGAATCTTATCCCTGACCGGGGGCCTTCATGGTGAGGCTGATGCGTTTTTTCTTCTCGTCCACTTCCAGCACCCACACGGTGACCACATCGCCCACGGAGAGCAGCTCGCTGGGGTGCTTCACCCGCCGGGGCAGCTTGCTGATGTGGACCAGGCCGTCCTGGTGGACGCCGATGTCCACGAACACGCCAAAGTCGATGACGTTGCGCACGGTGCCCTGAAGCTCCATGCCGGGTTTCAGGTCCTTGGCCTCCATGACGTCGGTGCGCAGAATGGGGGGCGGCAGCTCGTCACGGGGGTCCCGGCCGGGCTTCATCAGTTCCTTGATGATGTCTGCCAGGGTGGGCACGCCCGCCCCGCAGCGCTCCGCCAGGGATTCCAGACCCTGCTGCTCGGCCCGCTGCTTCAGCTCGCCCAGGTTGCCGGCGGCCACGTCGGAGAGGGTATAGCCGCAGGCAGAGAGCAGCTTTTCCGCCGCGGCGTAGCTCTCGGGGTGAACCCCGGTGTTGTCCAGCACGCTCTTGCTCTCGGGCACCCGCAGGAAGCCCGCGCACTGCTCAAAGGCCTTGGGGCCCAGCTTGGGCACCTTCAAAATCTGCTTGCGGGTGGTGAAAATTCCGTTTTCCTCCCGGTATTTCACCAGATTTTTCGCCGTGGTGGCGTTGAGACCGGAGACCCGCTGCAGCAGAGAGGGAGAGGCGGTGTTCACATCCACGCCCACGGCGTTGACGCAGTCCTCCACCACCCCGTCCAGGGTCTCGCCCAGGCGGGCCTGGGGCATGTCGTGCTGGTACTGGCCCACGCCGATGGCCTTGGGGTCGATCTTTACCAGCTCGGCCAGGGGGTCCTGGAGCCGCCGGGCGATGGACACGGCAGAGCGCAGGTTCACGTCAAACTGGGGGAACTCCTCGGCAGCCAGGGGGCTGGCGGAGTAGACGCTGGCCCCCGCCTCGCTGACGATCATGTAGCTGACGCCGCCCCCCAGGGACTTGATGAGCTCCACCGTCATCTGCTCAGTCTCCCGGCTGGCGGTGCCGTTGCCGATGGCGATGTGTTCCACGTGGTGCTTCTTTACCAGCTGGGACAGCTTCTGGATGGCCTCCTGCTTCTGGCGCTGGCCGTAGGTGGGGTAGACCACCGCCGTGTCCAGCACCTTGCCCGTGCCGTCCACCACGGCCACCTTGCAGCCCATGCGGTAGCCCGGGTCCAGACCCATGGTCACCTTGCCCTTCACCGGGGGCTGCATGAGCAGGGGCTTGAGGTTCAGGGCGAACATGTGGATGGCTCCCTCGTTGGCCTGGTCAGTGAGCAAGGTGCGCACTTCACGCTCCAGGGAGGGCTGAATGAGACGGGTGTAGGCGTCATCGGCGGCGGCCCGGACAAAGGCCATGGCGGGAGAGCCGGGCACGATGACGCTGCGGCGCACCGCCACCAGGGCGGTGTCCTGGTCCAGCTCCACGGATACCTTTAAAATATCCTCCCGCTCGCCCCGGTTGATGGCCAGCACCTGGTAGCCCTGGAGGCGGCTAATGGGGGACTTGAAGTCGTAGTACAGGCGGTACACCGTGTCCTCGGGCTCCTTCTGGGCGGCCTTGGACACCAGCAGCCCACGGCGCAGGATCAGCTCCCGCAGCTCCTTGCGGATGGCGGCGTCGTCGGAGATCTCCTCGGCGATGATGTCGCTGGCCCCCTGCAGGGCCTGCTCCACCGTCTCCACCCCCTTCTCGGGGTCCACAAAGTCCTGGGCAGCCACTTCGGGGGCGGGGCAGTCCCGGCCCTGGGCAAAGAGCAGGCCGGCCAGAGGGGCAAGGCCCTTCTCCCGGGCCATGGTGGCGCGGGTGCGCCGCTTCTGCTTGTAGGGACGGTACAGGTCCTCCACCTCGGCCAGGGTGGCGGCGTCGTCGATGGCGGCGGCAAGCTCGGGGGTAAGCTTTCCCTGGTTTTCAATGGCGGTCTTGACCTCGCCGCGGCGCTGGTCCAGATTGCGCAGATATTGCAGCCGCTGGGCCAGCTGCCGCAGCAGCTGGTCGTCCATGGAGCCGTGGAGCTCCTTGCGGTAGCGGGCGATAAAGGGAATGGTGGCCCCCTCGTCAATGAGGCGGACCACGTTTTCCACCTGCTGGGGGGAACGGCCCAGCTCCTGGGCCAGAGTTTGGATGATGAGGTCCATCAAAAACGCTCCTTTTTTATGACTACCATTTAGTGTAGCCAAAGGGAGGGGGAAAGTCCAGAAAAAAATGGAACACCGGCGGCAGGTCATGGTATAATAAGGTGGTATTATGATGGAAGTGAGGGAACAAGTGTTGCGGGGACTGACACAGATCGACCGGGACCTGGAGCAGGCGCGCCGGGACCTGGAACGGGCCAAAAAGCTGGACGACATGGTGGCGGAGATGCGGGAACAGCACAAACTCCGCCGTGAGGCGTCGGAGCAGGCCATGGCGGTGCTGGGCCGGGAGGAGGAGCGGGCATTGGCCGGAGAGAGCGGCCCGCTGACCGCCCTCTGGGCAGGAATGCCGGCGGACCCGGTAAAACGGGAGGAGAGCCGGGAGCTCATGGAGGCCCAGGCCAGATATGAGGCGGCCCTGTGGGATCTCAGCGACCTGGAGGACCGGCTGTGGACAGCCAAAGAGGAACGGGCCGGATTGGAAGGCGTGGAGGAGCGCTACCAGGCCCTTTTGGGAGAGAAGGAACGGTTTTTGTGCTGCACCGGCAGCACCCAGGTCCAGCGGCTGGTGCAGATCGCCAAGGAGTTGGGGTCCGTGCGCAGCGGGCTTCAGGACCTGAAGGACGCCGTCCAGGCGGGAGAGGCGGCCCAGGTCCAGCTGCGGGCCATGACGGGGACGCTGGAGAGCGCCCGGGAGTGGGAGAGCTGGGAGCGGGGCGGCCTTCTGTCTGTGGTGGGCCGGACGGCGGGACTGGAGGAGGTCCAGGCCCAGGGTGGAGAGATCCGCCAGGCTCTCAGCCGCCTGCGGACCCAGCTGGCCCGGGTGCCCCAGGAGAAGGTGCCCGGGGCCGACCTGGAAGGATTTTTGGCCTTTGCGGACTACTTTTTTGAGGGGGTGTTTTCCGACCTCTTTTCCCACGCCGGCTTGGAGCGGGCCCAGGGGGAGGTGGAAAACATCCTGTGTGAGGTAGACACCCTGATGGAAAGCCTGCGGGAAGGTTTGGACGCCCTGCAGGCAAAGGAACAGGCCCTTCGGCAGGAGCGGGAGACGCTGCTGGCGGGGGAAGAAAGGAGCATGAGCCATGGAACTGACACAGCAGCTGGAGACCCTTCAGACCTGGATTGACGAGAGCCGCCGGGCGGTTTTCTTCGGGGGCGCCGGGGTGTCCACCGAGAGCGGCATCCCCGATTTTCGCAGCGTGGACGGACTGTACCACCAGAAGTACGACTATCCCCCGGAGGAGATCCTGAGCCGCAGCTTTTTTGACCGCAACCCGGAGGAGTTTTACCGCTTTTACCGGGACAAGATGCTCTGCCCGGACGCCAAGCCCAACGCGGCCCACAAAAAGCTGGCCCAGCTGGAGCAGGCGGGACACCTGAGAAGTGTGGTGACCCAGAACATCGACGGCCTGCACCAGGACGCGGGTTCTCAGCGGGTGTGGGAGCTGCACGGCTCGGTGCGCCGCAACCGGTGCATGGCCTGCGGGCGCTCCTACCCGGTGGAGTACATCCGGGACAGCCAGGGGGTGCCCCGCTGCGCCTGCGGCGGCATCGTCAAGCCCGAGGTGGTCCTCTACGAGGAGAGCCTGGACGCCCAGGTCATGGAGGGGGCCCTGGAGGACATCAGTCAGGCTGACCTTCTCATCATCGGGGGCACGTCCCTGGTGGTCTACCCCGCCGCGGGGCTTATCCGCTACTACCGGGGCAAGCGCCTGGTCCTCATCAACAAATCTCCCACCCCCTATGACCGGAAGGCCGACCTGGTGCTCTCCGGCCCCATTGGAGAGCTGCTGGGACAGATCCAGGTGAATTAAATTTAG
>USCO01000145.1 GCA_900553135.1 uncultured Eubacteriales bacterium | reverse complement strand
GGACCGACTCCCCCGCCCAAGGCGGCATTCCAAGCCCAGGGAGGGCGGCGGCGATATCGCCCGGGCGGTCCGCCGGGCCCGGGCCCAGGTCCGGGACCTGGCCCTCTGCAACCCCTTTACCCATTTCGTCACCCTCACCCTGGACCAGACCCAGGTGGACCGCTACGATATGGCCGCCATTACCCGCAAGCTCAACGCCTGGCTGTCCAACCAGGTCCAGCGGCGGGGGCTCATTTATGTGCTGGTCCCCGAGCGGCACAAGGATGGAGCCATTCACTTCCACGGCTTCTTCAACGATGTGCTGGACCGGGTGGACAGCGGCACCATGATTCCGCCGGGCGGCGGCAAGCCCAGAAAGCCCCGCAGCCGGGCCCAGCGGGCTGCCTGGGAGGCTGACGGGGGCCGGGTGGTGTGGAACCTCCCCGGCTGGTCCCTGGGCTTTACAACGGCCCTGGAACTTGTGGGGGAGTACTCCCAGGCGGTGAACTACGTCTGCAAGTACATTGGGAAGCAGCAGGACCCGGGCCGGGCAGAGGACCGCCGGATTGCCGCCCAGGACCAGGCCCAGGTGCAACCTGACAAGCCCGGTGGCCGCTGGTACTACTCCGGCGGGGACCTGGCCCGGCCTCGGGTGGAGCTGGCCGACCTGGACCCCTGGGAGGTCCGGGTCCGGCCCGGGGCCCGGGTCATCGAGGTCCCGGAGGCCGGGGCGGTGTTCGTCATCTGGTGGGACCGGGGCGGGAAAAGTCCTGTTTATGGGACTTCAAAGGAGGTTGACATAACCCAAGAAACCCGGCCATTTGACAGTTTTCGGAAAGTCAACCGGACCCCGGGGGGCTAGAGCCCCAAGGGGGTCGGGATATGAAGGAGGCAAAGTGTGTGGAAAAAAACCTGAACGACACCTGGCGCGCCCTGCGGGCCCACTACTATGGCGAGGTGGCCCAGAAGCTTCTGCTGCTGGGCCATCTGAGGGCGGCGGCGGTGGTCCTGTCCTGGATGGATGAGGAGGCGGAGAAGATTGACCACTGAATACCTGCTGCGCCGGGAGATGGAACATGTGCTGGCCGCCCTGACCCCGTCAAATCGCCTGGTATGCCGGGTCTGTTTACAGACCGGGCTGCGGGTGGGGGATGTGGTCAGCCTCAAGACCCAGGACCTCAAGGCTCAGTTCTGGATTACCGAGGCCAAGACCAAGAAGCGGCGGCGGGTCAATCTGCCCCGGGACCTGCTGGACCAAATCAGAGCCCAGGCCGGGGAGGTGTGGGCCTTCCCAGGGCGGAGCCCGGGGAAGCACCGCACCCGTCAGGCCGTATGGGCGGACGTGAAGCGAGCCGCTAGGGCGTTTCGCATCCGGCAGAACATTGCGCCCCACAGCTTCCGCAAGGTCTACGCCGTGGAGCTGCTGCGCCGCTGCGGGGACGTGAAGCGGGTCCAGAGGGCCCTGAACCATTCCGACTGCGCCACGACCATGGTTTACGTCATGGCCGCTGAACTCCTGGAGGCAAAGCGTCGGGCAAAGTCAAAACCCAGTTGACAGGGCTTTTGAGCCCGTGGTAAGATAGGATAACTCTGATGGAAGGAGGGAAGGGGCTTCGATGGGAGGGAGGTTCCCTCCAGGTAAACAAAACCGGCCATTTTGTTGACACGAGTACTATGAAGAAGCCGCCGAGAGGCGGCAATGAATTTCAAGAAACGAGTCAACAAAATAAAAATTTTGTTGACTAGGAGGGAGGCGAAAACGCCTCCTCCCGGGGTTTTGGCCCCGCTGAGCCCGTTTTGGCCCCAGATGCCCATGGTTGATTACCGCGTTGACGCACCACCGATTTTACGTGATTTTTTAGTGTATCACGAAACCATTCAAGGTCATTCCCGCCGCACGGTGGACGAATATTTTCTGGACCTGCGCAACTTCTTCCGCTTTCTCAAGCTGGACAAGGGCCGCGTCCCGGCGGGCACGCCGTTTGACCAGATCTCCATTGACGACGTGGATTTGGATTTGGTACGGTCTGTGACCCTCAGCGACGTCTATTCTTATATGAATTACTTGTCCCGGGACCGCGCCGTCCATCCCAACAGCCACGACGTGCACTACGGCCTTTCCGCGCCTGCCCGGGCCCGTAAGGTCGCCGCCATCCGGTCCTTCTATAAATACCTGACCAACAAGGCCAAGCTCATCACCGAAAACCCCATGCAGGACCTGGATTCGCCCCGGCTGAAAAAGACGCTGCCTAAGTACCTGGATTTGGAAGAAAGCGTGGATCTGCTGGAAAACGTGGACGGCCCCAATCAGGCCCGGGATTACTGTATCCTGACGCTGTTTCTCAACTGCGGCCTGCGAATCTCCGAGCTCATCGGCCTGAACGTCACCGACGTCCGGGGCAATCAGCTGCGGGTGTTAGGCAAGGGCAACAAAGAGCGGATGCTCTTTTTGAACGAGGCCTGCCTGGGCGCCCTCCAGGACTGGATGACCGAGCGGTCCATGCTCACCCTGGTGGATGAAAACGCTCTGTTCGTCACCCCCAGGAACCGCCGCAGGATCACCCGGGCGGCGGTCCATAAGCTGGTGAAAAAGCATCTGGCGGCGGCGGGACTGGACAGCACCAAATACTCCTCCCACAAGCTGCGCCACACGGCGGCCACCCTGATGCTGCAAAACGGCGTGGATGTGCGTACCCTTCAGGAGGTGCTGGGCCACGATCACCTGAACACCACTCAGATCTACACCCACGTGGACAACGAGGATCTCCGCACCGCTGCCCGGGCCAATCCCCTGGGCCAGGTCAAGCGGAAAAAGAAGGAGCCCAAGGAGGAAAAGAAGGAAGAGGAAAATTGACCACCTCTCCCCTTCTCTGCTGATTTTGTTAGAAAAAGAGGATGAAATAATGAGTATCTTGAACATTATCATAAGCTTAGTCATGCCTGTGGCCATGCTGGTGGTCGGCATTCTGTGGAAGGTCCATCCCCCCAAGCGGGAGGGCGGCGTGCTGGCCTACCGCACCGCCCTGACTCAGTCCAGCCAGGAGGCCTGGGACTTTGCCCACAAGCACTGCGCCCGGCTGTGGGTGCGCCTTGGCGTGCTGCTCACCGTGGGCGCTTCCGTGGCCATGTACCTGCTGCGGGACAAGGATTACGCCTCCTTCCTGCCCTGGGTGCTGGCGGTGGAGGCCGCCCTGTTCTGTGTGTCCGCCTTTTTGGTAGACGCCCTGGTGAAACAGAAATTTGAAGAGGAAAAAGAGGACTGAAGCCTTGGGCTTCGGTCCTCTTTTTTCAGGCCTGAAAGGGAGACGGAACCTCCAGACAGGCGGCGGTAATGGCGCAGGCCAGGGCCTTTTGATAGGCGTCAGAGCGCAGATTTTCCTCCTCCTGGGGATTGGACAAAAATCCGCACTCCACCAGCACCGCCGGACAGGTCACGTGGTTCATGAGGTAAAGGGTGTCGGCCACCGGCTTGGCCTGGCGCTGGTTTTCCGGGTCCAGACTGCGGATGATGCTCCCCTGAATGGCCTGGGCCAGGGCCTCGGAGCCCGTCTCCGCCCCAAAAAACACCTGAGCGCCGTGGTACTGGGACTGAGGAAAGGTGTTTTGGTGGATGCTGAGCAGCACGCCGTTGGGCGTGGCGTTGGCCAGAGCCACCCGGTTTTTCAGGTCGGACACCTTCTTTTCCCGCAGGGTCTGGGCCGAGCTGTCGTGAAGGGAGATGTCCTCCTCCCGCAGTATGCGGGTCTGCTGCCCGCAGAAGGCCAGCAGCAGGTCCAGCCGCCGGCAGATCTCCAGATTGATGAGACTCTCCTTCTCCCCGCTGAGGGAGACCGCTCCCCCGTCCTCCCCGCCGTGGCCCGGGTCGATGACCCAGCAGACCTGGGACTCAGGCCAGGCGGAGGCCGGCTGGGCCGGGTAAAAGTAGGTCTGGACCAGGATGCCGCCGCTGAGCACCGCCAGCAGCAGCATCCCCCATAACAGGTAGCTTCCTTTCAAGCGCTGCACCCCCCTTCCCCTATTGTATGGACCCTGACCGGCGGCTATGCCCAGTAGCACCCGGGGACGGGCGGCATAGGATGGTTTGGAGACAACTGGTCTCTGAGTATTTCATGCCTGAGGAGGCGCTTTATGAATATGGAAATCGGCAGCTCCTGTCCCATGACGGGCTGTTCTGACCAGCAGGGCACCCTGCCCTCCTGCGGGAGCCTGGCGGTCTCTCTGGTCCCCTTTCAGCAGCGGGGAGCCAAGAAGTACAGCCAGCAGGATGCCCTTGTCAACGGGACATTATTTCCCGGCCTGAACCTGCCCTTTTATCTGAAAGTGGAGGGCGGCCCGGTACCCGCCACGCCCCTGGCTGAGCTGCAGGCCCTGGAGTTTGTGATCCACGAGCTGGGCCTGTATCTGGACACCCACCCCGAGGACAGCGAGGCCTTTGCTCTGTTTCAGCAGTACAGCAAGGCGGAGCAGACCGCCCGGTCAGCCTACGAGGCCAAAAACGGCCCCCTGACCCAGCAGGCCGCCGCCCAGTTCCAGCAATACCGCTGGTTGGAGTCCCCCTGGCCCTGGTGCGTGGGAGAAAGGGAGGAGCAGTAAGATGTTTTTTTATGAGAAGAAGCTTCAGTACCCCGTAAAGATCGCCACCCCCAACCCCAAGCTGGCCGCCTTCATCATCAGCCAGTACGGCGGCCCCGACGGAGAGCTGGGCGCCTCCATGCGCTACCTCTCCCAGCGGTACTCCATGCCCTATGATGAGGCTCGGGGGTTGCTCACTGACATCGGCACCGAGGAGCTGGGCCACATGGAGATGGTGGCCGCCATCGTCCATCAGCTGACCCGGAATCTGAAGGCGGAGGAGATCAAAAACAGCCCCTTTGCCCCCTACTTTGTGGACCACACCACGGGCATCTACCCCACTGCCGCCTCCGGCTTCCCCTGGAGCGCCGACGGGATGCAGTCCACCGGCGACGTCATCGCCGACCTGACAGAGGACTTGGCAGCGGAGCAAAAGGCCCGCCTGACCTACGACAACATCCTGCGCTTCAGCGACGACCCGGACGTGAACAACGCCATCCGCTTCCTGCGGGAGCGGGAGATCGTCCACTTCCAGCGCTTCGGCGAATGCCTGCGGCTGTGCCAGGAGAAGATGGACAGCAAGAACGTCTATTTCACCAACCCGGCCTTCGACCGGACCGTAAAACCCCAGCCCCGGGCCACCGCGGCCAAGGGATAAAAACAGCCGCCTGGACGCTCTGTCCAGGCGGCTTTCTTTTTGATTATGCCG
>USCO01000144.1 GCA_900553135.1 uncultured Eubacteriales bacterium | reverse complement strand
ATTCGAGTTTTTTTGCAAAGTTTTTTAAAAAACAAAAATGCAGGTTTATAAAAAACTTAATCCTGCCTTCAAGGATCTTTATGATGGGGCTGATATGCTGTCATTGAAAGGGGGAAGCAGCATGTCACAGCAGTCCTGTTTGGTATACATCCGTCTGACCCGCTCGGGGACCTGGTTTTCCCGCCTGATCCACTGGGTGACCGCCGAGCGCTACACCCATGCCGCCATTGGCCTGGACGGACCTCAGGGGCCGTTTTACAGCTTTGCCCGGAAAGACCCCCGCTTTGCCCTGCCTGCCGGTTTGGTAGAGGAAGGAGCGGTAGCCCGGGGCGTTCCAGGCTGTCTCTATGAACTGGAGGTTTCTCCCCAAGTCTACCACAGATTGCGGGAGATGGTGGAGTCCATGTACAGCCACCGAGAGGAGTTTCATTATAATCTGGCCGGTGTGCTGGCCTGCTGGTTCCACTGCCCTTTGCACCGCTCTCGGCACTATTTCTGCTCTCAGTTTGTGGCCTGCCTGCTGGAGGAGAGCGGAGCGGTGGAGCTGGGAAAGTCCCCCGATCTGGTGCGCCCCGCCGATTTCTGCACCCTGTCCCGGCTGCGGCCTGTGGCCGCGGTGGGATAAGGGCGGGAAAAGACGGGATATCCTCCTGTCCCTCTTGACAGAATATTCCGGTACGGTATAATAGAAAAGCCGATTGGACGCTTTTTCGCTGTAAAGCGACATAGCAAGAGAGGATATGGAAATAAGGAGGATCAGAAATGGATCATAAACGAGCCGGCGGGCAGTTTGCCACCTCCGCCGGATTCATCCTTGCCGCAGTGGGCTCCGCTGTGGGCATGGGCAACATTTGGCTCTTCCCCTACCGGGTGGGCCAATACGGCGGCGGCGCCTTTTTGGTGCCCTACTTTATTTTTGTGGCCCTGTTCAGTTATGTGGGACTGGCGGGCGAGTTTGGCCTGGGCCGTCTGACCGGGACGGGGACCTCGGGCTCCTTTGAATATGTACTGAAAAAGCGGGGGAAAAAGGGAGGCGCCATCATCGGCATCCTGCCCCTGCTGGGTGTTCTGGGCATCGCCATCGGATATTCCGTGGTGGTGGGCTGGGTGCTGAAGTACTTTGTGGGCTCCGTCACCGGCGGCCTGCTCAGCGCCGACGCCCAGGCCTACTTTGACGCCATGGCGGTGGACTTCGGCTCCATCCCCTGGCACCTGCTGGCGGTGGTGCTCACCGCGGTGGTGCTAATGATGGGCGTCAAGGACGGCATCGAGAAGGTCAGCAAGTTCCTCATGCCCGCCTTCTTTGTGCTCTTCCTCATCATCGCCATCCGGGTGGCCTTCCTGCCCGGCTCGGTGGGCGGCTACCTCTATCTGCTGTCTCCCGACTGGAGCTACCTCTTCAACTTTGAGACTTGGGTCATGGCCATGGGACAGGCCTTCTTCTCCCTGTCCATCAACGGCGCGGGCATGCTCATCTACGGCAGCTACATGAAGAAGTCGGAGGATATCATCCACCACTCCGTCATGACCGCCGTGCTGGATACCATTGCCGCCCTGCTGGCCGGCTTTGCCATTCTGCCTGCGGTGTTTGCCTTCGGTATCTCTCCCAAGTCCGGACCGCCCCTGATGTTTGTGACCCTGCCCCAGGTGTTCCAGAACATGCCGGCGGGCCAGCTGTTTGCCATCCTGTTTTTCCTGTCCGTGTTCTTTGCGGGCATCACCTCCCTCATCAACATGATGGAGGCCTGCAGCGAGGCCCTCTCCAGCCAGCTGAAGCTGCCCCGCAAGCTGTCGGTGGGCATCATCGCCGTGGTGGTTTTCGGCGTGTCCTTCTTCCTGGAGTCCCTGCCCAAGATGGGCGCCTGGCTGGACACCGTGACCATCTATATCGCCCCCTTCGGCGCTCTGCTGTGCGCGGTGTTCATCTACTTCATCCTGGGAATGCCTGCCATCAAGGCCGAGCTGAACCTGGGCCGCAAGAAGCCCCTGGGCCGCAGCTTCGACGTCATCGCCTATATCTATGTGGTGGTGGCTGCCGCGGTGCTGGTGCTGGGTATCTATTACGGCGGAATCGGCTGATCCAAATGTAAGAAAAATCCCTTCGGGACGTCCCGAAGGGATTTTTTTCTTGGCTTGAACCGGATTACTGCTGCTGATACAGAGCCACCAGGGCGCTTGCGCCGATGCGGTCGGCCCCCGCGTCCACCATGGCCTGGGCCTGCTCAAAGGTGCGGATGCCGCCGGCGGCCTTGATGCGCACGTCGGGGCTGATGTGCTCCCGGAACAGCTTCACATCCTCCACCGTGGCGCCCCCCTGGGCAAAGCCGGTGGAGGTCTTGATGAAGTCGGCACCAGACATGGAGACCACCCGGCAGGCGGCGATCTTTTCCTCCTGGGTCAGCTGACAGGCCTCCACAATGACCTTCAGAATGCGGCCCTGGCAGGAGGCCTTCACGGCCTTGATCTCCGTGAGCACGCCCTCCCAGTCGCCGGCCTTGGCCAGACCGATGTCCATGACCATGTCGATCTCGTCGGCACCGTTGCGAATGGCATCCTCGGTCTCAAACACCTTCACCTCGGGGGTGGAGTAGCCATTGGGGAAGCCGATGACGGTGCAGATCTTCAGGCGGTTGCCCACATACTCCGCCGCCCGCTTGACGTACCGGGGCGGGATGCAGGCGCTGGCGCAGCCGCAGGCCATGGCCTGGTCGCAGATGGCCTGCACCTGGGGCCAGGTAGCGGTTTGGGTGAGCAGGGTGTGGTCCACCCGGCTGAGCAGTTCTTTCTGATTCATAGTCGTTTCCTCCCTTAACAAGACGCGGAAACCCCCGCGGAGAAGCGATTCGCCCTTATTTTACTCCCGGGGATTTTCTCTGTCCAGATCAAAAACAGCCAAAAAACAGGCCGGGGATTCCCCGGCCTGCCGTTTGTTCCCTGGAGAATATACCCACTTCCAGAGAGAATATACCATTTTAAATGTGAGCCAGCAGAGCGTCGGTGCGGTTGGTCTGCTCCCAGGGCAGATCCAGGTCGTCCCGGCCGAAGTGGCCGTAGGCGGCTACCTGGCGATAGATGGGACGGCGCAGGTCCAGATCCCGGATGATAGCGGCGGGACGCAGGTCAAAGACCTCGCTGACGGCCTGGGACAGCTCCTGATCGGAGACCTTGCCGGTGCCGAAGGTGTCCACACGCACGGAGACGGGCTGGGCCACGCCGATGGCGTAGGCCAGCTGGACCTGGCAGCGCTTGGCCAGACCGGCGGCCACCACGTTCTTGGCCACCCAGCGGGCAGCGTAGGCGGCGGAGCGGTCCACCTTGGTGGGGTCCTTGCCGGAGAAGGCGCCGCCGCCGTGGGGAGCGGAGCCGCCGTAGGTGTCCACGATGATCTTCCGTCCGGTGAGGCCGGAGTCGCCCTGAGGACCGCCCACCACGAAGCGGCCGGTGGGGTTGACGTAGATCTTGGTCTCGTTGTCCATGAGGCTGGCGGGGATGACGGGGCGGATGACCAGGTCGATCATATCCTGGCGGATCTTCTCCAGGGAGACCTCGGGGCTGTGCTGGGTGGAGACCACCACAGCGTCCACGCGCAGGGGACGGTCCTGCTCGTCATACTCCACGGTGACCTGGGTCTTTCCGTCGGGACGCAGATAGTCGGCCAGACCCTGCTTGCGCACCTGAGTCAGGCGCATGGCCAGCTTCTGGGCCAGGGAGATGGGCAGGGGCATGAGCTCCTTGGTCTCGTCGCAGGCGTAGCCGAACATCATGCCCTGGTCGCCGGCGCCGTTGTCCAGGCCGTCGTCCTGAGCGCCCTCCTTGGCCTCCAGGCACTTGTCCACGCCCATGGCGATGTCGGGGGACTGCTCGTCGATGGAGGTGATGACAGCGCAGGTGTCGCAGTCAAAGCCGAACTTGGCGCGGTCGTAGCCGATGTCCCGCACCACGTCCCGGGCGATCTTGGGGATGTCCACGTAGCAGCTGGTGGTGATCTCACCCATGACGTGGACCAGACCGGTGGTCACAGTGGTCTCGCAGGCCACACGGGCGGTGGGGTCCTCCGCCAGAATGGCGTCCAGCACCGCGTCGGAGATCTGGTCGCAGATCTTGTCGGGATGTCCTTCGGTCACGGATTCAGAAGTAAAGAGTCTTTTCAGCATATTTTTGTCCTTTCTCTGTCTTTGGGGTGAAAAAAACGCTCCGCGGTCGGCGGAGCGTTTCTAGCACCCTCATCTTTCGATCCTCTGCCGCCGGATTTAGCACCTTGCGCCTGCGCGCAGGTTGCCGGGTTTCATAGGGCCGTTCCCTCCACCACTCTTGATAAGGTTATGAAATTTTACAGAAAGATTATATCAGCTTTCCACGGCTTGTCAATAGAAAAATTTTCAAGCCTCCCAGCCGGCCAGATAGTCCTTCTGCTCCTGGGTCAGGGTGTCGATGGACAGGCCCATGGCGGCCAGCTTCACCCGGCCGATCTGATCGTCGATCTCGTCGGGCACGTTGTAGACCTTCTTTTCCAGATGACCGGCGTGCTTGGCCATCCACTCCAGGCTCAGGGCCTGCACGGCGAAGGACATGTCCATGATCTCGGCGGGGTGGCCGTTGCCCGCGGCCAGGTTCACCAGACGGCCCTCGGCCAGCAGGTTCAGGGTGCGGCCGTCCTTCATGCGGTAACCCTCGATGCTGGCGCGGCGGGGGAAATGCTCCACGCACGCCTCCTCCAGGGCCCGCACATCCACCTCACAGTCAAAGTGGCCGGAGTTGCACAGCAGCACGTTGTCTTTCATCACCTCGAAGTGGCGGGAGACGATGACATCCTTGCAGCCGGTGGCGGTGACGAAGATGTCGCCGTACTTGGCGGCCTCGTCCATGGGCATGACCCGGAAGTTCTCCATGGTGGCCTCCAGCGCCTTGAAGGGGTCCACCTCGCAGACGATGACATTGGCGCCCATGCCCTTGGCCCGCATGGCGATGCCCTTGCCGCACCAGCCGTAGCCGGCCACCACCACGGTCTTGCCCGCTACCATGAGGTTGGTGGTGTGCATGATGGCGTCCCAGGTGGACTGGCCGGTGCCGTACTTGTTGTCGTAGTAGTGCTTGGCCTTGGCGTCGTTGACGGCCATCATGGGGCAGGGGAGAATGCCCGCCTTCTCCCGGGCGTAGAGGCGGTGGATGCCGGTGGTGGTCTCCTCACAGCCGCCCATGAGCCGCTCGCCGTAGGAGGCGCACTTGTCGCCCAGCAGGGAGATGAGGTCGCCGCCGTCGTCCACGATGAGGTGGGGACGGCACTTCAG
>USCO01000143.1 GCA_900553135.1 uncultured Eubacteriales bacterium | reverse complement strand
TTTCTTTAATTGCCCAGCCAGCGGCAGCGGCGCGGAAGGGTCGGCAATCAGCTGACCACCCGCGCCGGATGCGCGGAACGACTTCCGGGAAGCGTTCTTCGTAACGGGGGTCCGGGGGCGGGCGACTGGAGTGCTGGCACTCCT
Source organism: uncultured Eubacteriales bacterium (assembly GCA_900553135.1). GTDB lineage: Bacteria > Bacillota > Clostridia > Oscillospirales > Oscillospiraceae > Lawsonibacter. Next base: position 5,299 of record USCO01000143.1, on the reverse strand, counting down.
CGGAGCCAGCCCCCGGGGATCTTTGGTTCTTTCCATCATTGGAAAGAACACAGAAGGGGGAATTCCGCCGCTCCGGCGGCGGGTTCCTTTGCCCACGGCGGCAAAGGAACCAAAACGCCGTTTTTTGCGGCCCCTTTGGCGGTTTGTCCCTTCCGGCGGGCAAAATTTGAGTGGCTTTTCCCCCTCTTTCCGGGCCACTGGGCCCTGGCGCGGCGGAGATTTGGCCCTGCCGCGTCCACCGGGTCCGCCTGGCCTTTGCCATGTTGTTTGGTCTGCGATAGACAACGGACGGCCAAAGGCCGCCCCTACTACGGTGTACGCAGGCCTTGCGTAGGGGCGGCGTTTCGCCGCCCGTCAAATTCGCACCAGGCGCCCTTTCTTACCCTGATCTGTATTCAAAAACGAAAGAGGCGAAACGAAGTTTCGCATAAAGTTCTTTTGCCCACTTTTCTTTCAAGAAAAGTGGGTGTGGAAAAAGCGGTGGAAAATGTGTGTTTTTCCCAGAAGGTGTCTTTTTCTTCGAGGGTATCTGTGCTATACTGACAGAAATTTGTGTTTTTCTGAATCGGAGGTCTTACATTGAACGCCATCCTCTCAATCATCCGGTATCCCAAAGGCAGCCCCAAGATCTATGAACCCTGGCACCACGTGTGGTTGTCTGTGTGCCTGACCTTGCTGGGCTGCCTGCCCGGACTGCTGAGTCTGCCCCTGGCGGCGGCCTCCTCCTCCGAGCTGGACTACCAGCAGCTGCTGGACTGGTACCTCCAGACCCCCGCCCTGGTGATCTTGAACCTGCTGCCCGGGGTGCTGCTCATCTGGCTGTGGTACTTCCTCACCGGACGGTGCTGGCTGTCCTACCTGCTCACCGCCCTGCCCGTGCTGGGCATCGCCTTCACCAACTACTTCAAAATCCAGCTGCGGGGCGACCCCTTCCTGGCCGAGGACTTGAAGCTGGTCAGCGAAGCGGGGGGCATCGTGGGCAACTACAGCCTGGAGCTGAACCAGCTGCTCATCGAGGTGCTGCTCTTTGCCTTGGGGGGGCTGCTCTTTGCCCTGGCCCTGATGCCCCGGGGTGTGCGCCGGCGCAAGGTGCGGCTCATTGGCGCGGCCTGCGCGCTGGTGGTCACCGTCCTCAGCTTCCCTCTGGTGTTCTTTGACCAGGAGCTCTACCAGGAGACCACCAATCAGGAATTCATCAACCAGTGGTCGGACACCCAGACCTTCCTGTCCCACGGGGTGGTCTATCCCTTTTTGTACAGCGGCCAGAACATGCTGCCCTCTCCCCCGGAGGGCTACTCCGCCCATGTGGGCGAAGAGGCTCTGGCCCAGTATGAGGACCAGGACATCCCCCAGAGCAAGAAGGTCAACGTGGTGGGCGTGATGCTGGAGGCCTTCTGTGACCTCACCGACTTTGAGTCTCTGGGAGAGCAGCGTGGCGTGCGGGAGGTCTACGAGCCCTGGCATGAGCTGGAAGAGGAGTCGGTGTCGGGCGACCTGCTCACCAACATCTTTGCCGGCGGCACCGTGGACAGCGAGTGGTGTTTCCTCACCGGCTACAGCCAGTACGAGGACTTCCGCGCCCCCGTGGACTCCTACGTCTGGTACCTGCGCAGCCAGGGCTACACCACCCGGGGCAGCCACCCGGGCTACGCCTGGTTCTATAACCGCCAGAACATCAACCAGTACCTGGGCTTTGAGGAGTACTGGTTCAGCGAGAACCACTACGAGGAGCTGGTGGACCCGGTGGGGGCCATCTGGAACTCGGACCATCTGCTCATGGAGGAGATCGTGGACGACCTTCAGGACCAGCTGGAGGCGGACAACGGCCCGGTGTTCTCCTTCTCTGTGAGCTACCAGAACCACGGCCCCTATGAGTCGGGCTACACCAGCAGCGAGGTCTACCTGGACCCGGAGAAAACCGGCCTGCCCGAGGAGACCTGCAACATCTTCAACAACTACCTCCACGGCATCAACATCACCATCTCCGCCGTGTCCGCCATGACCGACCGGCTGGAGGAGATGGAGGAGCCCGTGGTGCTGGTCCTCTTCGGGGACCACAAGCCCTGGGGCGGCAACGGCAACTCCGCCTATCTGGGGGCAGGGGCCAACTTTGACCTGTCCACCCTGGATGGCTTTTATGAGTACTACTCCACCCCCTACCTCATCTGGGCCAACTCCGCGGCCAAGGAGGTGCTGGACAACGACTTCCAGGGGGACGGCGGGGACTTCTCCCCCTGCTTCCTCATGGAGGAACTCTTTGCCCAGTGCGGCTGGGACGGCCCTGCCTTCATGCAGCTGGCCCGGGACACCCGCGCGGTGACCCCTCTGGTCCACCAGCAGGGCATCTATCTCACCCGGGACGGCCAGCTCACCCAGAGCCTGGAGGGAGCGGACCTGGAGCAGCTGGAGAAGTTCCTCTATGCCCAGTATTACCGGGAACACAACATTGACCCCCAGCAGACAGGAGAGGAATCATGACCCCCTTATACGACGCCATCCGGGCCTATGCCCAAGAAAAACCGTTACGCATGCACATGCCGGGACACAAAGGAAAGAGCGCCATGCCATTAGGTGAGCTGGCCGCCGTCGCCTCCCTGGACGTCACCGAGCTGGGCCCCACCGGGGACCTGTTCTCCCCCGGGGCTCCCTTTGACCAGGCCCAGGCATTGTGGGCCCGGGACTTCGGCATGGAGGGCTGCCAGTTTCTCACCGGGGGCTCCACCCAGGGGCTGCACACCGCCCTGGCCCTCAGCTGCCGCCCTGGGGACGCCGTGCTGGTGGACCGGGGGTGCCACCGGGCCGTGTTCAACGCCATGGCCCTGCTGGACCTGCGCCCCATCTACCTGCCCCGCCCCTGGTGGACGGAGGAGGGCTTAACAGGCCCCATTTCCCCGGAAATGGTGGAATCTGTGCTGTCCCAGCACCCGGAAGTGAAAACAGTTTGTATTACATCCCCTAGTTATTCCGGTGTGTTGTGCGATGTAGCGGCCATTTCCCACATCGTCCACCGTCACGGTGGAAAACTGGTGGTGGACGGAGCCCACGGAGCCCACCTCCCCTTCCTGGGTGTGGACGCCTTCGGCGGGGCCGACCTGCTCATCTGCTCGGCCCACAAGACTCTGCCCGCCCTGGGCCAGACCGCCCTGCTGTTTTACCGCGGGGAGGAGCCGGAGCGGGTGCGCCGCTTTGCCTCGGTGTACGGAAGCTCCAGCCCCTCCTACCCCATGATGCTCTCCCTGGACGCTGCCCGGGACTGGATGGAGGGGCCCGGCCGGGCGGAATACCGCCGTGCGGCGGAGGGGGTGGCCCGCCTGCGGCGGCGGTTCCCCGCTTTGAATGAAGACATGGCCCCCCTGGACCCCACCCGCCTGACCCTCATGGCCCGGGACGGCCACGCTATGGCCCAGCGGCTGGAGGAGCTTGGCGTCTTTGTGGAGATGGCCGACAGCGGCCACGTGGTCTGTATCCTCACGGCCATGGACGAGGAAGCGGATTTTGCCCGCCTGGAGGCGGCCCTGGACCAGTGCCGGGACCTTATGGGCCCCGGGCCCGAGCTGCCGCCCCCTCCCCTGCCCCGGGCGGTGCTCACCCCCCGCCAGGCCCTCTTTGCTCCGGAGCGCACCCTGCCCCTGGAAGAGTGCCTGGGCCGGGTGGCCGCGGGACAGCTGGCCCCCTATCCCCCCGGCGTGCCCGTAGTGGCCCCCGGCGAGATGATTTCGGAAAAAGAACTGGCCTATTTGAAGGAAATAGGCTATAATAATGATTTGGTACCGGTGGTAGAGCGCTGATCTGCCCCGGTGGAATTTATCACATAAAGAGGAACGCTATGAATCTCTCTGCCCTGGCTGGGAACACAGCCCTGAAGGAGCGGCTCTCCCAGCGGGAGCTGGGACCCGGCCTGTCCCACGCCTATATCATTTCGGGCCCCCGGGGCTCGGGCCGCCACACCCTGGCGGGCCTGCTGTGTCAGGCCATGCTGTGCCAGGCCCCGGTCCAGGGCCGTCCCTGCGGCCAGTGCGGGCCCTGCAAAAAGGTGGCCGCGGGCATCCACCCCGACGTGGTCCGGGTCTCCGGGCCGGGCGAGGGCAAGCCCATCACCGTGGACCAGGTGCGCACCCTGCGCTCCGATGCCTACGTGCGCCCCAACGAGGGGGAGCGGAAGATCTACCTGCTGGAGCAGGCCGACACCATGAACTCCTCCGCTCAGAACGCCATGCTCAAGCTGTTGGAGGAGGGCCCGGCCTACGCCGCCTTCCTGCTGCTGTCCGAGAGCGAGGGCGGCCTGCTGCAGACGGTGCGCTCCCGGTGTCAGGAGCTGATTTTGCGGCCGGTGTCTCTGGCCGAGTGCCGCCAGTGGCTGCGGAATAAGTATCCCGACAGAGACAGCCAGAGTTTAGAGCAAGCTGCCTTGGAGTGCCAGGGCCTGCTGGGCCGGGCTGTGGAACTGCTGGAGGGCGGCGGAGACGAGCCCTTGGCGGACAAGGCCAGGGAGATCGTGGACCTGATGGAACAGGGCCGGGAGCTGGAGCTGTTTCAGGTGCTGCTGCCCCTGGAGAAGCTGAGCCGGGACGAACTGGGCAAGCTGATGGACCAGCTGTCGGTCCAGGTGACCCGGCGGCTGCCGGGAAGTCCGGAGAAGGCGCGGCTTATGAAGGCCGCCCAGCAGCTGGACACCATGCGCCGGGCCGTTCAGCTCAACGCCAACCCCGGCCAGCTCTTGGGCTGGCTGTGTGCCCTGCTTTTTTCGTGAAAAAAGCAGGCTCCGCTCCGCTTTCTTGAAAGAAAGCTTGGCAAAGAACTTTGTGCGAAACTTCGTTTCGCCTCTGCGGGTTTTAAAGCCGGTTCAGGACAAGAAAGCGAAGTGCCGTTCCGGGGCGGGTCCCAATCCGGGCGGGCCGATGAGACATCGGCCCCTACGGAAAGGCTGCCGTATTGGGGGTAGGGGCGGATGTCCCCATCCGCCCGCGACAACTGCCCAACTTCTACGGCTGCTGACACCAGGCGCGCGTTCCTGGTCCAACCGGATGGCTTTCCGCCATTGCCCAACCAGCGGCAGCGGCGCGGAAGTGGGGACAATCAGCTGAACCACCTGCGCCGGGTTCGAGGAAGTACTTCCGGGAAGCGTCTCCCGTAGCGGGGGTCCGGGGGCGGGCGACTGGAGTGCTTGCACTCCCCGGAGCCAGCCCCCGGGGATCTTTGGTTCTTTCCATCCTTGGAAAGAACATAGCGGAGAGAGTTCCGCCGCCCCGGCGGCGGGTTCCTTTGCCCACGGCGGCAAAGGAACCAAAACGCCGTTTTT
>USCO01000142.1 GCA_900553135.1 uncultured Eubacteriales bacterium | reverse complement strand
CCTATGATAAGGCGGCCTTTATGACCGCCAGCAAATTGGGCAAGCGGGTCAACGTCAGCGAGTCCACCGTGGTGCGCTTTGCCGCCGAATTGGGCTATGACGGATACCCCAGCATGCAAAAGTCCCTTCAGAAAATGATCCGCAACCGGCTGACCTCGGTGCAGCGCATCGAGGTGGCCAACGACCGCATCGGGGACCAGAACGTGCTGGACATGGTGCTCCAGTCGGACATTGAGAAGATCCGCCTCACCCTGGAGGAGATCGACCGGGAGAGCTTTGACAAGGCCACCGACGCCATTGTGGCCGCCCGCCGCATCTATGTCATCGGCGTGCGCTCCTCCGCCGCCATCGCCACCTTCCTGGGCTTCTATTTCAATCTGATTTTTGACAACGTGGCCATGATCACCGCCAACACCGCCAGCGAGGTCTTTGAGAGCCTGCTGCGGGTGGGCCCGGAGGACGTGGTCATCGGCATCAGCTTCCCCCGCTACTCCAGCCGGGCGGTGCAGGCCATGAGCTTTGCCCGGGACCGGGGCGCTACCACCATCGCCATCACCGACAGTGAAGCCTCGCCCCTGGCCTCCAACTCCCAGTACACCCTGAAGGCCCGCAGCGACATGGCCTCCTTCGTGGACTCTCTGGTGGCCCCCTTGAGCCTGGTCAACGCCCTCTTGGTGGAGGTCAGCCGCAAGAAGAACGAGGACCTGTCCAAGACCTTCCAGACCCTGGAGCAGATCTGGGAGGAGTACGGAGTTTACGAAAAGGCACAGGACGGACAGGTATGACGACAGATCTCATTGTAGTAGGCGGCGGCGCGGCGGGTATGATGGCCGCCATTGCCGCAGGGAAGAAGGGGGCCCGGGTGTGCCTGGTGGAGCGCAACCCCAAAATGGGCCGCAAGCTTTACATCACCGGCAAGGGCCGGTGCAACGTGACAAACCACTGTGCGCCCCAGCAGGTGCTGGAGAGCCCCCCGCAACAGCCGCTTTCTCTATGGCGCCGTGACTCGCACGCCGCCGGAGTGGGTAGAGGACTTCTTTTCCCGCCAGGGGGGCGTGCCCCTGAAGGTGGAGCGGGGCAACCGGGTCTTTCCCCAGTCGGACAAGGCCGCCGACATCATCGACGCCCTGGTGAAGATGATGCGGGAGCAGCATGTGCAGATCATCCAGGACCGGGCCCAGTCCGTCCTGGTGGAGGATGGACAAGTAAAAGGACTTGTCTGTGAAAATGGCACCTACCACTGTAAAGCGGTGATCCTTGCCACAGGTGGAGCCTCCTATCCCGCCACCGGCTCCACGGGAGACGGCTATGACATGGCCCGGGAGCACGGCCACACCATTCTGCCGCCCACGCCCTCGCTGGTGCCCCTGGAGGCGGAGGAGTCCTTCTGCGCCGCCATGCAGGGCCTGGCCCTGAAAAACGTCACCCTGAAGGTGAAAAACCAGAAGAAAAAGGTGATCTTCCAGGAGCAGGGCGAGCTGCTGTTCACCCATTTCGGCTTGTCGGGCCCCCTGGTGCTCAGCGCCAGCGCCCACATGCGGGATTTTCAGAAGGACCGCTATACCTGCACCATCGACCTGAAGCCCGCCCTGGACGAAGGAAAGCTGGACGCCCGGCTGCTGCGGGAGCTGGGGGAGAACGCCAACAAGGATATGCACAACATTCTGGGCGCGCTGCTGCCCCGACTCATGGTACCTGTGATGCTGGAAGTGGCCAACATCGCCCCCGACCGCAAGGCCCACGATGTGACCCGGGAGGAGCGCCGCCGCCTGCTGGAGGCCCTGAAGGCGTTTCCCATCCACATCAAAGGCCCCCGGCCCATTGCCGAGGCCATCGTCACCTCGGGCGGCGTGAAGGTAGGGGAGGTAGACCCCAAAACCATGGCATCTAAGAAGGTGGCGGGCCTGTATTTTGCAGGAGAGCTGCTGGATGTGGACGCCTACACCGGAGGGTATAACCTCCAGATCGCCTGGGCCACCGGCCGCGCCGCGGGAGAGAGCGCCGCGGACTATGTCCAGGCGGACCCCCAGGACGGGGAATTTTAAGAGAGAGAACGAAATTTGGAGCGAAGGTTATGGAGCGTAGAAGCATTGCCATTGACGGCCCCGCCGGGGCCGGAAAAAGCACCCTGGCCCGGGCCCTGGCCCGGGAGCTGGGCTATTTGTACGTGGACACAGGCGCCATCTACCGGACCGTCGCCTTGCAGGCGAAGCGGGCGGGGGCGGACCCCGCCGATCCGGCTCAGGTGACGCCCATTTTAGCGGACCTGGACATCGGAATGGATTACGGGGCAGACGGGGTACAGCATATGTACTTGTCAGGTGAGGACGTCACCGACGCCATCCGTATCAATGAGATTTCCGCCCTGGCCTCCCAGGTGGCGGCCCAGCCTGCGGTGCGGGCCTTCCTGCTGGACTACCAGCGCCGCCTGGCTCAGGAGCGTGACGTGGTCATGGACGGCCGGGACATCGGCACTGTGGTGCTGCCCAACGCCGGGGTAAAGATCTTCCTCACCGCCGACGCCCGGGCCCGGGCCCGCCGCCGCTGTCTGGAACTGGAGCAGCGGGGCCAGCAGGCCGATCTGGAACAGGTGCTGGCCGACATCCAGCGCCGGGACCAGCAGGACCGGGAGCGGGCCGTGGCGCCCCTGCGCCAGGCTGAGGACGCCGTGCTGCTGGACACCACCTCTCTGGGACTTCAGGAGAGTCTGGAGGCCCTGGTCCAGACCGTGAGAGAGAGGCTTGTGCCGTGAGTATGGAATCCATGTACCGCCTGCTGTACTGCATCGTGTGGCCCTTTTTCAACTTCTGCCATCCGGTGCGTGCCATTGGGCGGGAAAATCTCCCGGAGGGGGGAGCGGTGCTCTGCGCCAACCACACCGCCCTGTCCGATCCGCTGTTTATTTGCTTTGCCTGTACCCTGCGCAACAAGTTCCGGCCCATGGCCAAGGTGGAGCTGTCCAAGGTTCCCCTCATTGGCTGGCTGCTGGGCAAGGCGGGCGTCATCTATGTGGACCGTGGACACGCCGATGTGAAGGCGGTGAAGGCCGCGCTGCTGTGCCTGAAAAATCACGGAAATCTGCTGATCTTCCCCGAGGGCACCCGGGTCCATGAGGGAGAGGACGTGTCCGCCAAGGGTGGCGCGGCCCTCTTTGCCACCCGCACCGGGTCTCCCATCGTCCCGGTATATGTGTCCCGAAAGAAGCCCTGGTTCCGTCCCACCACTGTGGTCATCGGCCAGCCCTTCTATCCCCAGATCCAGGGCCGGAAGGCCACGGCTGACGAGCTGGACCAGATCACCAATGAGGTCATGGAGCGCATCCATGCTCTGGGGGAGGGCGCAGAATGAGAATGATTCTGGCCAAGTCCGCCGGCTTTTGCTACGGCGTAAAGCGGGCGGTAGAGCTGGCCGAACAGGCCGCCGCCCAGGGGGAACCCTGCGTCATGCTGGGCTATATCATCCACAACAGCGACGTGGTCCGGCGGCTGGCTGAGCAGGGCGTCTATGTGGTGGAGCGCCCGGAGGAGGTGCCCCAGGGCAGCGGCGTCATCATCCGCTCCCACGGGGAGAGCCGGGAGACCTACCGCCGCCTGGAAGAACGGGGCGCCCGCATCCTGGACGCCACCTGTCCCAACGTGACCCGCATCCACCAGATCGTGGCCCGGGCGGAGGAGCAGGGCCGCCAGCCGGTGATCATCGGTACCCCCGACCATCCGGAGGTCACCGCCATTGCCGGGTGGTGCCGCCATCCCGTGGTTTTGTCGGGGGAGGAGGACCTGGAACACTGGCTCTCCCAGGACCCGCAACGGCGGGAAAAACCCCTCACTTTTGTGTCCCAAACCACCTCTACCAGAAAAATCTGGGACGGGTGCGTGAAAAAAGCAAAAAAAGAGTGTACAAATCCAGAATTTTTTGATACAATATGCGGAGCGACATCGAAACGCCAGGAGGAAGCCCATCAGTTAGCCGCGCAGTGCGACAAAATGGTGGTCATCGGCGACGGTAAAAGCTCCAACACCAAACGCTTGGCGGAGATTTGCCGGGAGTCCTGCCCGGACGTTCAGCTCATCGAGCGGGCGTCCGACCTGGATCTGAGCCGGCTGGCCCAGGCAGAAGTTGTCGGCATCACGGCGGGTGCTTCGACTCCCGCGTGGATAATAAAGGAGGTCTGTGACAAAATGAGCGAAGAAATTATGGAGATCGAGAAGTCCTTTGCTGAACTGCTGGAGGAGTCGATCAAAACTTTGAATACGGGGGATAAGGTAACTGGTACTGTGGTTGCAATCACGCCCACCGAGATCCAGGTGGATCTGGGTACCAAGCACGCCGGCTATATTCCCGTGTCCGAGCTGACCGACGATCCCACCGCCAAGGTGGAGGATCTGGTCAAGGTCGGCGACGAGATCGAGACCTTTGTGGTCCGCGTCAACGACCAGGAGGGTGTTGTCACCCTGTCCAAGAAGCGTCTGGACGTTGTCAAGGGCTGGGAGGAGATCGAGACCGCCCGTGAGAACGAGACCGTTGTCGAGGGTGTTGTCACCGAGGACAACAAGGGCGGCGTCGTGGTGTCCGTGAAGGGCATCCGCGTGTTCGTTCCCGCTTCTCAGACCGGTCTGCCCCGTGAGACTCCCATGAACACCCTGCTCAAGCAGAAGGTGCGTCTGGTCATCACCGAGGTCAACCGTGCCCGCCGCCGCGTGGTGGGTTCCATCAGCAAGGTGCTGCGCGCTGAGCGTGCCGCTGCCGCTGAGAAGGTCTGGGCCGAGATCGAGGACGGCAAGCACTACACCGGCACCGTGAAGTCCCTGACTTCTTACGGCGCTTTCGTTGACATCGGCGGCGTGGACGGCATGGTCCACATCTCCGAGCTGTCCTGGAGCCGCATCAAGCACCCCTCCGAGGTTGTGAAGGTGGGCGACACCGTGGACGTGTACGTCATCTCTGCCGACAAGGAGAAGAAGAAGATCTCCCTGGGCATGAAGGATCACAGCCAGGATCCCTGGACCGTGTTCACCACCACCTACGAGGTGGGCGACACCGCCAACGTCCGCGTGGTCAAGCTGATGCCCTTCGGCGCCTTTGCCGAGGTCGTTCCCGGCGTGGACGGCCTGATCCACATCTCCCAGATCGCCGATCACCGCATCGACAAGCCCAGCGACGTGCTGGCTGAGGGCGATAAGGTGGACGTGAAGATCACCGACGTGGATATGGAGAACAAGAAGGTCTCCCTGTCCATCCGCGCTCTGCTGGAGGCTTCCAACGAGGAGCCCGAGGTGGAGGAGTAATTTCTCGACCGGAACAGGCGGCCGCTCTTTTGAGCGGCCGCCTGTTTTTTTTGTAAAATTCCCCCCAGAGAGAGACAAAACATAGGTAAAATCGGGGCCGGAACTTGTCAGAACGGGGAAAAGTGGCTATAATGTGAAATATAAGGGGGAAAATGCCCCCGGAAACCGCGGCTTTCCGGGAAGATTCCCGGGCCGCAGAGCATAGAATAGGAGGTGTTGGCGTTGTTTCAGATCGGGGATAAGAT
>USCO01000141.1 GCA_900553135.1 uncultured Eubacteriales bacterium | reverse complement strand
CCCGGGTCACGGCCAACGGCCGGCCGGTGAAGGCCAGCTACGACGTGAAGGCGGGGGACATTCTGGAGCTGAAATTCGGCGAGCGCACCGTGAAGGTAGAGGTACTGGTGGTAGCCGACAACGTGGGCAAGGCGGACGCCGCCGCCATGTACCGGGAGGTGCTGTGAGCGGCGCCCGGCGGGGCGCGGCCCTGGCACTGGCCGCCCTGATGCTGTCCCTCTCCGCCTGCTCCTCCGCCCCCAAGAAGGAGGAGGAGACCCTCTTCGCCATGGACACGGTGATGTCCCTCACCCTCTACGGAGACAACGCCAGGGACGCCCTGGCCCAGGCCACCGACACCCTGGAGCAGCTGGACGAGCTGTGGTCTCCCACCCAGGAGGACAGCCAGATCTGGGCGGTGAACCACAGCGGCGGCAGCTGGACCACCGTGGACGGAGAGACCAGCGTGCTGCTGCAGCAGTCCCTGGAGCTGTGCCAGATCACCGACGGCGCTTTGGACATCACCGCCTACCCGGCGGTGGAAGCCTGGGGCTTCCCCTCGGGGGACTACCGGGTACCCGCCCAGGCGGAGCTGGACCAGCTGGCCAGCCGCATCGACTACAGCCAGGTGGAGCTGGCCGGAAACCGGGTGCGCCTGCCCGCAACCATGTCCCTGGACCTGGGAGCGGTGGCCAAGGGCTGGGCCGGGGAGCTGCTCAGCCAGCAGCTCAGCGAGGCCGGCATCAAAAGCGCCCTGCTGGACCTGGGCCAGAGCACCATCCAGACCGTGGGCACCAAGCCCGACGGCTCCCCCTGGCGCATCGGCATCCAGGACCCGGCGGGGGAGAGTTACTTGGGCATTCTGGAGCTCACCGGCCAGGCCATGGGCACCTCGGGGGACTACCAGCGCTACTTTGAACAGGACGGGGTGCGCTACTGCCACATCATCGACCCCGCCACCGCCGCCCCCGCCCGCAGCGGAGTGCGCTCGGTGACGGTGGTGAGCTCCTCCGCCCTGAACTGCGACGCCCTGTCCACCGCCCTGTTCGTCATAGGTACGGAGAAGGGCGTGGCCTTCTGGCGGGAACACCCCGAGCTGGATTTCCAGGCCCTGTGGATTGGGGAGGACGGCACCATCACCCTGACCAAGGGGCTGCAGAGCTCCTTCTCCCTGGCCCAGGGCTATGAGGACCGGGAAGTGCAGGTGGTCTCATGAGCCGGGACGCCAAGATCCTGGCCGCTTTGCTGGTGCTGGCCGTGGCGGCCAGCGCCGCCTGGCTGCTGCTCGTCCCCAAGGACGCCCCCACCGGGGCGGTGGCCCGCATCACCCAGAACGGGGAGCTTCTGGAGGAGATCCCCCTGGAGGAGGTGGAGGAGCCCTACTCCTTCACCATTACCGGGGAAAACGGGGCGGAGAACACGGTGTCGGTGGAACGGGGCCGCATCTCCATCTCCCACGCCTCCTGTCCCGACCAGGTATGCGTGAACCAGGGGTGGATCTCCAACGGGGTGGTGCCCATTGTGTGCCTGCCCAACGGCATTGTCATTGAGATCACGGGAGGGGGCGAGGACCTTGACGCGGCCAACGGCTAAGGGAGCCCGGCGGCTGACCCTGCTGGCTCTGCTCACCGCCATTGCCCTGACCATCTTTATGGCCGAGGCCCAGCTGCCCCCCATTCTGCCCATCCCCGGCGTGAAGCTGGGGCTGGCCAACATCGTCACCGTCTACGCCATGTTTGCCCTGGGACCGGGGGACGCCATGATGATCCTGCTGTGCCGGGTGTTTCTGGGCAGCGTGTTTTCCGGCCAGATGATGACCCTTTTTTACAGCCTGGCGGGCGGCGTGCTCAGCTGGCTTGTGATGCTGCTGCTGCGCCGGGTGCTCACCCTGCGGCAGATGTGGCTGTGCAGCCCCATTGCCGGCATCTTCCATAACCTGGGCCAGCTGCTGGCCGCCGTGGTGCTCATGGGCACCTGGACGGTGCTGGCCTATCTGCCCTACCTCATCATCGCCGGAGCCATCAGCGGCGTATTTACCGGCCTGTGCGCCCAGTTTTTGCTGGCAAGGCTGAAAAAGCTATAAAAAAAGACCGCCGAAAGGCGGTCTTTTTTCGTTACCAAGGGGTGTCCTCCTGGAACAGGGGCGGGGCCTTGGCCCCTTCCAGCTCCTGGCGGGCCTGATAGAACCCGGCCCGGGATACCTCGTAATAGGGCTGGAGCCACAGGTCCAGGGGCAGCTGCACCAGGGTGGAGAGCACCATGGCCAGCACGCTGCCCGACCAGATGGTCAGCACCAGCTGGGGGGTGCTGCCCTGCTGCAGCATGGGCAGCAGAGTGGGCACCAGCACGGCCAGATACACCGCCGCGCCCAGCAGGGCGTTGAGGAGGTACCAGCCCAGGAAGGACAGGTCCAGCTTGAACAGCTCCCACTTCCAGCCCTTCATCAGGACCACACTGTCCCGCACCGCCGCGCCGGGGCCCAGCTCGGGGCGGTCCAGCAGCAGGTAGGGGGCCAGGGCATAGCGGTACATGATGACGGTGAGGAGAATGTACATGGCGCCGTAGCCCACCAGGGCGGACAGGGCCATGCCCTCTATGCTCTGGGCGCCCACCATGACGATGCCCACGGGGATGCTGAGCAGCAGGGCCCAGCCAAAGACCCACAGGAAGATGAGCACTTCCATGAGCAGGACCCGGCCTGCCATGGAGAAGCCGTCGATGAGACTGCCGTAGCCCGCTTCCCGGCCCCGGTAGACCCGCAGGGACCAATTTTTATAGCCGATGGACATGACCACGGTGTACAGCAGCACCAGCAGCCCCAAAAACAGCCCCAGGAAGTCCCCTCCGTAGAGGGCGTCGGCGTCGGTGGGGGCCAAGGCGCTGACCACCATGCTCACGCCGCTGGTCAGCAGCAGAAATAACAAGGTCACCCTGCGGAAGCCGGGCTGGGCGGCGGCCATTGCCTGTCGGGCCCGGGCTTTCAGCTCCCGGCGGTTGATCTCCATATAAAATCGTTCCTCTCTGTGTTAATTTTCCCAGCTCTCCATAACCTGGCGCAGCTGGTCGGCCAGACGGGCCAGATCCTTGTTGGGACGGCCACGGCTGCGGCTGATGAGGGCCTCCAGCTGTTTGGACACATCCTGGAGACGGACAAAGGCGGGGGATGCCGCCGCCGCGCCGCCGGTGACCTTCTTGGGCTCCAGGGCCACGCCCTTGGCCAGCATCTGGTTGGCGGCCAGGTCGTAGACCTCCTCATACAGGGGGGCGTGGGCGGGGATGCCCTGGTCGTTGAGGGTCTGGGCAAACAGCTCGGTGACCGGGCTGTCGCCGTGGACCACAAAGACCTGCTTGGGGGTGGGGGAGAAGCGGCCGATCCAGTCCAGCAGGTGGGTGCGGTCGGCGTGGGAGCTGAGGCCCTTGAAATTCACAATCCGGGCGTTGACGGCGATCTCCTCCCCGAAGAGCTTCACCGACTTGGCCCCCTCCAGCAGGCGGCGGCCCAGAGTGCCCTCGGCCTGATAGCCCACAAAGACCACGGCGCACTCCCGCCGCCACAGGTTGTGTTTCAGGTGGTGGCGGATACGGCCCGCGTCACACATGCCCGAGGCGGAGATGATGACCTTGGAGGTGGGGTCCAGGTTCAGGGCCTTGGACTCCTCGGTGGACTGGACCAGGGTGAGCCCCGGGAAGGTGAACAGGTTCTCGCCCCCCTGGAGCACGGCGATGGCCTCCTCGTCCAGATAGCCCCGTAAATCCCCGGCGTAGATGCGGGTGGCCTCGGCGGCCAGGGGGCTATCCACACAAACCTGGAAGCCGGGGTGGCTCTTCACCAGTCCCTGGTCCTTGATCTCCCGCAGGAAGTACAACAGCTCCTGGGTGCGGCCCACGGCGAAGGAGGGGATGACCACGTTGCCGCCCCGGGCGAAGGTCTCGTCAATGAGCTGGGCCAGGGCCTGGGTGTAGCTCTCGGGCACCTCGTGGTCCCGGTCGCCGTAGGTGGACTCCATGACCACGTAGTCGGCTTCCTCCAAAAATTCCGGGTCCCGGATGATGGGCTGGTCCACGTTGCCCAGGTCGCCGGAAAAGACCAGCTTGCGGGTCTCGTCCCCCTCGGTGGCCCAGATCTCTACAATGGAGGAGCCCAGCAGATGGCCCGCGTCCCGGAAACGCACCTTGACCCCCTCGCACAGCTCCAAAATCTGTCTGTACTCCACGGGGTAGAGCTGCTCCAGGGCGGCCTCGGCGTCGGCCACGGTGTACAGGGGCTCCACCTCGGGACGGCCGGCACGCTTGCCCTTCTGGTTCTGCCACTGGGCGTCGCTCTCCTGGATGAAGGCGGAGTCCCGCAGCATAATGGACAGCAGCTGGCAGGTGAGCCGGGTGGCAAAGATCTGCCCGCCGAAGCCCTCCTTCACCAGCAGAGGGATCCGGCCGGAGTGGTCGATATGGGCGTGGGTGACCAGACAATAGTCGATGTAGCCGGGAGCAAAGTCCAGAGCATTCTCGTCGTGCTCATCCCGGCCCTGCTGAAGGCCGCAGTCGATGAGGATCTTCTTTCCGTTGACCTCCAGGCAGTGACAGCTGCCGGTCACGGCATGGGCTGCGCCGAAAAATGTTAGCTTCATGAATGCAACCTCCTTACCAAGTGGGAGCGTCCCGGCAACGCCTGGCTCCCTAGTTACATTCTACACAAAAACCAACATAAATTCTATACGAATTTGTGAACCTTTCACTTTCCTTTTTACAGCAGGCCAAAATGCTCCAGGGCCCGGACGATGCCCTCGTCATCCACCGAGGCGGTGGTCCAGTTGGCGCGCTCCTTCACGTAGTCGCTGGCGGTGCCCATGGCCACGCCCACGCCCGCCCGGACCAGCATGGCCAGGTCATTTTCTCCGTCGCCGAAGGCCATGCTCTCCTCCACAGGAATCCCAAAGTGGGCCAGCACGGCCTCCAGGCCCTTGTCCTTGCCCCCGGTGGGAGGGATGACGTCCAGGAAGTTGGGGTGCCAGCGGGTGGTGAGGAGATGGGGAGCGCGGTCCAGCAGCTGGCCCTCGTGCTCCCGGTCCAGGAAGGTCACCGCCTGGTACACCTGATGACCCAGGGCATAGCGGGCGGGACGGATGGGGGGCGTGGGGATGTTCAGGTCCTTCATGAACTGGCTGGCCATGTCATCCACCCCATTGATATAGATGTCGGTGCCCTCCAAAAAGATACAAGAAAATCCTCCGTCCTCCACGGCGGTGACCAGCTCCTCCACCGCCTCGGGGGGCATGGGGTTACTGTGGAGCACCTGGTCCCCGGCGTAGCAGTACTGACCGCTGAGGGTGACGTAGCCGTCAAAGGGGAACAGGTCCCGCACATAGTCCAGCATGGCCTGGTGGCGGCCGGTGGACAAAAAGAGCAGGATGCCCTTCTCCCGCAGGGTGTGGAGGGCCTGGAGGGTGGCGGGGGACATGGTATGGGTCTTGAAGCTGACCAGGGTGCCGTCCACGTCAAAGAAAATGGCTTTTGTCATATCATTTCTCCTTATATGGTAAAAAAGCTTCCCCGCAGGGGGGAAGCGGCTGATTGGGTGTGAAATTGTGATGCGGGGCCCGCTCCGGGGAGAGCGTTCCGCCGCCCCGGCGGCGGGTTCCTTTGCCCACGGCGGCAAAGGAACCAAAAC
>USCO01000140.1 GCA_900553135.1 uncultured Eubacteriales bacterium | reverse complement strand
AGTGTAGGGAAGAAGCGAGAGGTTTTTCCGGGGCTTTTCTGGAGAAAGGCTTGGCGAAGGATTTTATGGGATGCTGAGTTTCGCTTTTCTAAGTTTAGGAGCAGGTGCAGGGAAGAAACAGCCTGCTGTCAAGGACTGTCATGGAGAACTCCTTGACAGAAAATTTTCTGCAAAACAGCAGGTTCCGCTGCCAAATTCAGAAGTAAGAACAGGGGAGAGGAGAGCGCTGTGTCTCCGATTTGCTGGAAATAAGAACGAAACCCCGTCTGCCGACCCATTCGGCAGGCGGGGAATTTTTTTGAGAAAACAGTTGACAAATGAGTTAGCATATGCTAATCTATGGGTGGTTAGAGACGAGAGAGAAAAAAGCCCCCCTCCTCACACCTCCCTGCTTTCTTCCCCACACTTTGGCTTTTCCAATCTCTCTGGCCACCAGAACGCAAGGGGCCAGGCATCACCCCTTGCACTCGACCCAGCCGTGGGCATACACGCGGCTGGGTCTTTTTTTGCCCAAAAGAAACGGTCCGCGGAGAACTTCTCCGCGGACCGTTTTTTGAAAAATGGGGGGGATTACAGGGTGTTCAGGAAGCGCAGGAAAGCGGCCTTGCCTTCCTCGTTGCGCTTATAGACACCGGCGTGCTCCAGCACCTGGGCAAAGACCAGGCCGGTCTCCTTCTGGACGATGTCCAGAGCGTTCTCGGCGGTGATCTGGTACTTGCTCTTGAAGCCCTCGGCCCACTCAGCGTGGGAGGCGGTGCGGGGGTCGGCCTTCAGGTCGGCGCCGCTGACCAGAGCCTCGGCCACAGCGGCCAGCTCTTCCTTCAGACGGGCGGGGAGAACGGCCAGGCCCATGACCTCGATGAGGCCGATGTTCTCCTTCTTGATGTGGTGCAGCTCCGCATGGGGGTGATACAGGCCCAGGGGGTGCTCCTCGGTGGTCAGGTTGTTGCGTAGCACCAGATCCAGCTCGTAGTCCTCGCCGCGGCGGCGGGCAATGGGAGTGATGGTGTTGTGGGGCTCACCGTCGGTCTCGGCCAGGATCATGGCCGCCTCGTCGGTGTAGCCGCGCCAGGCGGTGAGGATGTGGTCGGCCAGGTCCACCAGACGCTGAGGATCGCCGCAGGTGAGACGGACCACGGACATGGGCCACTTCACGATGCCGGCCTTCACGTCCTTATAGCCGGGGAAGGTGAAGGGGGTCTCCACGGGAGCCTTGGCCATGGCGAAGGTGTAGTGACCGCCCTGGAAGTGGTCGTGAGCCAGGATGGAGCCGCCCACGATGGGCAGGTCGGCGTTGGAGCCCACGAAGTAGTGGGGGAATTGGCCCACAAAGTCCAGGAGCTTGCCGAAGCAGGCCTTGTCGATCTTCATGGGGGTGTGCACGCTGTTGAAGCAGATGCAGTGCTCATTGTAGTACACATAGGGGGAGTACTGCAGGAACCAGGGGGAACCGTTGATGGTGATGGGCACCACGCGGTGGTTCTGGCGGGCGGGGTGGTTCACCCGGCCGGCGTAGCCCTCGTTCTCAGCGCACAGCAGACAACGGGGATAGGCGGAGGCGGGCAGATTCCGGGCCGCAGCAATGGCCTTGGGGTCCTTCTCGGGCTTGGACAGGTTGATGGTGATGTCCAGCTCGCCGTACTCTGTGGGAGCCTTCCACTGCATGTCCTTGGCGATGCGGTCACGGCGGATGTAGTTGGTGTCCTGGCTGAAGGCGTAGTACCAGTCGGTGGCCTTCTTGGGGTCCTCAGCGCGCAGGGACTGGAACTTCTCGATGACCTGGGCGGGGCGGGGGGTGATGGCGCCCATGATCTTGGTGTCAAACAGGTCCCGGTAGACGATGGAGTTCTCCTTCATCACGCCCCGGGCGTAGGCGTCGTCCATGAGCTCATCCAGGACGGCGGGCAGGTCCACCTCACCCACGGGCAGGCCGGTGGGGGTGTAGCTGTCCAGCTCCAGAACCTCCAGCAGGGTGTTCCGGGCCCAGATCTCCTCGCAGGGCTGGATCAGCTCCTTGTCCAGGGCGTAGGAGATCAGCTTTTCAATGGCGTGGTCGACCATGGTTTAGACCTCCTCGTATCCCTTGGGATGGGTGCTGTGCCACTTCCAGGCGGAAGCGATGATGGTGTTCAGGTCGTTGTACTGGGGCTTCCAGCCCAGCACCTTCACGGCCTTCTCGGAGGAGGCGATGAGTTGGGCGGGGTCGCCGGCCCGGCGGGGGCAAGTCTCGGCGGGGATGGGGTGGCCGGTGACGGCACGGGCCACGTCGATGACTTCCTTCACGGTGAAGCCCACGCCGTTGCCCAGGTTGAAGACGTTGTTCTCGCCGCCCTTGAGCAGGTAGTCCAGAGCCAGGATGTGGGCCTGGGCCAGGTCGGTGACGTGGATGTAGTCACGCACGCAGGTGCCGTCCTTGGTGGGATAGTCGTCGCCGAAGATGGAGATCTTCTCCCGCTTGCCGCCGGGCACCTGGAGGATCAGGGGGATGAGGTGGGTCTCAGGGTTGTGAGCCTCGCCGATGGCGCCGGAAGCGTGGGCGCCGCAGGCGTTGAAGTAGCGCAGGGCCACATAGCGCAGGCCGTGAGCCTGGGACACCCAGCGCATCATGTGCTCCATGGACAGCTTGGTCTCGCCGTAGCAGTTGGTGGGATCGGTGCGGTCGGTCTCCAGGATGGGCACCCGCTCGGGCTCACCGTAGGTGGCGGCGGTGGAGGAGAACACGATCTTGTCCACGCCGTGGGCCACCATGGACTGGAGCAGCACCATGGTGCCATGGAGGTTGTTGTCATAGTACTTCAGGGGGGCGGACATGGACTCGCCCACCTGGGAGGAGGCGGCGAAGTGGATGACGCCCTCGATCTGCTCCTTCTCAAACAGAGCGTCCAGAGCAGCGCGGTCCCGGATGTCCAGCTCATAGAAGCGGGCCTTGGGATGCACAGCGGCCCGGAAGCCGGTGAGCAGGTTGTCGGCCACCACCACGTCGCGGCCAGCGTCGATCAGTTCATAAACGGTGTGAGAGCCAATGTAGCCGGCTCCGCCCAAAACAAGAATCGCCATAAGAATACCTTCCTTTCAAATGTTGAAATGGATGATTAAGCCAGGATCACACATCCGCCCTGGGGACGGATGTGGAGGATGTGACACATGCCGGGGCCCAGCAGCTGCTCCATGCCGGCCTTGAAGGCGGAGAGCTTTTCGTTGGGCACAAAGGCCTGAATGGTACCGGCAAAGCCGCCGCCGTGGACCCGGATGGCGCCGGAGTCACCCAGCAGCTCGCGGCCGATGGCCAGGGCCACAGGGATGGCCTGCTGAGCGGGGGTAGCCACAGACCAGGTGTTCTGCAGATGGATGGCAGAGGAGATGCCGGAGGCGTTGACCAGAGCCAGGAAGCGGTCGAAGTCGCCGGCTTCCAGAGCCTGGGCCTCTTCCACGGCCCGGCGGTCGTCGTCGTAGAAGTGCAGGGCACGCAGCACCGCACGGTCACCGCAGCGCACACGCAGGGAGGGCAGCTCCTTGCGGAACTCCTCCTCAGGCACGTCCCGCAGCACCAGCTTGCCGAAGTGGGCCGCCACGGCGCCCATCTCCTCGGTGATGTCGGCGTAGTCGTCGGTGAGGTCGGCGTGGCAGGAGCCGGTGTCCACGATGCACAGGGCGTGGCCGGACTTGGAGAAGTCGTAGTCCACCTTCCGCACCACGGGGGAGGTGGGATCGTTGAAGTCGATGGCCACGGCGCCGCCAACGGAGGAGCCCATCTGGTCCATCAGGCCGCAGGGCTTGCCGAAGTAGACGTTCTCGGCGTACTGGCCGATCTTGGCGATCTGGATGGGGTCCAGCGCGTCCTCACAGAAGAAGTGGTTGAGGATGTTGCCCACCAGCACCTCGTAAGCGGCGGAGGAGGACAGGCCGGAGCCGGACAGCACGCTGGAGGTGGCCCAGGCGTCAAAGCCGCCCACCTTGTGGCCCAGCTCCTGGATCTTGGCCGCCACGCCCCGAACCAGGGCGGCGGAGGTGTTGCGCTCCTCGGGGCGGGGGAGCAGCTGGTCCAGCTCCACCTCCAGAGCGGGATAGCCCTCGGAGATGACGCGGATCACGTTCAGGCCGTTGGGGGCGGCGCAGCAGATCATGTCCAGATCCACGCTGCCGCACAGCACATGGCCGTGCTGGTGGTCGGTGTGGTTGCCGCCGATCTCGGTGCGGCCGGGGCCGCTGAACAGGGCGGCGCAGGTATCCTCCTTGGGGGAGAAGGCAGCTTGGAACTCCTCCACCACACGCAGGGCACGGGCGCGGGCGGCAGCCAGGCTGCTGTCGGTCCCATCCAGGGCGTACAGGCTGGCCAGGACCTGGTCGCACTCTCCGGCGGACAGGGAACGGCGCAGGGATTCACAGGTTCGCATCATGGTCACCTCATTTATTTTTGTTGTATTCAGTATATTTATTTTTTACTAAAAATTCAACTTGGCAGTTTATACAAGATTTGTCCCCTGTTTTTTAGCGAATAGACGGAGCGGTGCTGTCCCGCAGGGAGAGGGAGGGGGGCACCGTCACCTTCTGGGGCCAAGAGCGGGGTTCGGGGGGACCGCCCATCACCCGATCTGCCAGCAGGCGCAGGGCGGCGTTGGCCATTTCGGCGGTGTGGACGGATACCGAGGTCAGGGCGGGGCGCACCAGGGCGGAGCGGGGGGTGTCGTTGAAGGAGACGATGGACAAAGCCTTAGGCACAGGGATCTCCAGCTGCTGGGCGGCCCGCACGGCGCCCATGGCGATCTCCTCGTTGGCGCACAGCAGGGCGGTGGGGCACTCCTCTTCCCGGGACAGGGCCTGGTAGAGCAGGGACTGGATGCCGGGGCCCTGCATGGGACAGTGGAACACCTGGCGGCGCTCCAGACCCAGCTGGGGGGTCAGGTGCAGGAAGGCCTCATACCGAGGCTCGGGGCCGGGCTGGCCGTAGGGGCGGCGATCGGGTCCGGCAAAGGCGATGGAGCGGTGGCCCAGAGAGACCAGGGCGGTGAGGGCTTGGCGGATGCCCAGCTCATAGCTTAGCTCCACCGAGTCGTACCGGACCTCATCGGGGGAGAAGTCCACAAACACCACCCGGTCGGACAGCAGCTCCAGAGCCTGGATCTCCTCGGGGGGAAAGTATCCCACCGCCACGATGCCGTCCACCCGCTCTCCCTCGGGCAGAACAAAGGCGCCGCCCCGGTGTTCGATGGGGATGCATGCGTATTTCCGCTCCTGACAGCCCTGGCGCACCTGATTGCCCAGGTAGAGAAAATAGGGGTCGTCCAGCTGGCGGGAGGTGCTGAGCATCTCGGCCAGGCCCACCCGCATCAGGGGCTTGGGGGTGCGTCCCCGGCGGCTTTTGGAGGCGGAATAGTTCATCCGCCCCGCCTCTTCCAGCACCTTCCGGCGGGTCTCCTCGCTGACGGAGAGGGTGGGGTCGGCGTTGAGAATGCGGGAGATGGCCGCCGGGGAACATCCGGTGCGGTCGGCCAGCTCTTTCAGGGTAGCCATGGTGAATTCCTCCAGGTTGGTTATTTTCTCTATAACAATACCCCTTTTTTTGCCATCTGACAAGAGAAAAACACAAATCCACTTGACAGAAAACCGTGTTACTCCTATAATACAGTTAGAAAGTGTATTAGTTGAGTAACACAGTGGAAAGGAGGGGCGGCCCATGGTATCCTT
>USCO01000139.1 GCA_900553135.1 uncultured Eubacteriales bacterium | reverse complement strand
CGTCGTTGCCCATCTCACGCAGGGCCAGCTCGTGCTCGAAGCGGCCGCGCTGGTCGATGGGATCGTTGAGCTCGGAGAAGGCGTTGCCCATCTCGCTGTGGCAGATGAACAGCTCAAACCGCTCGGTGAGCCGGGGATCGCTGGGAGAGCGCTTGGCCAGGGGGGACACATCCACGGGATGCATGGTGATGAAGGTGGGCTGAATGAGCTTCTCCTCCACCTTCTGGTCGAAGCACTCGTACAGGGCATTGCCCCAGGTCTTGTCGGCGGTCTCAGGCAGTTCCACGCCGATGGACTTGGCGGCGGCCACGGCCTCCTCGTCGGAAGTGATGGCCATAAAGTCGATGCCGCAGTACTTCTTTACGGCCTCGTGCATGGGCATGCGGGGCCAGCCGGGAGTCAGGTCGATCTTCTCGCCCTGCCACTCCACCTGGTAGGTACCCAGGATCTTCTGAGCGGCGGAGGACAGCAGGTCCTCGAACAGGTCCATCATGTCGTTGAAGTCGGCATAGGCCTGGTAGAGCTCGATGGTGGTGAACTCGGGGTTATGCTTGGGGTCCATGCCCTCGTTGCGGAAGATACGGCCGATCTCATACACCCGGTCCATGCCGCCCACGATGAGCCGCTTCAGGGGCAGCTCGGTGGCGATGCGCATGTACATGTCGATGTCCAGGGTATTGTGGTGGGTGATAAAGGGCCGGGCGGTGGCGCCGCCGGAAATGGTGTTGAGGACGGGGGTCTCAACCTCCATAAAGCCCCGGGCGTCCATGAAGTCACGCACGTGCTTGATGAACTGGGAGCGGATGATGAAGTTGCGCTTCACCTCGGGGTTGACGATGAGGTCCACATAGCGCTGACGGTACCGAAGCTCGGTGTTGGTCAGGCCGTGGAACTTCTCGGGCAGGGGCAGCAGGGACTTGCTCAGCAGAGTCACCTTGTCCACCCGCACGGACATCTCGCCGCGCTGGGTGCGGAACACCTCGCCCTTGACGCCCACGATGTCGCCGATGTCGTACTTCTTAAAGCGGTTGTACTCCTCCTCATCCATCTCGTCCTTGCGGGCATAGAGCTGGATGCGGCCGGACTTGTCCTGCAGGTCGCAGAAGGACACCTTGCCCATGCCGCGCTTGGACATGAGACGGCCGGCCAGGGAGACCTTCTGGCCCTCCAGGGCGTCGAAGTTCTCCTTGATGTTGGCGGAATCGTTGTCCACCTCATACTTGGTGATCTGGAAGGGATCGTTGCCGCTCTCCTGGAGCTGCTTGAGCTTGTCCCGGCGGATCTGAAGCAGCTGGGACAGGTTCTCCTCCCCCTGAGGGGCGGCGTTGTTCTTCTTTTCGGCCATTGTGACCACTCCTATCTTTCTCCGGGCTGGCCGGTAAAATGTTTGTTACCGCTCCACCTTCAGCAGCTTGTACTCCACGCTGCCGGCGGGGGCGTCCACTACCACGTCGTCTCCCACGTTCTTGCCCAGCAGAGCACGGCCGAAGGGAGAGTCCTCGGAGATGACGCCGTTCATGGGGTCGGCCTCCTGAGAGCCCACGATCTTGTAGACCTCGGTCTCGTTGAACTCCTTGTCCAGCACGGTGACGGTGGAGCCGATGCGCACATAGGCGGCGCCGTCATCCTCGTTCTCCTGGATGACCAGGCAGTTGGACAGGATGTTCTCCACCTCGGCAATGCGGGAGTAGAGCTTGCCCTGCTCGGTCTTAGCCTCGTCGTACTCGCTGTTCTCGCTCAGGTCGCCGAAGGAACGGGCCTCTTTGATGAGCTCGGCCACTTCCTTCTCACGAACCGTTTTCAGGTAGTTCAGCTCCTCCTGAAGCTCCTTCAGGCGCTGGGGAGTCAGTTTATATTCTTTCGCCATGATACTTCGCACACCTTTCGCTGCGGTCGGAGCCTGGCTCCGTTGCCGTGATATACATTTATAATATAGAAATGGGCATAAGGATACAGTGTGTGTTATTATAGTAACTTTGAAAGCCCCTGTCAAGTAAATTCTAACGGCCGCTTTCCAAGTTTTTCCGTCTCCCACAGGGCACACAGCAGTCCCAGGTCCCTCCGGTCCCCCTCCTCCAGGGTGGGCGCACTGACCTCAATCCCCGCCAAATCGGGCTGCGGGCCAAAGAGGGAAAGGGTTCCTTTTCCCCCCTCCTCCGCGCCGGGATGAAAGCGCACCACAGCGTCCACGTCCTCCCCGTCGGGCCGCACAGGCAGGCCGTATTCCTCCCGCAGCCACCGGGCCAGCCGCTCCCCTCCCCCGGGGGCGGAGACGGCGATCTCCCGCACCTGGGGACACAGAATCTGGGCGGCCTGCACCATGCTCCGGTCCACCTCCCTGCCCCGCAGGGCCACGCAGGCCTGCTGGGGCGGCACCCCCATGCGCGCCAGCAGGGCCAGGGTTAAAGGCGCGGCGTGGGCCCGAAGGAACGGCACCGGGTCCACCCGCCGCAGGCCGTACCGCTCCAGCAGGGGCCATGCTGAAAACCCTTCCGGGACCAGCACCCTGCCTCCCCCCGCCCGGCGAAAGCCCCGGGCGGCCCGGCGCAGGCTCCCTCCGGCATGCCAGCCCGTCTGGGGCACCCGCGCCTGGAGCAACGGCAAACCGTACCGCTCCTCCCGCTGTGGACGGCCCCGCCCTTCCCCGTCGTATACCAGTCGAGACAGCAAAAGAATCCCCCCTTGCCGCCATTCTATGCGGCAAGAGGGGAATTTTTTAGTGGCTGAGCAATTTTTTCACGCCGCCGGAGGTGGCGTACAGGGTCATATCCGGGAAGAAGGAGACGGGGTCTTTCCGCACGCCGTTGACCCGCACCTCAAAGTGCAGGTGGTTGCCGGTGGAAGAGCCGGTGGTACCCACGTAGCCGATGGTCT
This sequence comes from uncultured Eubacteriales bacterium, assembly GCA_900553135.1. Taxonomy (GTDB): domain Bacteria; phylum Bacillota; class Clostridia; order Oscillospirales; family Oscillospiraceae; genus Lawsonibacter. The sequence goes on along the minus strand of USCO01000139.1, from coordinate 2,892 downwards.
GGCCCTGGGACACGGTCTGGCCCTTGGACACGCCGCGGCGGACCATGTGGGCGTACAGAGTGGAGGTGCCGTCGCTGTGGCTGACCACCACGTAGTTGCCGTAAGAGCTGTTGTAAGTAGAGGTGGTCACCACACCGCTCTTGGCCGCCTTGATGGGCGTGCCGGAGGGGGCGGGAATGTCGATGCCGGTGTGGTTATTGGCCTTTCCGGTGACGGGGTGGACACGGCTGCCAAAGAGCGAGGACAGGGTGTTATACCCGGACAGGGGCCACATAAAGCCCGACTCGCTGACCACGTTGGAGATCTGGGCGGCCAGCTCCTTCTCGGCGGCGGCGATCTCCTTGTCCACCGCGGCGGCGGCGGCCTGCAGCTGGGCGTGGGCCTTCTCTACCTGGTCCTCCTGGCTGCTGATCTGGGAGATAAGGGCGTCTACCTCGGCCTCCTGGGACTTCAGGTTGGCCTTGGCCGCCTCCTGCTCCTCCTTGGCCGACTGCTGCTCCTGACGGGCGGTCTCCAGATCCGCCTTATCCTGGGCGATCTGCTCCCGAATGGCGATGAGCTGGTCCATGACCTGGTTGTCATAGGCCATGATCTCGTCCACCATCATAGCGTTGTCCAGCAGGTCGGCAAAGTCGCTGGAGGAGAACAGAATGGACCAGTAGGACACCTCGCCCTGCTCCTCCATGGCCCGCACCCGCTTGCAGAACAGCTCGTACTGGGCCTTCTCCTCCTCTTCCGCCTGAGCCAGCTCGGTCTGCTTCTGGGAGATGAGCTCGTCGTACTTCTGGATCTGGCTGCTGATGTTGTCGATTTCCGCCTGGGTGGCGTTGATCTGCTGCTCCAGCAGGGACTTCTGCTCCAGGGCCTTGCTCTTGTCCGCCTGGATGCTCTTCAGCTGGTTCTGCAGCTCCTTCTGCTGGTTTTTCAGATCGTTGGCGTTATCCTTCAGCTTGTCGATCTCCGCCTGGGTCACGGCGGAAACCGGCACGATCAGGCTGTCCGGGGCCAGGGGCAGCACCAGGGCCGCCGCCAGCACCACGGCAAAAATACGCTTCCAAAGGGTCTTCTTTTTCTGTTTCATGACCTGGCCTCCCGGATCAGTGCACAAAAATGTTGGCCAGAATGGGCAAAAGCATAAGCACCACCATGATGCCTGCCATAATACTCATCATCATCTTCTGCTTCTTCGGGTTCATGACACCGCTCCTTTCTCTTGGGTCAAACTTGCAGGAACTTGCGAATGGCCAGTACCGAGCCCACCACGCCGATGAGCAGGCCCGCACCGCAGAATACGGGCAGGATGTCCACAATCAGCGAGGTAAAGGGCAGAATGGTCAGCAGGGACAGGCCGTTGGACTGGATGACCGCCCGGGCCACCAGCTCATACACGCCCCACTGGAGGAAGAAGGCCACCACGGCACCGGTCAGGCCCAGGATCATGCCTTCCACCACGAAGGGCCAGCGGATAAAGGCGTTGGTAGCGCCGCACATCTTCATAATGGCGATCTCCTCCCGGCGGTAGAAGGTGGCCAGCTTGATGGTGTTGGCGATGATGAACAGCGAGACCACCGCCAGGATGCCCACCAGCACCACGGCCACGCCGGTGGCGATGTTGCGCACCATGACAAAGCCCTGGGCAATCTCCAGAGCCACCGACACGTCGGCCACGCCGGTGATCTGCTCCACCTGGTCCACCGTAGTGGAGAGCTGCTCGATGTCCTCCACATGGATGCGGAAGCGGTCCCGCAGCACCTCGTCGGGCAGGTCGTTCAAAAGCTCGTTGCTCTCCCGGCCGGCCCGGAAGTCGTCCAGCGCCTCGGCCCGGGTGACGAAGGTCACCTCAGACACGTTGGGCACCGCCTCGATCTGGGGCTGGAGGGCACGGGCCTCATCCTCGGTGTAGCTGTCGTCGATGTAGGCCAGAAACTCGTTTTCCGCCTCCAGGTCGCCCAGCATGTTGTCCAAATTCACTGCCACCAGGGAGAAAGAGCCCATGATGAGCAGACAGCACACGATCATACAAACAGCCGCGAAGGACATAAACCCGTGGGTAAAAATGGAATGAAAGCCCTCGCTGCAATAATATCCTACGTCAAATTTTCTCGCCATTGTAATACCCGCCTGTCTCGTCGTTGATGATACGTCCGTCCTCAATGGCCACCACCCGCTTGGCAAAGCGGTTGACCAGATTTTTCTCGTGGGTGACCACCAGCACCGTGGTGCCCAGCTCGTTGATGCGCTCCAGCAGCATCATGATCTCCAGAGAACGCTTGGGGTCCAGGTTGCCCGTGGGCTCGTCGGCGATGATCATGTTGGGGTTGTTCACCAGAGCACGGGCAATGGCCACACGCTGCTGCTCGCCGCCGGAGAGCTGGCCGGGATAGCGGTCGGCCTTCTTCTCCAGGCCTACCAGCTGCAGCACATAGGGGATGCGCCGCTTCAGGTCCCGGTTGGAGGCCCCGATGGCCCGCATGGCAAAGGACAGGTTTTCGTACACCGTTTTCTTGTCGATGAGACGGAAATCCTGGAAAATAATGCCCAGGGTCCGGCGCATCAGCGGCACCTGGCGGGGGCTGATGTTGTTGAGACTATATCCGTTGACCATGAGCTTGCCCTGAGTCAGGGCGATCTCACCGGTGATCAGCTTGATGATGGTGGATTTTCCGGAACCGGAGGGGCCCACCAGAAAGACGAACTCACCGTCGTCAATGCGCATGTTGATCCCCTTCAAAGCCTTGGTTCCGTTGTCGTATTCTTTATAAGCGTCAATGAACCGTATCATGTATGTACATCCTCACCCAAATATGGTATTCATTTCTTTGACGTTGGGCAAAGACAGAAGTTCCCGCCCGGCAAAGAAATTTCCAGGGAAATATCCTGTTTTATAGGTTA
>USCO01000138.1 GCA_900553135.1 uncultured Eubacteriales bacterium | reverse complement strand
CGCAGGTGATGAGCTTGGTCTTGTTCAGCAGGCGGTGCTCCTCCAGCTTCAGCTTGATGAGCCCCGCGCTCATGCGGGTGGCGTAGATGGGGGCGTTCACCGAGCGCAGCACATAGGGCAGGGCCCCGATGTGGTCCTCGTGTCCGTGGGTGATGAAGATGCCCCGGATCTTCTGCTGGTTCTTGATGAGGTAGCTCACGTCGGGGATGACCACGTCGATGCCGTACATGTCGTCATCGGGGAAGCCCATGCCGCAGTCCACCACCACGATGTCGTTGCCATACTCGTACACGGTGAGGTTCTTGCCGATCTCGTTGAGACCGCCCAGCGCAATAATTTTCAGTTTTTCAGCCATAATAACTCCTTTACTGGTAATCCTAACAGGTTTATGAAAACCATGCCGGACGCCGGGACCCGTCATCGGGCGCAGAAAACAGACGAAGACCCCGCCTGATCTCGGCCCTGCCTCGCCGGAGGAACAGGGAGGGGTTTCGCCTATGGCGTCCTGTTTGGTTTGTCGTTTTGTTTCTGCCCCGTTGGGGGGCAAAACGCGGCGGGTGAGCCCAGGCTCCGGCCCAAAACCGCGGTGTGTCTCTCCGTCCAGGCCTTTTCTCAAGAAAACGCCTGCCATCCAATCAGGCATAGTATATCACAACTTGCCGGGAATGTATACCACCAAGGCAAGAAGGGAAAAAAGTTTGTGGAGTTCACCATTTTTTGGGAATCTTTGGGGATTCTTTTGGCACCCTCTTGTCCGTATGTGCGAAATATGGTATACTTTTCCTGTAAATATGCAAAGATAAGGAAGGAGGGGGTCACCATGGAGAAGGCAGGAACGGCGGCCTTTCCCAGCTGCGGACCGAGTGAAATCACTGCATGAATATTCAGATTTTTGGCGCGTCCAAGTGCTTTGACACCAAAAAGGCCCAGCGCTGGTTCAAGGAGCGGCGCATCCCCGTGCAGGACGTGGACGTGCGGCGCTTCGGCATGAGCCGGGGGGAACTGACGTCGGTGGCCCGGGCGGTTGGGGTGAAGGAGATGGTAAACCCCAAGCATCCCCAGGCGGCCCTGCTGGACTATCTGGCCCGGGAGGAGGACAAGCTGGAAAAGCTGTTTGAGGACCCGGCCCTGCTGCGCACCCCCATTGTCCGCAATGGCCGCCAGGCCACGGTGGGCTTTTGTCCCCAGGTTTGGGAGACCTGGAAGTGACCCGCTGAAGGGGAGGTGGACCCGTGGCAAAGCACCCCAATCAAAAGCTGAAGCTGTTCTGCCTGTACCAGATCCTGGCCCACGAGACCGATGAGGAGCACCCCATGACGGTGGCCCAACTGATTCAGGCCCTGGGCCGCTGGGACATTCAGGCCGAGCGCAAAAGCCTTTATGACGATCTGGCCGCCCTGGAGCGCTTCGGGGTGGACATCCAGCACCGGAAGGGCAAATCCCCCGGGTGGTTCATGGGCCAGCGGGACTTTGAGCTGCCCGAGCTGAAGCTGCTGGTGGACGCGGTGCAGTCCAGCCGCTTCCTCACCCGGAAGAAAAGCGACGCGCTGATCCGAAAGCTGGAGGGACTGGCCAGTGTGTACCAGGCCCGCCAGCTCCAGCGGCAGGTCTATGTCAGCGGCCGGGTCAAGGTGATGAACGAGAGGATCTATTTTAATGTGGATCAGCTCCACTCCGCCATCGCCGCCGGCCATGTCATTACCTTCCGCTACTTCGACTACGACATGCACCGCAAAAAAGTGTACCGCCGGGATGGAGGGCGGTACACGGTATCCCCCTATGGATTGATTTGGAATAATGAGAACTATTATCTGGTCGCCTTCGACGGGGAGAGCGGCCAGATGCGCCACTACCGGGTGGACAAGATGGCAGAGATCCTCCAGACGAACCAGCCCCGACAGGGCGGGCGGGAGTATCCCGGCTTTGACTTGGCCGCCTACGCCCAAAAGCACTTCGGCATGTACAGCGGACAGGAGATGACGGTGACCCTGCGGGGCCACAGCTCCATGGCCGGAGTGATCTGGGACCGGTTCGGGCAGGATGTGATCCTGGTGCCCGACGGGCCGGAGCATTTTACCGTTTCGGTGCCGTTGGTGCTCAGCCCCCAGTTTTTCGGCTGGCTGTTCGGACTGGAGACCGGCGTGACGGTGGTGGCCCCTCCCCAGGCGGTGGAGGCATACCGGCAGAAGCTGGCCCAGGTAGCGGCCCTCTATCCGCCCCCCACGTCCCCTGATCCGTAACGGGACCGGGCGGGGAGCCCCGTTTTGAGAGAGAGGAGGTTTGCAATGAAACGGATCCTCATTGTAGACAACGACAGGGCGGTACGCAGCCAGGTTGGCAAGTACGCCCGTCTGGAGGGATATGAGGTGGCGGAGGCGGGTGACGGAGACACCGCGGTGTCCCTGTGCCGCCAGAACGCCTTTGATTTTGTGATTCTTGCCATCCTGCTGCCCAAGATGGATGGTTTCTCTGTCTGCCAGGCCATCCGCAGCTTTTCCCAGGTGCCCATCCTGGTGCTGTCGGAGCGCAACAGCGAGCAGGACCGCATCCACGGCCTGGAGCTGGGGGCGGACGACTATATGGCCAAGCCCTTTTCCCCCCGGGAGCTGATGCTGCGCATCTCGGCCATTTTGAAGCGGGGGGGCCAGCTGGAGGCCCTGCAAAACGCCCAGTGTATCGAGCGGCAGGGCATCCGCATCGACCTCACCGCCCGTCGGCTGACGGTGGACGGGGCGGCGGTGAGCCTGACCCCCAAGGAGTTTGACCTGCTCACCCTGCTGGCCGGACACCCCGACGTGGTGTTCTCCCGGAAAAAGCTGCTGGACACCGTGTGGGGCGGGGAGCTGCCCGAGGATACCCGCACCCTGGACACCCACATCAAGCAGGTGCGCCACGCCATCACCCCCTACAGTGACCGTATCGTCACCCTGCGGGGCGTGGGGTACCGCTTTGAGAAAGAGTAACGCAATACGACAGAAGGCCCCGGTCTGTGACCGGGGCCTTCTGCCTGTGTGTGTTGTAAAGGAGAGGGAGAAATGGGAGATATATTGTGATTACTGGGTACGCTCATATAGTAACGGATAAATAAGGCAAAACAATGACGGCAATATGAACAATCTGTAAACAGTAGAGAAAAATCGGAATTTTTTTCGGCGGAAAAAGGGCCCATCGGGAGGAAAGAAAGGAATCTTAAAACAAAATTAATAATTTCTTTATGTTAACGCCCACCCGGCGGGCGGCCTTGACGCGCCCGGACACCCGTGCCATAATATGGTGTTATACCCCGCGTGTATTCTGCGCGGGCAAGGAGGAATGAAACTTGATCAAGTTTGTGATCAACCGCTGGCTGGCGGGGCGGGACGTGTCCGCCCCCGAGACCCGGCAGCTGTGCGGAATGCGGGCCGGAGCGGTGGGTATTGCCCTCAACGCCCTGCTGTGCCTGGGAAAACTGCTGGCGGGTACCATCACCGGTTCGGTGGCCATTGTGGGTGACGCCCTGAACAATCTGTCCGACGCGGCCTCGTCGGTCATCACCCTGGTGGGCTTTCGCCTGGCGGGGCAGCAGGCGGACGAGGAGCACCCCTTCGGCCACGGACGTATGGAGTACCTGGCGGGCCTGGTGGTGTCCATGGCCATTCTGCTCATGGGCTTTGAGCTGGGCAAGAGCTCGGTGGAAAAGCTCTTTTCCCCTGAGAGCCTGGATTTCAGCTGGGTCGCCGTGGGGATTCTGGCCGTCTCCGTCCTGGTAAAGGTGTGGATGTACTTCTTTAACAGCACCCTGGGCCGCCGTATCGGCTCCCAGACCATGCTGGCCACCGCCGCCGACTCCCTGTCCGACTCGGTGGCCACGGGTGCGGTGCTGCTGGCCACCCTGGCGGGCCACATCTGGGATCTGAAGATCGACGGTCTGGCCGGACTTATTGTGGCCGTCTTTATTCTGAAAACGGGCTGGGAGGCCGCCCGGGACACCCTGGACCCCCTGCTGGGCCGGCCCATGGACCCCGAACTGGCCCAGGACATCGACCAGCTGGTCCTGTCCCATGACAATATTCTGGGCATCCACGACCTCATCTACCACGACTACGGCCCCGGACGGGCCATGATGTCCTTCCACGCCGAGGTCCCCGCCGACAGCGACCTGCTGGAGATGCACGACATCATCGACCACATCGAGCGGGAATTAAAGGAGAAGCACCACATCGACACCGTCATCCACATGGACCCCGTGGTCAACGACGAGCGCACCACCGCCCTGCGGGAGCAGGTGGCCGCCCTGGCCCGGGAGCTGGACCCGGTGCTCACCATCCACGACCTGCGCATCACCGCCGGGCCTATGCACACCAACGTGCTCTTTGACGTGATGGTGCCCTATGGCTTCCGTCTCACCGACAGCCAGGTGGTGTCCGAGCTGGGCAAAAAGGTGGAGGCCCTCTCCCCCAAGTACTCCGCCGTCATCGAGGTGGACCACTCCTTTGTCAGCCGGGCAGAGGGGTAATTTACAAATTATTCACCCCAGAGAGGCACAATTCTAGTATAATAAAAGAAATATGACGAGAATGGATCACCTAAGGAGGAGTTGTCAATGTCCCAGAAGGTTTTGATCGTCGAGGACGACAGCAACATCGCAGAACTGCTCCACCTCTATCTGGAGAAAGAGGGGTTCGAGACCAAGGTCGCCAAGGACGGAGGCAAGGGTGTGGAGTATTTCCGCTCCTTCCAGCCCGCCCTGGTGCTGCTGGATATCATGCTGCCCATTATGGACGGCTGGACGGTGCTGAAGAAGATCCGGGAGGAGAGCGCCGTCCCGGTCATCATGCTCACCGCCAAGGGTGAGACCGAGGACAAGGTCACCGGTCTGGAGAGCGGCGCCGACGATTACATCGTAAAGCCCTTTGAGATGAAGGAGGTGCTGGCCCGCATCCACGCGGTGATGCGCCGCACCGGCCAGGAGGAGGAGCAGCAGGATAAGCGCCTGTCCTTTGACAAGCTGGTCATCAACCTGGACTCCTACGAGCTGCTGGTAGACGGCAAGCGGGTGGATACGCCCCCCAAGGAGCTGGAGCTTCTCTACCACCTGGCCGCCGCCCCCAACCGGGTGTTCACCCGCAACCAGCTGCTGGACGAGGTGTGGGGCTTTGACTACTTCGGCGACAGCCGCACCGTGGACGTGCACATCAAGCGCCTGCGGGAGAAGCTGGAGGGCGTCAGCGACCAGTGGCGGCTGAAAACGGTGTGGGGTGTGGGCTACAAGTTTGAGGTAGCCCCCAATAAAAGCTGACCGGGAGGGATTCCCTTGAAGAGTCTTTATAAGCGCCAGCTCATTATGATGGTGGGGATCGTGGCCCTGTCCTTTACCCTGCTGTCCACCGCCTTTATGCTCCTGTCCTACCGGTACATCATCTCCGAGACCCGGGACCGGCTGGAGCGCAACGCGGGGTATATTGCGTCCTTTACTTCGGAATACTTTTCCTCGGAGTACTACTTTTACCTGAAAAACCAGGGCACCATCCTGGAGCAGGCCGGGGAAGAGGTCTACCGGGCCAACGTCCAGACCATCACCGCCATGTCCGACGCCGACATCATCGTGGCCGACACCTCCGGGGAGATCCTCTACGCCTCCCAGGAGTCCTTCTATACCAAGCGCCTGCCCTTGTCCCTGGTGAACCAGATCCTGGACCAGGGGGGCTACACGGGGATCACCACCCTCAACGGCCTGTACGACTCCGGCCGCTACATCGCCGGACTGCCCTTCACCGCCAAGGTGGGCAATGTCACCGTGACCCAGGGGCTGGTGCTGGTGTCGGGAGACACCAGCGGCCTGTCTGAGATGTGGCGGG
>USCO01000137.1 GCA_900553135.1 uncultured Eubacteriales bacterium | reverse complement strand
CAGAGGTAGAGCACCATGTGGGCGATGTCCATGGGATTGCCCACCCGCCCGGCGGGGTGCTGGACGGCGTCGGGGCCCTGATACACGGTGTAGTCCGTGTCGATCCAGCCGGGGGAGACGGAGTTGACCCGCACCTTGCCGCTGAGACTTACTGCCAAAGCGTGGGTCAGGGCGGCGATCCCGCCCTTGGCCGCCGTGTAGCTCTCGGTCTGGGGCTGGCTCATGCGGTCCCGGGAGGAGGAGATGTTCACAATGGCTCCGCCGGGGGCAAAATGGGGGGCAAACAGCTTGGAGAGATAGAAAGGGGCGGTGACGCCCACACGCAGGGCGTAGTTGAACTCCTCATAGGAGCACTGGTCGATGCCCTTCATCAGGGGCAGGGCGTTGTTGACCAGATAGTCCACATGGCCGTAGTCGGCGATCACCTTGCGGGCAAAATCCTCCAAAACCGCCTGATCCCCCAGGTCCCCTACATAGTAGTCGTTGGGGAGCAGGTCGATGATGCACACATGGGCTCCTTCTCTGCGAAATTCTTGGGCAATGGCCTTGCCGATGCCCTTGGCGCCGCCGGTGATGACGGCAACTTTGTCTTTGAACATGGTCCTTCCCCCTCAGTCTGCATCTTCGTCCAGGGTTTCTACCAGAAAGCTCACCGGACGGAAGCCGTCGTTGCAGGAGAGCATAGCGGATTTGGGATTTTTCATCCAGCCGTCATAGAAGTTCTCGGCTCCGTGGCTCAGAGCCAGCACGAAGGGGGAGAGGGTGTCCCAGGCGCTCTGGCAGAATCCCTCCGGCTTTTCCCAGCCGTTGGCCAGGAAAACCTGGCCCTCAACCATGTCGCAGGCGTGGGCGATGGGGTTTTCGTACTGGGCCATCAGGTCCGGGTACTGGGTGATGCGCATGACGGTGATCTTGCATTTTTTCATATGATGATCCCCTCGCAGTGGTCGATCTCGTGCTGGATGATCTGGGCGGTCCAGCCGGTGAAGGTTTTCAGCCGCTCCTGGAATTTTTCGTTCTGCCAGCGTACCTTGATGGACTTCCACCGCTTGGCCGGGCGGGTGCCGGTGAGGGAGAGACAGCCCTCCTCCGCGTCGTAGGGGCCGGACTGCTTCACGATTTCCGGGTTGAACATGACCATGTAGCTGCCCTCGTTGTCAAAGGCGATGATGCGCTTGTTCACGCCGATCATGTTGGCCGCCATGCCCACGCAACCACGCTTGTGGTGCTCCAGGGTCTCCAGCAGGTCGGCGGCGACGGGAAGGTCCTCGGGGGTGGCGGGTTCCGCCTTTTGAGCCAGAAAGGCCTCGTCTTTGCAGATTTCTCGAATCATGGTTGGGTCTCCTTGTGTTGTGAAATGACAGCCGCAATGGCCTGTGCGGCGATGCGGGTTCCCAGTTCATTGGGGTGAACGCCGTCGGCGGCGTAGAGGTGTTCCGTGGGGGACAGCTGGTAAAAGCGCTGTCCCACGTCGGCAATGAGCGCGTGGTGTTCCAGCGCCGCTTTGCGGTAGGCGTCAGACAGCTGATGGGCCATCTCGTCATAGTCCCAGCCCTTGGCGGCCAGCTTGGCCCCGCCCTTCTCATAAGCCCAGGTGGCGTAGAGAATGGGAACAGCCCCGTTTTCGTGAATCTGGCTGCACAGCTGTGCCACGCTGGAGAAGAAGCTGTTTGGCGCGCTGACAGGGCCGTGGCTCATCTCCTGAAGAATCACGTAGTCCCAGTGCTCCTCGGTAAGTGCCGCCTGGGTCCGGGCGCCCAGCTTGGTTTTGGGGTTGAGCTGTTCCGACAGCCGCGCCCCGCCCCGGGTGTGATGGACTACCTCCGCGCCGGTGAGCTGGGCCAGGACCTGGGGGAGGTGGTTGGTGGAAGTGAAGCTGTTGCCCAGCATAAGAATGCGCATAAGAGACTCCTTTCATCAGTCCCAGCCCAGTACAGCCTGGAGTGTTGCCTGCGCAGCCGCCGGGAAATGCTTGCGCACCTGCTCATAGACCAGCTCTTTGGAGCGGGCAGGCTCCAGGGAATAGGCGGAGGTGACGTGGTCATAGCCCCAAAGGGCCTCCGGCGTGGCATAGACGGAGATGGGCCACCCGTAGGGCTGGCCCCGCTTGTTGAGCCGCTGCCGAAAATCCCGGATCAGCAGATACCCGCCCATCTGCAGGTCGGTCACCGTGCCCTCAAAGTTCTTTTCGCCCTCTTTGCCGAATCCGGCCAGGCGTTTGAGCTCGAAGGAGTACAGCTCATCCTGTTGGGCAAACTGGTCCATGATGTGCTTCTGGCGCAGGCTGACCAGACCCTCGTCCCAGCGGCTGTCAAAGTCATAGCCGTCCCGCCGCCAGTTGGCAAAGTGGGGGAACCAGGCTTTGGAGATAAACCCGGCTTTCCGGCCGAAAAACTTGCCGTAGGCCACCTGGCCGCTGCGGGCGATCAGCTGCCGCCACTCCCAGGGGTCCTGCTCTGGGTCGCCGGACCACCAATAGAGGTCGGAGGTGTGCTCCTCGGCAGAGAAACCGTCGATCTCGTTTTTGAAAAGGGGCAGGAATCCAATTTCGTCGATCCAGTGGATGAGCTCCTGCCAGCTGCGGATGCGGCAGGGATCGTCCCAATCCATTCCCCGCATGATCCACTCGCCGTTCTCTATGGCCATGGTGCGCGCCTCCTCTCTCACTGAGTACCCAAATTATAGCATAGCGGCGGGGGAAATGCCACGAAAGCCCTTTTGGGATTTTCAGGAGGATGCAGGAAAGAGCAGACCCCCAAACGGGGCCTGCTCTTTCTTTTGTGCGGTACGGGGTACAGGAATTTTTACGGGGTGGGGTTCTCCTCCTTCTCTTTTGGGGGCATACTCCAGAATACCACATTCATGCCGATGACAAGGAGCAGCACGGCGGACAAAGCCACCCAGAACCCCATGTCGATGCCCAAAAAGGAGGTCACACCAAACAAATCCATCCACAGTTTGGACCACATACAACATTCCTCCTATCGTCAAAGTAATTCGCCGCAGTGGCGTACGTAGGCCTTTTTCAGGCTGGTTGCCAGCACCATGTAGAGCAGGATGCAGGGGATGAGGTAGGCAAAGTAGGCCGCGGGCAGGGCCACAAAGCCAAGTACCGCGCCCAGAGGGGTGAAGGGGATCACGGTGAGCACCGCAATGCCGGTGAGGGTGAGCAGGGTCAGGGGAGCGGAGGCCCGGCTCTGGAGGAAGGGCAGCTTGGGAGTGCGGATCATGTGGATGACCAGGGTCTGGCTCCACATGGACTCCACAAACCAGCCCGCCTGGAAGAGACCGATGTACTTGGCCTGCACCAGGAGCAGCTCCGCGCCGCTGAAGTGGGCGGCCAGGTCGTGGAAGAGTACGCCGCCGGAGATGAACATGGGGCAGAAGACAAAGTACATGAAAAGATAGGTGGTGAAGTCGAAAATGGAGCTGGTGGGGCCCAGCCAGAGCATGAAGTTGCCCACGCTGGAGGCGTCCCACTTCCGGGGCTTGGAGATAAACTCCTCGTCCACATTGTCCCAGGGAATGGCGGTGCAGGACAGGTCGTAAATCAGGTTGAGGAAGATGAGGTGCACGCTCATCATGGGCAGGAAGGGCAGCAGGGCGGAGGCCGCCAGCACCGAGAACATGTTGCCGAAGTTGGAGGAGGCGGTCATCTTGATGTACTTGATCATATTGGCGTAGGTCTTGCGGCCTTCGATGGTGCCCTGCTCCAGCACCATCAGGTCCTTCTCCAGCAGGATGATGTCCGCCGACTCCTTGGCCACATCCACCGCGGTGTCCACCGAGATGCCGATGTCGGCGGCCTTCATGGCGGCGGCGTCGTTGATGCCGTCTCCCATAAAGCCCACGGTGTGGCCGCTCTCCCGCAGCACCGAGACCACCCGGGCCTTCTGGTCGGGGGTGAGCTTGGCAAACACATCGGTGGACTGGGCCGCCCGGGCCAGCTCCTCGTCGCTCATGGCGTCCAGGTCGGAGCCCAGGAGCATATTGCGTACCGTCAGCCCCACCTGCTTGCAGATGGTGCGGGTCACCTTATCGTTGTCGCCGGTGAGAATTTTGGTGGTCACGCCGTGGCGCTTCAGAGCCCGGATGGCGTCGGCGGTGGACTCCTTGGGCGGGTCCAGGAAGGCCAGGTAGCCAAGGAGCACCATGTCCCGCTCGTCCTTCACCCCGAAGGCGCCCACGGGGGAGGGGTTGCTCTTCTGGGCGATGACCAGCACGCGGAAGCCCTTGTCGTTGAGACCGTCCACCGTTTCGAGGATCTGGCGGCGCACCGGCTCGGTCAGGGGCTGGACCACCCCGTCGATCTCGGCAAAGGAACAGATGGAGAGCATCTCCTCCACAGCCCCCTTGGTCACCATCTGGGTCTTTCCGGCCTGGTCCTGTACCACGGTGCTCAGCCGCCGCCGGGCAAAGTCAAAGGGAATTTCGTCCACCTTCACATAGTGCTCCGACAGGTCCACCAGCCGGGGGTCCTCCGCCTCGGCCTCCTCCGTCTTGCGGATGATGGCCAGGTCCATGAGATTTTTGTACCCGGTCTGGAAGTAGCTGTTGAGGTAGGCGTGGCGCAGCACCCGGGTGTCGTCCTCCCCTCTCACATTGAGGTGGTATTCCAGCACCACCTGATCCTGGGTGAGGGTGCCAGTCTTGTCGGTGCAGAGAATGTCGATGGCGCCAAAGTTCTGGATGGAGTTGAGGTTTTTGACGATAGTCTGCTTTTTGCTCATGGACACCGCGCCCTTGGCCAGGCAGGTGGTGACGATCATGGGCAGCATTTCCGGGGTCAGACCCACGGCGATGGAGATGCCGAAGAGGAAGGCGTCCAGCCAGTCCCCCTTGGTGATGCCGTTGATGAAGAAAACCAGGGGGACCATCACCAGCATAAAGCGGATGAGCACCCAGGAGACGGCGTTGACCCCCTTGGTGAAGCTGGTCTCGGTGGCCTCTCCCGCCACGGCGGAGGCCATGGAGCCGAAGAGGGTGTCGTCTCCCACACAGATGGCCACGGCCAAAGCGCTGCCCGAGACCACGCTGCTGCCCATAAAGGCGATGTTGGTGTAATCGGTGATGCTCTCTTTTTCCTGGTTGACCTGGGGCTGCTTTTCCACCGGCTCGCTCTCGCCGGTGAGACTGGCCTGGCTGATAAACAGGTCCTTGGCCTCCAGAATGCGCACGTCGGCGGGGATCATGTCCCCGGCGGACAGGTGGACCATGTCGCCCACCACCAGCTCGTCCATGGGGATCTCCACCTTTTCCTGGCCCTTGCGGGTGACGGTACAGGTGGTGGTGATCATGGCCAGCAGCTTTTCCGCCGCGCTGCCGCTGCGGGACTCCTGGACAAAGCGCAGGGTGCCCGAGATGAAGACCATGGTCAGGATGATGATGACCGTCAGGCAGTCAAAATCCTCCGGCGTGCTGCCAAACAGGGACAGGCTGGGGAAGACCATGTCCGTCATGGTGGACACCAACGCCAGACAGAGAAGAATGGCGGTAAAGGGATTGACAAATGCGCCCGCCAGCCGTCTGGGCAGAGATTTCTTTTTCTCATGGGTCACTTTGTTGCTGCCGTACTGGGCCCGGCTGGCGGCCACGGCCTCCGGGTCAAGGCCGCTCAGGGGGGCGTGGAGCTCCTGGAGCAGGACGTTGACCGGGGTGAGAGCCGCATCCTGAATGCGGCGGGTGTGACGGTCCCGCAGGACAGCCTGCTGGGCTGCCTGGCGGACCGAACGGCGGGTTTTGTTCTTGTTCATTGCATTCTACCTCCTTGCGGGGATTCAAGGGGGTACAGCCCAGAGGGAGCGGAACTCCATGCACTGTACCGTGTATCCATTTTTGAGGACCGCTGTCAGAATCCATGTCGTTCCCTCCCTTCCTG
>USCO01000136.1 GCA_900553135.1 uncultured Eubacteriales bacterium | reverse complement strand
CCGCCTCTCCCACGAGGAGACCGAGATGTTCTTCAAGGGCTGCGGCTGGGAACCCCGCTTTGTGGAGGGGGACGACCCCTTCCAGATGCACCAGAAAATGGCCGCCGCTCTGGACTGGGCGGTGCGGGAAATCCAGCGCATCCAGGAGTACGCCCGCACCAGCGGCGACGCCCAGCGCCCCCGCTGGCCCATGATCGTCTTCCGCTCTCCCAAGGGCTGGACCGGCCCCAAGGCCCCCGAGGGCAGCGTGTTCGAGGGCGGCTGGCGCAGTCCCCAGGTGCCCGTTCCTGTTCACGACGGCCAGCCCGGCCGCCTGGAGGAGCTGGAGCGCTGGCTGCGCAGCTACCGCCCCGAGGAGCTCTTTGACCAGGACGGCGCCCTCATCCCCGCCCTTCAGGAGCTGGCCCCCAAGGGAGAGCGGCGCATGGGCGCCAACCCCCACGCCAACGGCGGTCTGCTGCTGCGGGACCTGCGCACCCCTGATTTCCGGGAGTACGCCGTAGAAGTTCCCCTGCCCGGCGCTGTGGAGGCCCAGGACATCCAGGTGCTGGGGGGCTATGTGCGGGACCTCACCCGGCTGAACCTGAAATCCCGGAACTTCCGGGTCTTTGGCCCCGACGAGACCTGCTCCAGCCACCTCTCCCCCCAGGACGGCTCCCCCGAGCAGGCCGGGCGAATCATGAACGGCATGCTCTCCGAGCACATGTGCCAGGGCTGGCTGGAGGGCTATCTGCTCACCGGCCGTCACGGCTTCTTCAACAGCTACGAGGCTTTCATCCGCATCGTGGACTCCATGGTGGCCCAGCACGCCAAGTGGCTGAAGGTGTGCCGCCAGCTGCCCTGGCGGCAGAAGATCGCCTCTTTGAACTACGTCCTCTCCTCCAACGTGTGGCAGCAGGACCACAACGGTTTCACCCACCAGGACCCCGGCTTTTTGGACCATGTGGCCAACAAGAAGGCCGACGTGGTGCGGCTCTATCTGCCCCCCGACGCCAACTGCCTGCTCAGCTGCTTTGACCACTGCGTGAAGAGCCGCAACTACATTAACGTCATCGTGGCCTCCAAGCACCCCCGGCCCCAGTGGCTCACCATGGACCAGGCAGTGAAGCACTGCACCCAGGGCATCGGCATCTGGCAGTGGGCCTCCAACGACCGGGGCGTGGAGCCCGACGTGGTCATGGCCTGCTGCGGCGACACCCCCACCTTGGAGACTCTGGCGGCGGTGACCATTCTGCGCCACTATCTGCCCCAGCTGAAGATCCGGGTGGTCAACGTGGTGGACCTCATGAAGCTGCAGCCCCACACGGAGCATCCCCACGGTCTCACCGACGAGGACTACGACGCCCTGTTCACCAAGGACAAGCCCATTATCTTCGCCTTCCACGGCTATCCCACTCTGGTGCACGAGCTCACCTACCGCCGCCACAACAAGAACCTCCACGTCCGCGGCTACAAGGAGGAGGGCACCATCACCACCCCCTTCGATATGCGGGTGCAAAACGACATCGACCGCTTTGACCTGGTCATCGACACGGTGATGCGCCTGCCCCAACTGGGCAACACCACCGCCTACCTCATCCAGGAGATGCAGGACAAGCTGGTGGAGCACCATCAGTACATCACCACCTACGGCCAGGACATGCCCGAGGTGCGCAACTGGACCTGGAACAACGGCAAGGGCATCTATTAACTTTTCTTTCTTGGGTATAAACTTCCTCTTTTTGGGTATCCTGAGTCTTGAGGTGATGACCTATGGAGTACCGGGATATGTATGCGCTGTTCCGGCGGGTCCCCGAGGCCAAGCAGTATTTTGACGGCCTGCCCCTCCCGGTGCAGGACAAGCTGCGAATCCGGCCCAATGGGATCAAATCACTGGAGGATTTAAAGCGCTATGCCGGAGACCTCATGGCCTCCGGCCAATAAAAGGAGGAAACACCATGTCCAAGCGTGAGAAAAAGCAGCCCCGTACCATTCCTGACGTGCCCGCCACCCCCATTCCCGACCACGGCCGGGAGCGCAAGGGCGGCTCTTCCAACCAGCCCCAGGCCTGACACAACTTCACAACCTCCATTCCGCGCCCGGGCAGCCGCCCGGGCGCACGTTATGAAAGGGTCGCGGCGATCCAGCCGCGGCCCTTTTTCTTTCTCTTACCTTATAATATATTCACCAGCGAGGCCTGCTCCATCTCAGACAGCAGCCGCAGTTGGGAAGCCAGATCGGCGTTGGCCGCGGCGTACTGGTCCATTTCCTCCAGCTGTAAATATTGCAGAACCCCCTGAAAGCTCCTTAAAATCTGGTCGGTATCTCCGTGGCGCATGACGGTGTGGAGATAAAAATGCTTTCCCTGCCAGTCCTGGTATACCGCCCAGGTCAGCTGCCGGGCCCCCTCCCAGTCGTCGTCACGGGCCATCTGACAGGCCTGCTCCAATTCCTGGGCCATCTTTTCGGTAAATACCTTGGAATACCAGGCATTCAGCAGGGACACCCCCAGCAGCACCGCCAACAGGGCCGACGCCGCCCACAACCGCTTCATCCCGCTCCCTCCTTCTCCCGGGGGGCCACATAGGCCTGCCCCTGCTCGTCCACCGTCATGAGCAGCACGTCCTGGGGCCGTTTCAGCCCGTGCTCCTTCAGGGTGCGCTCCAGCCAGGTCCGGTCCACCCCTCTGGCCCGCAGATTCTGCTCCAGCACCTTGCCGTCGCTGACCACCACCAGAGGCATGCCCATCTCAGGGACCCGCAGCCCCAGCTGGGCCAGTGTGGGCGGATTCTCCTCCGCCTTGGGGAGGATAGATAACTGGCCGTTGGTCTCCAGAATGGCGTACCACACCTTGGAGGGGTCGCCGTATCCCTGACAGCGCAGCTCCTCCATGAGCTCGTCCACCGTCAGGCGGTTGCGGCGCATCTCCCCCGGGTCCAGCTTGCCCCGCCGGATGATGATGCTGGGCCGCCCGCAAACGAGGGCCCGGAAGCTGCGGCTCTTCATGGTGAGCACCGACAGGATCATGGTCAGAGACAGCAGGGCCAGAATGGGCACCACCCCCGCCAGCAGGGGGATGCCGAAGTCCTGCATGGGCACAGCGGCCAGGTCGGCGATGATCAGGGAGAGCACCAGCTCGGAGGGCTCCAGCTCCCCCACCTGCCGCTTGCCCATGAGACGGATGCCAACGATGATCAAAAGGTACATGAGGGCCGCCCGGATGAGTCCGGTAAACATGGCGTTTCTCCTCCTTTCCCGCGTCTCGGGCCCCTCTCTGAGGCCCTGCATTCCATATCAGTCTTTCCCCGGGGGCAAAAAACTATGCCATCAGGAAAGTTTTGAAAAAAAGGTGAGATACCTCTTGCATTGGATATGAATTTTCGATACAATATCTTGAAACACTTTGCGCATCAACAAAATACGATACGGCAAACAGTGAACTGGAACGGAAGGACGTGTGAGAAAATTGATGAAAGCTACTTTGATCCTGGCCAACGGAAGCGTATTTTCCGGGACCAGCATCGGCAGTACCTCCGACCGGATCTGTGAGATGGTGTTCAACACCTCTATGACCGGCTACCAGGAGATCCTGACCGATCCCTCCTACGCGGGCCAGGGCATCGTGATGTCCTATCCCTTGATCGGAAACTACGGTGTCAACAGTGAGGACAACGAGTCTGCTCGCCCCTGGGCCGAGGCCTTTGTGGTACGCCACCTGTCCCCGATGGGCAGCAATTTCCGCTGCGAGGACACTTTGGACAACTATCTGAAAAAGCATGATATTACCGGCATCCAGGACGTCGACACCCGCGCCCTGACCAAGATTCTCCGCAGCCAGGGCAGCATGAACGGCATGATCACCTGTGCGGAGCATTTTAATGTGTCCGAGATCATGGAGAAGCTGAAGGCTTACCGGGTGGAGGGCACCGTGGAGCGTGTCTCCCGCAAGGAGCCCGAGGACTGCCCCGCCTACGGCGAGGAGAAGTACCGCGTGGCCATGATGGACTACGGCGTGAAGCAGAACATGGTGGAGTGCCTGCGCCGCCGCGGCTGCCATGTCACCGTGTTCCCCGCCGCCACCCCCGCCGAGACTGTGCTCTCCGGTAACTTTGACGGCGTGATGCTCTCCAACGGCCCCGGCGACCCCGCCGACAACGTGGAGATCATCAAGGAGGTCCGCAAGCTCTACGAGAGCCAGCTGCCTCTGTTCGCCGTGTGCCTGGGCCACCAGCTCATGGCTCTGGCCACCGGCGCCAAGACCGGCCGCCTGGACTACGGTCACCGCGGCGGCAACCACCCCGTCAAGGACCTGGAAGAGGGCCGCGTGTTCATCACCAGCCAGAACCACGGCTATGTGGTGCTGGCCGACACGGTGGACCCCGCCGTGGCTGAGGTGTCCCACATCAACGTCAACGACGGCACCTGCGAGGGCCTGCGCTACAAGCGCCCCAACTGCTTTACCACCCAGTTCCATCCTGAGGCCAGCCCCGGCCCCAAGGATACCGAGTACCTGTTCGATCGTTTCATCGCTTCCATGGGAGGTGACAAGTAATGCCTAAGAATCCTGAAATCAAGAAAGTTCTGGTGCTGGGCTCCGGCCCCATCGTCATCGGCCAGGCCGCCGAGTTCGACTACGCCGGCACCCAGGCCTGCCGTGCCCTGAAGGAAGAGGGCATTGAGGTGGTGCTGGTCAACTCCAACCCCGCCACCATCATGACCGACAAGGACATTGCCGACCATGTGTATATCGAGCCCCTGAACATCCCCTCTGTGACCCAGGTCATTGAGAAGGAGCGTCCCGACTCCATCCTGCCCACTCTGGGCGGCCAGACCGGCCTGAACCTGGCCATGGCCCTCCACGAGAACGGCACCCTGGCCAAGTACGGCGTGAAGCTGCTGGGCACCAGCCCCGACTCCATCCGCAAGGCCGAGGACCGTCAGGGCTTCAAGGACTGCATGGAGTCCATCAACCAGCCCTGCGTCACCTCCAAGGTGGTGGAGAGCGTGGAGGACGCCGTGGCCTTCGCCGAGGAGATCGGCTATCCCGTCATCGTCCGTCCCGCCTACACCCTGGGCGGCACCGGCGGCGGCATCGCCTATGACCGGGTCTCCCTGGAGGAGATCTCCGACCGCGGCATCAACCTCAGCCGTGTGGGCCAGGTGCTCATCGAGCGCTGCATCGCCGGCTGGAAGGAGATCGAGTTCGAGGTCATGCGTGACTCCGCGGGCAACGTCATCACCGTCTGCTCCATGGAGAACATCGACCCCGTGGGCGTGCACACCGGCGACTCCATCGTGGTGGCTCCCACCCAGACTCTGGCTAACCGGGAGTACCAGATGCTGCGTACCGCCGCTCTGGACATCATCACCGCGCTGGAGATCGAGGGCGGCTGTAACTGCCAGTTCGCTCTGAACCCCGACAGCTACGAGTACGCCGTCATCGAGGTCAACCCCCGTGTGTCCCGTTCCTCCGCTCTGGCCTCCAAGGCCACCGGTTATCCCATCGCCAAGGTGGCCGCCAAGATCGCTCTGGGCTACACCCTGGACGAGATCCCCAACGCGGTGACCGGCAAGACCACCGCCTGCTTCGAGCCCACTCTGGACTACTGTGTGCTGAAGATCCCCCGTCTGCCCTTCGATAAGTTCACCACCGCCAGCCGTACTCTGGGCACCCAGATGAAGGCCACCGGCGAGGTTATGGCCATTGCCAACTCCTTCGAGGGCGCCCTGATGAAGGCCATCCGCTCTCTGGAGCTGAACGTCCGTGCTCTGAAGCTGGACAAGCTGAAGGACCTGTACACCGACGAGATCGAGGACCTGCTGGTTCAGGTCACCGACGAGCGTCTGTTCGTGGTGGCCGAGGCCCTGCGCCGCGGCTTCTCCCCCCAGAAGATCAACCACATCACCAAGATGGACCTGTGGTTCCTGGACGGCTTCAA
>USCO01000135.1 GCA_900553135.1 uncultured Eubacteriales bacterium | reverse complement strand
GTGGAGGTGCGCCGCCAGTTCAAAGAAATTCCCGGCATCATGGAACACAAAACCGACCCCGACTACGCCTCCTGCGTGGCCCTGTGCACCAAGGGCGCTTTGAAGGAGATGGTGGTCCCCGCCCTGCTGGCCATCGTGGTGCCCATCCTCACCGGCCTGCTGCTGGGCCCCGTGGGCGTGGTGGGCCTGCTGGGCGGCGTGTCGGTCACCGGCTTTGCCATGGCGGTGTTCATGTCCAACGCGGGCGGCGCCTGGGACAATGCCAAAAAGTACATCGAGGCGGCAAGGGTTCCCCCTGCCACAAGGCCGCCGTGGTGGGCGACACCGTGGGCGACCCCTTCAAGGACACTTCCGGCCCCTCCCTGAACATCCTCATCAAGCTGGTGTCCACCGTGTCCATCGTGTTCTCCGGCCTGGTGGTGGCTTTCCACATCCTGTAATCCTTCCAAAAAAAACGCAAAAGGCGATCCGGCACAGGCCGGATCGCCTTTTCTTTTACTTCGTTCGATTGGGAAAAAACTGAAGGGCACTGGAAGAAATCTGGAATTTGGACTCATCTCCCATGATTCCCTGGCCACCTTGCTGCTGCGCCGTTTCCAGGGGATAGTTCCACAAGGAGATTTGGTGGGTGTAGTTCATATAGGAGTACAACATATAGCCATCCCCCACCAGGGCCTCCACTTCATACATGAGATAGCCCCGGCAATTCTCCCCCCTCAGCGGGAGAGAAAACAGCGCCACGGGCCACACCCCCTGTTGTCTGTCCGCCGCTGCGAGGGCGGTGGGACGGTCTTTCTCCAGACTCAGGCGGTAGTAGTCCCCCACATAGGTGGTTCCGTCCCGGTCATAGAGCAGCCGGCCTGTCAGCAGCTCCTCCATGTGGTAGCCGCCGGGATCGGCGGCGGAGACGGCGATACACTCGGTGGTGCGGTACCTGGGCCCGGTCTGCCACTGGAAGTGGTGGATGATTTTCCACCGCCCGCCGGGCAGTTTCACGGCCAGGTTGGTGCCCAGACAGATCTCCCCCCAGTTTTCCAGCGGGAAGGACATCTCATCTTGGAAAACTTCCACCTGAATGGCTCCTTCCATGGCGGACAGATCCTCCGGCGACAGGTCATCGGCCACCTGCTCCGGCATCCCCAGCTCCACCAGGTTGGCGCGGATCTCCTCCAGCCCCGCCTGCTCTCCCTCCGGTCTTGGTGACCACTCCATAGGATAGCGGCCAAAGAGAATGGGAGCCGTGGTAATGCACACCAGCAAGGCCACGCACCAGAGAATCCAAATACTTCGGTCTGATATCCGCACCAGGGCGGGCTGCACCTGATAACCCGCCTCGTCCAGAAGATTGGAAAACTTGCTCAAGCTGCGCAGAATCAGAATATAGATCACCAAAATCGCTACTACAAAAATCAATCCCTGGACATTCAGCAGAGCAAGAGCAGTCAAAACCAGGTAGAACCAAATGAGCGCTCCGGCGGCTCTCGCCTCAGCCGGCTGTCCCGCCCGGCGGCGTACCTCTTTGATGGCCTGCCACAGACAGACATACTGAACCAGCGGGAGCAGCAGCACAAAATAGGTCAGCCAGCCATGGGAATATTCTTCACCCCAGGTGGTGGCGTTGAGGATAAAAACCGCAAGCCGGAACACGACCTCTATCAGGCTGATGCCCCAGCAGGCAGTAAACCACCGGTTTTCCCGCCGCAGGGCCCGAAACCCCAGCCACAGCATCACGGTCCCCACCATCAGCATCGCCGTATCGAGATTCCACACATTCAAGGTGCAGGTGGTCAGACCAATGCCCCACACAATGCGGTGCATCGCCCGCCGCCAGGGGGTGATCTCCCGCTCTACCTCCGGGGGCGGAGGCAGCTCCCCCGCCTCCTGTGCCAGCAAACAGTCCAGCTTGTCCTCCTCACGCATGGAACTCACCTCCCAGGGCCTTTTGCAGCTTTTTCCGCAGGCGGTACAGTTTTCCTTCCATGGCCCGCTCGCTGATCCCCAGCTCAGCGGACATTTGCCGGGTGGACTGCAAGTAGTAATATTTCCGGTAAAACAGCACCTGCTCCTGGTAGGGCAAGCTGCGGATGGCCTGTTGGAGCCGTTCCCGCTCCTCCGCCTTCAGCACCTGCTCCTCCGGGCCGTCCTCCGGGTGGGGAATGGTCTCGTCCCACTCCGCCCGCCCCGCCTCCCGGCAGCGCTGGGCCCTCCTTCGGTTCAGAGCCGCATTCCGGGCCAGGGCGGTGAGCCAGGTGGTGAAGCGGCCCTTCTGGGGGTCGAACCGCTCCCGGGCCTGCCACACCTGATGGAGTACGTCGGCCAGGCACTCCTCCCGCTCCTGCTGGTCTTCCAGGATGGGAAAAATCACATAGTTTAAAAGGGGCGTATAGGCCGCAGCCACCGCCTCCAGAGCGTCCGGCTCCCCCGCCAACAGACGGCGGACCGCCTCCCCTCCCCGCACTGCCCTCACCTCCCTGCATGTGTCTCTATTTTATCATACACCCCTCCGCCCCCTACCCCACGGCGTTTTCCCAAAAATTTTTTGCTTTCCCTCCCATTTCTTGGTTTCTTTTCCCATTGCTATTTTCCTATCTTTTTGGTAGGATATTAACAACAGAATGGCACATGAAAAAAACGGGAATGACTACCGTTGCCAGGAAAGGAGCGTTATTTATGATTAATGTTCGCAAGGCAGCTGTGATCGGCTGCGGTTTCGTGGGGGCGTCCATCGCCTTCAGCCTGATGCAGCGGGGGCTGTTCTCTGAGCTGGTCCTCATCGACGCCAACCGGGAGAAGGCAGAGGGCGAGGCCATGGACCTGAGCCACGGCCTGCCCTACACCGCCTCCATGCGCATCTACGCCGGAGACTACGACGATGTGGCCGACTGCGCCATGGTCATCGTCACCGCCGGAGCCAACCAGAAGCCGGGGGAGACCCGTCTGGACCTCATCGGCAAGAACGTGGCCATTTTAAAGAGCATCATTCCCCAGCTCACCAGCCGGAAGTTCAACGGGGTGCTGATGATCGTCTCCAACCCCGTGGACGTACTGACCTACGCCGCCTGGCGGCTGTCCGGCCTGCCCGCCCACCGGGTCATCGGCTCGGGCACCGTGCTGGACACCGCCCGCCTGAAGTACCTGCTGAGCCAGGAGCTGGGGGTGGACAGCCGCAACGTCCACGCCGCCATCATCGGCGAGCACGGGGACAGCGAGCTGGCCGTGTGGAGCAGCGCCAACATCTCTTCCGTGGGTCTGGAAGAGTTCTGCACCCTGCGGGGCATCCAGGACCAGGAGGCCCTGCGGGAGCGCATCTACCACGAGGTGCGGGACAGCGCCTATGAGATCATCCAGCGCAAGGGCGCCACGTACTACGGCATCGCCATGGCCGTGGCCCGCATCGCCGAGTGCGTCATGAAGGACGAGCACGCCATGCTCCCCGTGTCGGTGCTGCTGGAGGGCCAGTACGGCCTGGACGGCCTGTGCCTGAGCGTGCCCTCCATCGTGGGCGAGGAAGGCGTGGAGACCGTGCTGGAGATCCCCCTGGACGAGAAGGAGCGGGAGGCGCTGCTCTCCTCCGCCCGGCAGCTGAAAGAGGTCATCGCCACCCTGGATCTGCCTTAACAGTTGAAAAAAGCCGGAGAGGAAGTTCCTCTCCGGCTTTTTTTACAGATTTGCAATGTCCGCCACCAGGGCGTCCACGTCCTCCTCCCGGGTGGCCCAGCTGGTGCAGAAGCGCACCGCCGCCCGGTCCTCGTCCACCTGCTCCCAGAAGGAGAAGGCGTACTTCTCCCCCAGCTTGTCCCGCTGGGCCTGGGTCAGAATGGGGAACTGCTGGTTGGTGTGGGAGGGATAGGCCATCTCCACCCCCTTCTCCTCAAAGGCCCGGCGGACCCGGCCCGCCAGCTCCACCGCGTGGCGGCCCAGCTGCTCATAGAGCCCGTCGGTGAACAGGGTCTCAAACTGGATGCCCAGCAGCCGCCCCTTGGCCAGCATGCCGCCCTGGCGCTTGATCATGTAGCGGAAATCCCGCTGCAGGGCGGGGTCGCAAATCACCACGGCCTCCCCAAACAGGGCGCCCACCTTGGTGCCCCCGATGTAAAACACGTGGGCCAGCCGGGCAAGGTCGGCCAGGGTCACGTCGTTTTCCGCCGCTCCCAGGCCGTAGCCGCACCGGGCGCCGTCGATGTACAGGGGGATGGAATATTTGTCGCACACCCGCCGGATGTCCTCCAGCTCCTGCCGGGTATACAGGGTACCCACCTCGGTGGGCTGGGAGAGGTAGACCATGCCGGGCTGGACCATGTGCTCGTGGGTGGCGTCGGCCCAGTGGGCGGCGCAGGCCTCCTCCACGGCGGCGGCGGTGATTTTGCCGTCCTTCTGGGGCAGGGGCAGCACCTTGTGGCCGGTGGCCTCGATGGCCCCCGTCTCATGGACGTTGATGTGTCCCGTCTGGGCGCACAGGGCTCCCTGGTAGGGCCGCAGCAGGGAGGCGATCACCGTCTGGTTGGCCTGAGTGCCCCCCACCAGAAAGGCCACCTCCGCCTGAGGAGCCTGGCAGGCCTCCAAAATCAGCTCCCGGGCATGGCGGCAGTGCTCGTCCACCCCGTAGCCCGGGGTCTGCTCCAGGTTGGTCTGGGCCAGCCGCTCCAGAATGCGGGGATGGGCTCCCTCGCTGTAGTCGCACTCAAATCGAATCATGGTTCCTCTCTCCTTCGTTATTTTCACTATTTTATCCGAAATATCTTTTGTTTTCTATTGTGATATGGTACAATGTCAGGTAGATAATATTTGTCCCAAAACCGGACCTCCCCTTTGTGGGGCGGCCCGGCTTTTCCCGGCCCGGGTACGCCCGCCGGGCAATCACAAGGAGGATCACCCAATGGACGAGCTTCTCGAGCAGCTGCTGGAAGAAAACCGGCATTACACCCAGATGGGCCGCCTGGCCAACTACATCCCCGAGCTGGCCAAGGCCGACAAAAACGACCTGGGCATTTATGTGGTGTCCAGCGACGGAAAGACCAGCTTTGCCGGCGACTTTCAAAAGCGCTTCACCATCCAGAGTATCGTAAAGCCCCTTCTGCTCCTGCTGGCCCTCATGGACAACGGAGAGGAAGTGGTGCGGGCCCACGTGGGCGTAGAGGCCACGGGAAAGCCCTTTGACGCCATCAACTACACCGACCAGGCCCTGCTCAGCGAGCATCTCAACCCCATGGTGAATATGGGAGCCATCCTGTTGGGCACCCTCATCAAGGGCGACACCTACCAGGACCGGTTCCAGCGCCTGCTGGAGCTCACCCGCAAGGTGGCGGGCAACCCGGACATTGAGATGAGCGAGGAGGTCTACCTGTCGGAAAAGCGCACCGGCAGCCGCAACCGGGCCCTGGCCTTCCTGCTGAAGAGCCACGGTCTGCTCCAGGACGACGTGGAGGAGGTGCTGGACTGCTATTTCCGGGCCTGCTCCATTCTGGTGGACTGCAAGGACCTGGCCAACATCGCCTTTGTCTTTGCCAACCGGGGCCGCCGCCCCATCTCCGAGGAGCGCATCTTCTCCCGGCGCTACGCCCAGTATGTCAACGCCATTCTCATGACCTGCGGCATGTACAACGGCGCGGGCGACTTTGCCATCAAGGTGGGCATGCCCGCCAAAAGCGGCGTAGGCGGCGGCATCATGGCCGTCTCTCCCACCCGCATGGGCATCGGCATCTACTCCCCCGGACTGGATGAAAAGGGCAACAGCCTGGCCGGCATCCACGTGCTGGAGGAGCTGAGCCGCAAGATGTATCTCAGCGTATTTTAACTTACCCAGGGCCGCCCCAAACGGGGCGGCCCTTTTGTGTTTTATAATGCCTGTTCCAGCGCGCGGATCACCGTTTTCATGGCCTTGATGCGGGCATACCGCTTGTCCACCGACTCCAGAATGTGCCAG
>USCO01000134.1 GCA_900553135.1 uncultured Eubacteriales bacterium | reverse complement strand
GTTTTGGTTCCTTTGCCGCCGTGGGCAAAGGAACCCGCCGCCGGGGCGGCGGAACACTCTTTTACGGGGGTGTTCCTTTCTAAGCGATTAGAAAGGAACCAAAGAATCGCCGGGGACCGGCTCCGAGGAGTGCCAGCACTCCAGTCGCCTGCCCCCGGACCCCCGTTACGGGGGACGCTTTCCTGGGGCGGTTCCTCGAACCCGGCGCGGGCGGTGCAGCTGATTGACTCCGCTTCCGCGCCGCTGCCGCTGGCTGGGCAGCTTGGGGAAAGCCGGTTGCGCTGGATGATGAAAGCGCACCTGGTGCAAGCAGCCGTAGAAGCGGGTCTCTATACGGCGGGCGGATGGTATCCGCCCCTACGCTGATTCTCCGAACCCTGTCGAGGCAAAGCGGAGCTTTGCAAAAAGTTCTTTTGCCTACTTTTCTTTCAAGAAAAGTAGGGCGCAGGAAGCTTTTTTGCCTACTTTTTTCTCGAAAAAAGTAGGTTAAGCGCGCTTGAACTGCTTTTCCAGCTCTTTTCGGGTCAGCTCGATGGCCACGGGGCGGCCGTGGGGGCAGTACTTCACCTGCCCGGTCATCACCGCCCGAGCCACCCGCTCCAATTCCTGGGGACTGGTCTTCCAGCCCCCCTTGATGGCCGCCTTGCAGGCCATGGTGTGCAGCAGCTCGTCCCGGGCGGCCTGGGGGTCGGCGCTGCCGGTGGAGAGGAGCTTCCGGGCGATCTCAGACAGGGTGGCCTCGATGTCCCCGGCATCCACATCAAAGGGAGCCTGGCGCACGATCACCGAGGTGCCGCCGAAGTCCTCCACCCCAAAGCCAAAGCGCTCCAACAGGGGCACCTGGGCCAGCAGCACGGCGTGCTCCTGGGGGGCCAGACGGCAGACCACGGGAGACAGCAGGCTCTGGGACATGGCCTGGTAGTTCTGGGCCTTCATGCGGTCAAAATTCATCCGCTCGTGGGCGGCGTGCTTGTCGATGAGCAGCACCCGGTCCCCCTGCTCCACCACGATGTAGGTGTTCAGCACCTCTCCGGCCACCCGCCAGGGCGCGGGCTCCTCTACAGGTTCTTCCATGGGCGCTTCCACCGGGATGTCCGCCATGGGAGCTTCCGCCGGGGCCGGGCTTGCTTCCCGGGAAATAGGGGCCGGAGCGGGGGCGGGCACTTCGGCCACGGGGGTTTGAGGCTTCTCCTCCACCGCGGGCGCGGGGGGTTCCGTAGGGGCAGGCGCAGGGAAAAAGACGGTCGATTCCTGGGGAATCCTGGGGGTCTCTGTCACAATCTTGTGGCTGACCGGGGGGGCGGACACATGCCCTTGTGGCTTTTCCACTTTTTCCACAGAGTTTTCCACAACCCGGTGGAAAGGTGCCTGAGGCCGGGGCGTAGGCCGGGCAGAGTCAGACAGGGGCAGGGAGGTCCCGCCCATGCGCCGGGGAGCCACGCTTTGGAGCAGAGTCAGCTGGTCCAGCTTCTCCCGGGCGGGGGCCGCCTGGGGAATGCGCTGCTGCCGGGGGGTGTCCAGCTCCAGAGCGGGGCGGGAGCGGTCCCCCTCCAGGGCGGAGAGGACAGCGTGGTACACGGCGGAGAACACCTGGCGCTCCGCGCCGAACTTCACCTCGGTCTTTGCGGGGTGGACGTTTACGTCCACCGCCGAGGGGCGCAGCTGCAAGTGGAGGACGCAGGCGGGGAATTTTCCCACCATGCGCTGGTTGCGGTAGGCCTCCTCCAGGGCGGCCATCATAAGCCGGGACTTTACCTGGCGGCCGTTGACGAAGAAGAACTGCCAGTTGCGGCTGGCCCGGCAGCACACGGGCTGGGAGACAAAGCCGGTGACCGACATGTCCTCCCCGGAGCCCTTTACCTCTTTCAGGCCCAGGGCCAGCTCCCGGCCCAGTACGGCGTACACCGCGCTTTGCAGCTGGCCGTCCCCGGGGGTGAGCAGCTCCTGCTTGCCGTCCCGGATAAACTTCACACTCACCTCGGGGTGGGACAGGGCGGTGCGCTGCACGGCGGCAAAGACGGCGGCCCCCTCGGCGGTGTCCTTCTTCATGAACTTCAGCCGGGCGGGGGTGTTGTAAAAGAGGTCCCGCACCACCATGGTGGTGCCCAGAGGGCAGCCCGCCTCTTCCACCGGACCGGCCACGCCCCCCTCCAGGGAGAGGGAGGCCCCCAGAGGGCTGTCCGCCGTGCGGGTCATGACCTCCACCCGGGACACGGCGGCAATGGCGGCCAGAGCCTCGCCCCGGAAGCCCAGGGTGCCGATGGCCTCCAGGTCGCTGGCACGGCGCAGCTTGCTGGTGGCGTGGCGGAGAAAGGCGGTGGGCAGCTCCCCGGCGGGGATGCCCTTGCCGTCGTCGGTGACCCGCAGGAAGGTGAGACCCCCGTGGGAGATCTCCACCGTCACCTTGCAGGCCCCGGCGTCGATGGCATTTTCCATGAGCTCCTTGGCCACGCTGGCCGGACGCTCCACCACCTCGCCGGCGGCAATGAGGTCGGCCACGTGGGAATCCAAAACTTGAATGTTGGGCATAGGTACCTCCAAAGTCGGTTCAAAACAGGAGAAACGAGAGGGTGTCCGGGTCCAAAAACGCCCGCCGGGGGTGCTTGGGGTCCAGATAGACGGCGGGGTGCTGCCCGGGCGCGGGCTGGGCCCACAGAAGGCAGCTGGTCACGGTGTAGTGCTGCCCCTGCCATTGATACTGGCAGCGCACCACCCAGGGGGAGTTTTTCCCGGGGAGGGTGGTGAGGCTCTCCACGTTCCAGTTGATCCACAGCCGGTGCTCGGCGGTGCAGTCTGTGCCCTCCACCCGCACGCCCCGCTCCCGCAGGCGGCGGCACCGGGCCAGCTTTCGCCGGGCCCACAGCAGGCAGGCCGCCGCGGCCCCCAGAAACACAAGGCCCAGGGCGGAGAACATCCAGCTCTGGCCGCTGCGCATGGGCACATGGAGCAAGGTAAACAGGGCGCCCATGAGGACAAAGGCCGCGCCCAGCCCGCCCAGCACCAGGGCCAGGAGCTGAGAGACAAATTGGGGCGGCTGCTTCATGGCAAATCTCCTGCCTTTCCGGAACGAGGGGCGTTGTGGGATGGGGCGGCCCCTGCCTTAGTTCAGGTCCTGCTTCAGTTCGTTGAGAAGATTGAGGGCCTCAATGGGGGAGAGAATGTTCACATCGGTCATCTCCAGCTTTTTCAGCACCGTCTGGGCCCCCAGGTCCATGAGGGACACCTGGCCCCCCTGGTCGGCGGCGGGCTGGGGAGCGGGGAGGGCTCCGCCGTTCTCCTCCAGTTCCTGGAGGATGGCCCGGGCCCGCTTCACCACCCGGTCGGGGACGCCGGCCAGCTTGGCTACCTCGATGCCGTAGCTCTGGTCGGCCCCGCCCCGGACGATCTTCCGCAGGAAGAGGATCTCGTCCCCCTTCTTCTTGGCGGCGATGTTGTAGTTCTTCACCCCGGGGATCTCCCCCTCCAGCACGGTGAGCTCGTGGTAGTGGGTGGCAAAGAGGGTCTTGCAGCCCAGGCGGCGCTTGTCGGCGCAGTACTCCACCACGGAGCGGGCAATGGCCATGCCGTCGTAGGTGCTGGTGCCCCGGCCGATCTCGTCCAGAATAAGCAGGGAGCGGCGGGTGGCGTTTTTCAGTAGCTGGGCCACCTCGGTCATCTCCACCATGAAGGTGGACTGTCCGGCGGCCAGGTCGTCGCTGGCTCCGATGCGGGTGAACACCCGGTCCACCACCCCGATGTGGGCCGACCGGGCGGGGACGAAGGAGCCCATCTGGGCCATGAGGACGATGAGGGCCACCTGGCGCATGTAGGTACTCTTGCCCGCCATGTTGGGGCCGGTGATGATGGCGCACAGGTCGTCTCCGTCGTCCATGTGGGTGTCGTTGGGGACAAAGAGAGCGTTTTTCAGCATCTTTTCCACCACGGGGTGGCGGCCCTCCACAATGCGCAGGGAGGCGGAACTGTCCACCTGGGGCATACAGTAATTGTTGGCGGCGGCCACCACGGCAAAGGAGTTCAGCACGTCCACCTGGGCCACCGCGGCGGCGGAGGCCTGGATCTGGCTGACCTTCTCACACACCTGCTCCCGCAGGGAACAGAACAGCTGGTACTCCAGGGCTACCACCTGGTCCTGAGCGGAGAGGATGGTGTGCTCCAGCTCCTTGAGCTCCTGGGAGATGTAGCGCTCGGAGTTGACGGTGGTCTGCTTGCGCACCCAGTCCTGGGGGACCAGGCCGCTCTGGGACTTGGCCACCTCGATGTAGTAGCCAAAGACCTTGTTGTAGCCCACCTTCATGTTCTTGATGCCCGTCTCTTCCTTGGTGCGCCGCTCCAGGTCGGCCAGCAGGTCGCCCCCGTTTTCAATGATGCTCCGCAGGCGGTCCACCTGGGGGTCGTAGCCCTCCCGGATGAGCTTTCCCTCCCGCACGGAGAAGGGGGGCTCGTCCACCAGGGCGTTTTGCAGGGTCTCCCGCAGCTGGGGCAGGTCGTCCAGCTCCCCGGCCAGAGACTGGAGCAGGGCGGAGGAGCAGGGGGCCAGGAGCTCCCGGATGTGGGGCAGCTTGCCCAGGCCCACGGCCAGGGCGGCCAGGTCCCGGCCTCCGGCGGAGCCGTAGACCACCCGGCCGATGAGCCGCTCCAGGTCGGTGACCTCCCGCAGGGCCAAAGAGAGCTCTTCCCGGGTGATAATGTCCTCCACCAGGTCGCTCACCGCCTGCTGCCGCCGGGCGATGAGCACGGGGGAGAGGAGGGGGCGCTGAAGCCAGCCCCGCATGAGACGGCCGCCCATGGCGGTCTTGGTCTTGTCCAGCACCCAGAGAAGGGAGCCCTTCTTCTCCTTGGAGCGCAGGGTCTCGGTGAGCTCCAGGGTCTGCCGGGCGGTGAGGTCCAGCTCCATGAACTGCCCGGCGGCGTAGTAGGAGAAGACAGCAATGTGGCCCAGGTCGGTTTTCTGGGTCTGGTAGAGGTAGTGGAGGAGTCCGCCCGCGGCGGACACTGCCGCCGTGTCCCCCTGGGGCAGGGAGTCCAGGCCCGAGCGGAACTGTTCCTGCACCCGCGCCCAGGCGGGGGCGTAAGTAAAGGGCTCCTCGTCCAGGCCCTGGCACATGCAGTCCAGGCGCTGGGTGAGAAATTCCCCTAAATCCTCCATGGCCCAGGCCCCGGGGGAGAGTACAGCCTCCCGGGGGCGGAAGCGGCCCAGCTCGTTTTCCAGGTGGTCCAGGGATTCGGCTCCGGGGAGGAAGGAGGTGGCAAAGACCTCGCCGGTGGAGATGTCGCACAGGCACAGACCCAGGCCCTCTTCTCCGGCGTAAATGGCGGCCAGGAAGTTATTCTTGCCCTCCTCCAGCATGGAGGCGGCGATGACGGTGCGGATGATGTCCCGGTCCACCAGGCCCTTGGCGGTGGCGGGGTCCTCGGTCTGCTCGCAGATGGCCACCTTGTAGCCCTTGGCGATGAGCCGGGCGATGTAGCTGTCGCAGGAGTGGTAGGGCACGCCGCACATGGGGGTGCGCTCCTCGGGGGGCTTGTTGCGGTCCCGGGTGGTGAGGGTGAGGTCCAGCTCCTTGGAGGCCAGCTTGGCGTCGTCAAAGAACATCTCGTAAAAATCACCCAGGCGGAAAAAGAGGATGGCGTCGGGGTTGCGCTCCTTCATCTCCAGGTATTGCTTCATCATGGGGGTCATTTCGGCCAATGGGTTCACCGTCTTTCTGGGTTGGTATGGTTCATTTGGGTTGGGAATGTTCTTTCCAGCGATGGAAAGAACCAAAGATCGCCGGGGGCTGGCTCCGGGGGAGTGCAAGCACTCCAGTCGCCTGCCCCCGGACCCCCGTTACGGGGGACGCTTCCCGGGCAGTTGTTCCGCGCATCCGGCGCGGGCGGTGCAGCTGATTGCCCCCGCTTCCGCGCCGCTGCCGCTGGCTGGGCAATCTGAGAAAG
>USCO01000133.1 GCA_900553135.1 uncultured Eubacteriales bacterium | reverse complement strand
CCGGGGAAGAAATCATTTTTGGCGGGCTGCTGGTACTGGTCCAGTTCCCCCTCGGTGAGGACGGTGACGTCCATATCGGCGGAGAAGAGCTCCCGCAGAGCAGCCTGGATCTTGGGGGCGTAGCGGGAGGCGATGATGTCCCGCTTGAAGGGGGTGGGGGAGTAGAGGACGAAGCGGTCGTCCTCCAGGGCCACGGCGGTGGCGTCGTCGAACCAGGTATTGATGGTGGTAGCGGTCATCTCTGGCTGCATGAGGGTCAAAACCTTTGCCCAGACGTCTTCAGCAAGATTCATGGATCTGGAGACCTCCTTGAACGAAGTGTGGAAGCGGAGACAGGAAAAAGCTCACGGCAAAAAAGCCCTGTCCCGCTGAGAGAGAAAAGAAATGGGGTCCCGCCGGCCCGTCCCGGGGCAGGGGACCCATAAATCAGCGATCAGTGCTTGTTGAAGTGGACGGAAGGATACAATTTGTCCACGTTATTATATCAAAAAACACTACCCCCCGCAAGCGTTGGCGGTGGATTTCTGGGGGTATTTTTTATTTTAATTGTATGAGGCGCAGGCGGGGGCGGGATGGCCCCTGGGGCCGGGAGGGAAAAATCACCACAAGATATGGTGTTTTCCCCTTAGAAGGAGAGAGAAAAGCAAAAAAACGGAAAAAATAGTTGACAAGGGAAAACGCTTTCGTCTATAATAGTCCGTACTGGACAAGGCCGGGGGCTTTGTCCATAAACAGGATTGGGCGAAAACGCCCGCCTGATTTCCATGCAGACCGCAGCCGGAAACGGCTGTTGTTGGGCCGGTGACGCCGGCTTGAAATCAAATGAGGAGGTGTCCCCCATGCTTCGTACCTATCAGCCCAAGAAGCGCCAGCGTTCCAAGGAGCACGGCTTCCGCAAGCGTATGGCTACCCGCAATGGCCGCAAGGTGCTGGCCCGCCGCCGCGCCAAGGGCCGCGCTCGTCTGACCCACTGATCCGTGGGAAAGGCGGCTGCCGCTGACCATTGGACAGCGGACAGGATCGTCCCATGAGATACGGCAAGAGGACACATAACGCTAACATTAGGGGCGTGGGAAAGTTTCCCCCGCCCCTGCGGTGCATACAGAGAAATGTGTAGGCGTGCGGAGCAGCGCGGATGGACCGAAGCGAGGGCAAAAAACCAAGGGCCGCAAAAGCGGGCCTGTTTTGAGCCCGAGACGGAGGGAAGCCGCGCGTCGCGCAGCCGCCGAAGCATGACAGTTGAGAAGTGCGCAGGATAGACGCGCAGGGGAGATAACGACAGAGCGAATGCCGGCAAACCAAGAAGCCGCAAGGCGGATTGGGTTTGTCGGCGTAGTCGTCGGAGTTATCGACCCGGCCGCGCGTCCAATCCGAAGCATGACAATGAGAAGTGCGCGGAATTTTGAAGCGCAAACACCGAGAAATGCCCAGCATACGTGTTTTCTGCCAGGCCCCGATTGGGCCAGAAGCGAAGCGGAGCTTCGCACAAAGTTCTTTGCCAAGCTTTCTTTCAAGAAAGCGGAGAAAGCGGAAAGGAAGGTGGAAGGAATGAAGCATACCATCGCACTGAAGCAAAATCATGAATTCCGCCGCCTTTACAACAAAGGCCGCAGCGCGGTGTCCCCCTACTTTGCCATCTACTGCCGGAAAACCAACCGGCCGGTGAGCCGTCTGGGCATCACCACAGGGGTGAAGCTGGGCAACGCGGTGAAGCGCAACCGCGCCCGCCGCCGCATCCGCGCCCTGTACCGGACCAACGAGGCCTGTCTGGCCCCCGGCTACGACATCGTAGTGGTGGCCCGGTCCCGGGTGATCTACGGCCGGTATGACCAGCTGGACCGCAGCTTTTTGCAGCTGATGGGCAAGCTGGGCATCCGTCAGACTGGCGAGGGATGACCATGAAGCGCCTTCTTTTGTGGATGATCCGATTTTATCAGCAACAAATCTCACCTCTGCGCCCCCCCTGCTGCCGTTTTATCCCTACCTGCTCCCAGTATGCCCTGGAGGCGGTGGAGAAGTACGGTCCTGTCAAGGGGGGCTGGCTGGCGTTGCGCCGTTTTTTGCGGTGCAATCCCCTGCATCGGCAGAAGTCTATCGAGTACGACCCCGTGCCGTGACCTGCCGCCAACCAACTATCTGATTGTGGAGGTACCATTGTGGGTATTATTCTGAAACCCTTTGCCTGGCTGCTGCTGTTGTTCTACAACTACTTCGGCTATGGCGTGGCTCTGATGCTGTTCGCCCTGATCATCAAGGTCGTGCTGTTCCCCGTCTCCCTGAAGGGCAAGAAGAGCATGATCCAGATGAACATGCTCTCCGGCAAGATGCAGAAGCTGCAAAAGCAGTACGGCAAGGACCGGGAGCGCTATAACCTGGAAGTCCAGAAGCTCTACGAAAAGGAAAAGGTCAACCCCATGGGCGGCTGTGTCTGGTCCCTGATCCCCATGGTGTTCCTGATCGTGCTGTACGCCATCATCCGTGAGCCCCTGGTTTACATGATGAACGTGCCCAGCGACATGATCAAGACCGTGTCCGAGATCACCGGCGTGGCCAACACCGGCGCCTATCCCCAGATCGCCATGGCTCAGGCCCTGAACGACCCCGCCATCCTGGAGGCCGTGAAGACCGCCCTGGGCGAGGCCGGCAAGGACGTCTTTGCCATGGACTTCAGCTTCCTGGGCCTGAACCTGACCCAGACCCCAGACATTGCCTTCTGGAAGGACCTGAGCTGGCAGTCCGTGGGTCTGGTGCTGCTGCCCGTCATTTCCGCCCTGCTCAGCTTTCTGTCCATGAAGGTTTCCATGGCCACCAACAAGCTGAACAACCAGGTGAACAACGACACCGCGGAAAAGACCAACCGCACCATGATGTACACCATGCCCCTCATCTCCCTGTGGATCGGTTTCACCCTGCCCGCCGCCCTGTGCGTGTACTGGATCGCCCAGAGCATCGTGATGATGGCCCAGGAGGTCCTGTGCGGCCGCCTGCTGAAGAAGGACTACGAGGCCGCCCGTGCTGCCGCCGCTCAGCGGGAGCTGGAGGAGAAAGAGGAAGAGAAGCGTCGCAAGGAAGAGGCTCGTCTGGAGCGTCAGCGCCGCATCGAGGAAGAGAAGAAGAACCGTGGCAAGAAGAAGGCCGCCAAGAAGGACGAGCCCACCGAGCCCGGTATCAACAAGGATGACAGCCGCATCGGCATTCGTGCCTATGCCCGGGGTCGTTCCTACGATCCCAACCGCTTTGGCGGCGTCACCCAGTATGTGGACCCCAGCGACCTGATCGCCGCCGAGGAAGCCGCTAAGGCTGCCAAGGCCGGTAAGAAGGGCAAGAAGGACAAGACCCAGGAGCAGCCCGCCCCCGCCAAGACCGAGGAGCCCAAGCCCCTGGAGACCCCCGTGGAGTCCGTGAAGGAAGAAGCTGCCGCCCCCGTGGAGGAGGCCGCTGCGCCCCAGACCGCTCCCCAGGAGACCGAGGAGGTCGAAGTGGAAGTGGAGCAGGTAGAGGTGGAGCTGCCCGAGAACGAGGACGACAAGAAGGAGGGTGTCTGAAATGACCAAATGGATCGAGACCACCGGTCGGTCTGAGGAAGACGCCATCGCCGCCGCCCTGTTCCAGCTGGGTCTGGACCGGGACGACGTGTCCGTGGAAGTGATCGAGCGGGCCAAGTCCGGTTTCCTGGGTTTCGGCGGCCCGCCAAGGTCCGGGTGAGCTATGAAGTTCCCAACGAGGAGAGCGCTGCTCCCGCCGCCCCCGTGGCGGAGGAGCCCGCCGCTCCCGCCCCCGTGAGCGCCCCTGTGGAGGAGGCTCCCGCCCCTGCCCCTGAGCAGAAGGAGGAGGCCCCCGTCCAGGAGGAGGAGAAGAACACCCTCCAGCCTGGGGACGAGGTGATGATCGGCCAGGAGGAGCCCCAGGAGGAAGGCCCCGTGCCCGCCCCCCAGGACGACCCCAAGGCCATGAAGATCCGGGAGTTCCTCACCGGCCTGATGGAGCACCTCCATGTGCAGGCCCAGCCTGAGATCTACGTCACCCCCAACGGCTACAAGGTCATCCTTCAGGGCCGCGGCCTGGGCGCCATCATTGGCCGCCGGGGCGAGACCCTGGACGCCATCCAGCAGCTGACCAACTACTCCGTCAACCGCGGCCAGTCCAAGCGGGTGCGCATCCACATCGACGCCGAGGGCTACCGGGCCAAGCGGGAGGAGTCCCTCCAGCGCCTGGCCGTGAAGGTGGCCGGCAAGGTGGTGCGGTACCGCAAGAACATGACCCTGGAGCCCATGAACGCCTACGAGCGCCATGTGATCCACGCGGCCCTGCAGGACTATCCCGGCGTGACCACCTACTCCACCGGCGTGGAGCCCAACCGCCGCACGGTGGTGGCTTACGACCCCGCCCAGAAGTAATCGGGCCAACAAAGCCCATAGC
Source organism: uncultured Eubacteriales bacterium (assembly GCA_900553135.1). Classification (GTDB taxonomy): domain Bacteria; phylum Bacillota; class Clostridia; order Oscillospirales; family Oscillospiraceae; genus Lawsonibacter. Next base: position 1,531 of record USCO01000133.1, on the reverse strand, counting down.
ATGAGAGGAGAGCCGCTTGCGGCTCTCCTCTCCACATTTTCCCGTAAATATGGGGAAAAAACAGGCAAATCCCCGGGATTTGCCCACTCTGGATTTGACAGAACCTGGGGTTCGTGCTATAGTAACAAGGACTAAAACACAGAAATCAGATCAAGGTGTGGAGAGAATGGCGTGGTCAAGACCCCCGGTTTTCTCCGCACTGTTTTTTCAGGAGGTCGCCATGAAAAAGGCGGTGCTGTTTTTCTTATGTCTGATGCTCACCGGCTGCGCCCCGGCCCAGCCGGGCGGCTCCCTGGGGGAGGAGAGCTCCTCCGCCCAGCAGCAGAGCAGCCAGAGCGGTTCCAGCCAGGAGGAAGGGGGACAAAGCTCCAGCAGCCAGTCCCAGCCTGACCAGTCCCAGCCCCAGGAGGGCCAGGAGGGGGAGACTACCCCCACAGAGCAGACTGTGCTGCCCCAGAACCGGGACCAGATCATTGAGGAGCTGCTGTCCGCCATGACGGTGGAGGAGAAGGTGGGCCAGATGTTCCTGGCCCGCTGTCCCCAGGAGAACGCCGCCCAGGCGGTGTCCGACTACAAGCTGGGGGGCTACGTCCTCTTTGGACGGGATTTCAAGGGCAAGACCGCCCAGCAGGTCCGGGACGATACCGCTTCCTATCAGGCGGCCTCTGGCGTGCCTATGCTCATCGCCACCGATGAGGAGGGCGGCACCGTGGTGCGGGCCAGTTCCAACCCCAACCTGTTCGCTGAGCCCTGCCAGTCGCCCCAGGAACTGTACCAGGAGGGGGGCATGGAGCGGGTGCTGCGGGACACCCGCCAGAAGGACCTGACCCTGCTGGACTTGGGCGTCAACGTGAATCTGGCCCCGGTGGCCGACGTCTCCACCGATGAGAACGATTTTATCTACGACCGCGCCCTGGGCCAGGACGCCGAGACTACGGCCCAGTATGTGGGCCAGGTAGTGGAGACCATGCAGGAGGACCGCATCGGCTCGGTGCTCAAGCACTTCCCCGGCTACGGCAGCAGCCAGGACACCCACGTGGGGGTGGCCATGGACCAGCGGCCCTATGAGACCTTTACCAGCAGCGATTTTCTCCCCTTTGAGGCGGGCATCCAGGCCGGAGCCGGAGGGGTTCTGGTGGGCCACGTGGTGGTCACCTCCATGGACGAGACCATGCCGGCCTCCCTGTCCCAGCCCGTGCACACCATCCTGCGGGAGGAGCTGGGCTTTGAGGGGGTCATTATGACCGACGATTTGGCCATGGAGGCCATTACTCACTACGTTCAGGACCAGTCCCCGGCGGTGATGGCCGTGCTGGCGGGCAACGACATGGTGCTCACCACCGACTTTGAGACCCAGATCCCCGAGGTCATCCAGGCCGTGGAGGACGGCACCATCCCCATGGAGCAGGTGGACCAGTCCGTCAGCCGCATTTTGTCCTGGAAGTACGACCTCGGCCTCCTGGGTAATTAACCTACTTTTCTTGAAAAGAAAAGTAGGCAAAAGAATTTCCTGCGAAACTTCGTTTCGCCT
>USCO01000132.1 GCA_900553135.1 uncultured Eubacteriales bacterium | reverse complement strand
ACTCCGGTGATAACTCCGGCGACAACTCCGGTGATAACTCCGGTGATAACTCCGGTGATAACTCCGGTGATAACTCCGGCAACAACGGTGGCAGCACCAGCAACGGCACCAACAACTCCGGCAGCAGCGCCTCTGACGAGGACGGCCTCACCGATCTGGAGGACGAGGACGTGCCTCTGACCGACCTGCCCGAGGAGTCTGTGGACCTGGCCGAGGAGGAGATCCCCCTGGCCGACGCCTCCCAGACTGAGAGCCAGCCCAGCCAGGACGTTCTGGTGGCCGACGTGCCCCAGACCGGCGACAACCTGACTGTGTGGCTCACCATTGCCGGCGGCTCCGCTCTGACTCTCTTTGCTCTGAACCTGGGCAAGAAGAAGGCCCAGTAATCTCTTACGCATCAAAGGCCCGCCCCATCCGAACACTCGGATGGGGCGGGCCTTTGGATTTTTTATGTCACCTAAATGGAAAAAACCTCTTGACATCCCCGGCGCGGGGGAGTATGATAATGTCATGTTTAGAACATATGTTCTATCTTGTGCCGCCGGGCACACCAGGGGACGCCCTGGAAGAGTCCGCGGCGCCGGGGGAGAGGTGCAGAATGCTGTCTGGACAAAATGAAAAACGGCAATCCCGGGTGGAAGTTTGATCGTTCCATTCGGTTCAGCCGCGCTTTATTTTATCCACAAACAAAAAAGCCGCCCTTGGGCGGCAGCCCAAATCGCAACCCAGCAAAGCGGTTGTGATTTGGAAAGGAGGAGCAGCAGAATGAGCGCGCTCTGATTTTGATAAAAAATCGGAGCAAGCGATATGTCACTTGCTCCGACTTGGTGGAGGAGGGTGGATTCGCTTTTCTGCGGAAAAGCCCGGCGGTTGCAGCGTGCCACCGGCACACTGCTAAGAGCCGCCGTCTCATTCTTGTTGCAAAATGAAAAACGGCAATCCCGATTGGGATCACCGTTTTTCTGGTGGAGGAGGGTGGATTCGAACCACCGAAGCTAACGCAACAGATTTACAGTCTGCCCCCTTTGGCCACTCGGGAACTCCTCCAAATATGAACTTGTGGAGCTGGTGGACGGATTCGAACCCCCGACCTGCTGATTACAAATCAGCTGCTCTACCGGCTGAGCTACACCAGCGCATCAAGAGTGCTGTCCAACAGCAGGTGTTATTCTAGCAAAGAAAAGAGGATTTGTCAAGACCATATTTTGATTTTCAAAAATTTTTTCGAGAGGAAGTGTTCCCATTCCCATCGCTGCCATACCCCGTGTGCTGCCCCCTCTGCGTGACTCCCAGCTGGCCCCTCCGGTCGCCCTGTGTCCCCGCTGCGGGTGTGAGCAATACCGCTGGGACGTGATGGTCCGGCGGGAGGGGCGGCTCATTTGCGCCCAGTGCGCCCAGGAAGAACAACAGGAGAAAGAGGGAGAGGCATGACATTATTGGAACTATCCGCCGAGTACCGCGCCCACGCCCAGGCTCTGGACCTGCGGCTGGTGGAGCTGCGTCAGGCTCTGGAGCAGACCCGGGACGAGGGAGAACGGGTACTGCTGCGGGAGCGCATTTTGATGCTGTCCACCATGCTGCGGGAGGCCCGGGAGCTGGCGGTGCTCACCCAGCGCTACTATGAGAGGGGATACCGCCGCAATGCCAAATACACGCTATAGAAGAGGGGGGCTGTACGCCGCCGACATGGCCGTCTACACCCGGCAGATGGCCGCCGACAGCAGCCAGGAAGTCAGCCGCCTGAAACGAAACCTTCTGCTTGCTCTGCGGGAGGACGTGACCCAGCGGCAGCGGCAGACGCTGCTGATGTATTACGCCGAGGGGCGCACCATGCAGGAGATCGCCGATCAGCTGGGGGTGGACAAGTCCACGGTATCCCGCACCATCAAGCGGGGAGAGCGTCGGCTGCAGCGCTGTCTGCGCTACGGCGCGGAGCGGTATCTGCGGGAACATATGGAATAAACGGAGGTGTGCCTTTCTGAGCGATCAGAAAGGCACGAAAGAATCGCTGGGGGACGCCGCAATCGGACCGGCGGCGCAGCCGCCCGGTCCTCCATGTCGGCTTTCCCCCAGACCCCCGTTACGGGGGACGCTTTCTGGGAGGCCATACCGCGACGCCGGCGCGGGCGGTGCAGCTGATTGCCTCCGCTTCCGCGCCGCTGCCGCTGGCTGGGATATTAGAAGAAAGTCCGGCAAGCTGGACGGGGAAAGCGCGCCGGTTGCCATCAGCCGTAGGGGCTGGTTCGGGTTCGGGCCGGTGGGGACACCGGCCCCTACACAAGACCGGTATTTTTTGCGGGCGGATGATATCCGCCCCTACACAGTCCAATGAAACACAAAAAACAGGTGGGAGCGACGGAAGAGGTCGTTCCCACCTGTTTGTGTCCAGAACGGGCGCAGAGGCGAAGCGGAGCTTCGCAGAAAATTCTTTGCCCAGCTTTCTTTTTAAGAAAGCTGGTCGGATTCGAGGAAGTAGCTGGCCTCCATGTCGGCGGTGGCCAGGGCAAAGGCCAGGGGGTACTTCTGGAAGGCCTGGCCCACGGTGCGGGGGTCCTCCGGGCCGGAGAAGCCCATGTGCCAGCGGATGGCCATGGCCTCTTCCCGGGTCAGGCGAATAAACCCGTTGGCGATGTACACGCTCTTCTCCCCATGCCCATAGGGCAGAGGATCGTCAAAGGTGTAGGTGGGCACGGTCTGCCACTTGCCGTGCTCGTCCTTCACATTTCGTGTGCCCGGTTTGTAGCAGCCGATCTTGCACAGATCGTGAAGCAGCGCCACCACGGCCACGGTCTCCTCGCTGTACTCCAGGCCGTAGAGTTCCTGGACCCGCTCCCGCTGGAGGTAGTCCACCAGGCAGTGATACACGTTGAGGCTGTGCTCGCACAGGCCGCCCTGGCAGGCCAGGTGATACCGGGCGGAGGCGGGGGCGGAGAAAAAGTCGCTCTTGTTCTCCAGATAATTCAGCAGGGCGTCGGCCCCGGGACGGGTGATCTTCTCCTTAAAAATCTCAATAAACTCCTCTTTGCAGGACATAAGGCTCCTCCTGTCCTCCCCTTGGGGGGAAGCGATTTTTCCCCATTGTACCACAGGGCAGGGGGGATTTCCACGAAAACCGAAGGTTTTCCAAAAACAAAGGGTAGTATCGCGTTGCGATACTACCCTTTGTTAATACATGCGCTCCAAAATTTCTACAATGTCGCCGATGACACCCTCGTTGCAGTGGCAGAGGATGTTGGCGCCCCAGTCCCGCACCTCGCTGGCACAGTTGGCGGGGGCGAAGGGGATGTGGGAGAGGGCCATCATGGGGATGTCGTTCTGGTTGTCGCCCACGCAGTAGACCTTGTCCCGGTCCACTCCCAGCAGCTGGCGCAGGTGCTCCACCATGCCGCCCTTGTTGCAGCCCTTGTGGGTGATCTCCAGATAGTAGCGGTTGGAGAAAATGGCCTCGTAGCGGCCGGGGCAGTGCTCCTCCAGCCAGGCCCGGGCTTTCAGCAGCTGGGGATACTCCTGCTGGACGATGGCCTTGTTCCAGGGGGTGGGCATGTCCGGAATGGGCTGAATGCTGTAATCGGTGCCCACCTTTCTCATGTGGGCATCCGTAACAGCGTTGGGACGAAAGACATAAATGTCGTCCCCGTAATACGTCTCCAGCCCCAGGTCGGGCATGGCGTCCATGAGGGCCTGGAAATCCTGGGGGGCCCGCTCATCCAGCTGGGTGTCCAGGAGCATGGTCTCCCGCTCAAAGTCGTAGATGGCCGCCCCGTTGGACAGGACCACAGGGGCGTTGATGGGGGCTAAGTGGGCGTAGGGGGCAAAGGTGCGGTGGGCCCGGCCGGTGGCTACGGTGAAGCGGCCCCCCTCCGCAATCCAGTAGCGGATGGCGGCCAGGTTCCGGGGCGGGACCCGGTGGCTGTAATCATATAAGGTGTCGTCAAAGTCGCTGACCAGCAGCAGCCCGTCAAATTTTCCCATAACCTCTCCTCAGTCTTTCCCGCCGTCCGTTTTCCGGGGCAGGGAGTCATCCTCCCGGATCCAGTCCTCCACGTGGACCACGCTGTAATCCTGCTTGGTGTTGCGGATGACCACCCGGTCGATGCCGGCGTTGATGATGACCCGGCGGCACATGGAGCAGGAGGTGGCGTCGTGGAGGAGCTCCCCGTTTTTGGCCTCCCGACCGGCCAGGTAGAGGGTGGCGCCCAGGGTATCCCGGCGGGCGGCGGAGATGATGGCGTTCATCTCGGCGTGGACGGAGCGGCACAGCTCATAGCGCTCGCCGCTGGGGACGTTCATGGCCTCCCGGGTGCAGTAGCCCAGATCCATGCAGTTTTTCCGGCCCCGGGGGGCGCCGTTATAGCCGGTGGAGACGATCTCGTCATTCTTGACCACAATGGCGCCGTAGCACCGGCGCAGGCAGGTGGACCGCTCCAGAACGGTCTCGGCGATGTCCAGATAGTAGTTTTCCTTGTCGATGCGGTTCATGGCGTGCCTCCAAAGTTGCTTTTTTGGCCAGTATACCCCATTTTTCCCCCCAGCGCAAGGCAAAGCCCCAGAAAGAGTTTCCTTTTTCCGGCACAATTCACACATTGTTTACGATTGATTTCTTGACGAGTTCATAGCTGCGCGCTATCATATTTTATAACAAATCCAGGGGCTTTGCCCCTTCTTGTTCCCGTTTAGCCCACCTGAGGAGGTCTTTTATGATCCGTAACGCCATTGCCCGTTTTATGTACGGCCGGTACGGCGGCGACCAACTGAATCTGTTCTTGCTGGGGCTTTATGTGGCGTTGTACCTTGTCTATATGGTGACCCACCTGGCGGTGTTCTCCTGGCTGTCCCTGGCACTGATCGTGGTTGCTCTGTATCGCATGCTCTCCCGCAACCCCCAGCGCCGCCGGGCGGAAAACGCCAAGTTCATGACGGTGGCCGGACCGGTGATCCGCTGGTTCCATCTCCACCGCACCATGCACCGGGACAAGGAGCACCGCTACTTCAAGTGCCCCAACTGCGGACAGCAGCTGCGGGTACCCCGCGGAAAGGGCCGCATCTCCGTCACCTGCCGCGCCTGCGGCGCCACCTTTGAGGAAAAAAGCTGATCCCCTGACCGGACCCGTCTCCCGGGCCCGGTTTTTTCCTGCTTTCTTCCGTTTTCTTTGCAAAATCCCCCGTTTTTGTTCCTCTTTGCCCCGCTGTGTGGTATAATAATACTGTGTGTGCCCCCTGCGGGGACCATCTACTTTGTCATGTAAGGAGCGCTTTCCTATGAATGCCATGTACGACGTCATCATTCTGGGCTGCGGCGAGGCGGGCATCTTTGCCGCCTACGAGCTGGCCCACAGCCGCCCTGGCCTGAAGGTGCTGGCCCTGGACCAGGGACAGGACATCTACCACCGCAGCTGCCCCATTGTGGCGGGCAAGGTGAAGGAGTGCATCCACTGTCCCGTGTGCCACACCATGTGCGGCTTCGGCGGTGCGGGCGCCTTCTCCGACGGGAAGTTCAACTTTACCACCCAGTTCGGCGGCTGGCTCACCGACTTTATGGACCCGGGCACGGTGATGCAGCTCATTGAGTACGTGGACTCCATTAACGTGCTCCACGGCGCCACCACCGAGTGCTTCTCCACCCAGACCCCCGAGGCCAAGGCCCTGGCCCGGAAGGCCCTGGGCTACGACCTGCACCTGCTTCAGGCCCGCTGCAAGCACCTGGGCACCGAGAACAACCTGCGCATCCTGCAAAATATTTACGAGGGCCTGAAGGACAAGCTGGAGTTCCGCTTCAACACCGAAGTCACCCACATCGCCGTGGCCGACGGGGGCTACCGCCTGACCCTGGCCAAGGGAGAAGAGGTCCAGTGCCGTCAGCTCATCGCCGCCCCCGGCCGCTCGGGCGCCGAGTGGTTTGCCAACCAGTGCAAGGAGCTGGGTCTGGAGCTGCTCAACAACCAGGTGGACATCGGCGTGCGGGTGGAGCTGCCCGCCAGCGTCTTTGAGCACATCACCGACGTGGTGTACGAGTCCAAGCTGGTCTACCGCACCAAGCAGTACGGGGACCAGGTGCGTACCTTCTGCATGAACCCCTACGGCCA
>USCO01000131.1 GCA_900553135.1 uncultured Eubacteriales bacterium | reverse complement strand
TCCGCCGGCTCCTTCGCCAAGCGCTTCGGCGTGGAGGAGGGCATCGTGTTCGACGAGCCCACCATCGAGTTCTCCTACAAGAACGACGATCTGCACGATCCCCTCATCAACGACTATCACGCCGTTGCCCTGAAGCTGGCCACCTGGGATGAGATCGAGACCATCAAGAAGTACGCCTTCGCTGTCAATGAGTTCCTGAAGAAGACCCTGCTGGAGTGCGGCGTCACCCTGGTGGACTTCAAGCTGGAGTTCGGCAAGACCGCCGACGGCACCATCGTCCTGGCCGACGAGATCAGCCCCGACACCTGCCGTTTCTGGGATTCCAAGACCGGTGAGAAGCTGGACAAGGACCGTTTCCGCCGCGACCTGGGCAACGTGGAGGGCGCTTATCAGGAGATGAGCCGCCGCCTCATGGGCAAGTAAGCTCCACACCATACAATCTGACATGAATGAGAAGATAGGAGGCGGCCCTGTTCCCCTCCTATCCTCTCTTTCCACCATAAAGCACATCGAACCGAATCAGGGAGGAACACAATGGGAGGCTTTTTTGGCGCCGTCGCACATCAGGATGTGACGCTGGACATTTTCTTCGGAGTGGACTACCACTCCCACCTGGGCACCCGCCGGGGCGGCATGCTCATCTATGACGAGAAGGACGGCTTCCAGCGTCAGATCCATTCTATCGAGAACACCCCCTTCCGCACGAAATTTGAGAAGGATCTCTCCGATTTCCACGGAAACTATGGCATCGGCTGCATCAGCGACACCGATCCCCAGCCCTTGCTGGTCCGCTCCCACCTGGGACTGTACGCCATCACCACGGTGGGCATCATCAACAACGCGGATGAGCTGATCCAGCGCTACTTCTCCGACCACGGCCACCAGTTCATGGCCATGAGCTCCGGCAAGGTCAACGCCACCGAGCTGGCCGCCGCCCTCATCAACCAGAAGGACGACCTGGTCAGCGGCATTCTCCACGCCCAGGAGGAGATCCAGGGCTCCTTGACCCTGCTGATCCTCACCGACAAGGGCGAGATCATCGCCGCCCGTGACCGGGTGGGCCGTCTGCCCGTGCTGGTGGGCAAGAAGGAGGGCGCCCACTGCGTCTCCTTTGAGTCCTTCGCCTACCATAAGCTGGGCTATCATGACGCCTACGAGCTGGGCCCCCGGGAGATCGTCCGCATCACCCCCGACCAGGTGGAGACCCTCTCCCCCGCCGGTCAGGAGATGAAGATCTGCGCCTTCCTGTGGACCTACTACGGCTACCCCAACTCCAACTACGAGGGCATGAACGTGGAGGTCATGCGCTACCGCAACGGTGAGATCATGGCCCGTGACGAGGTGGCCCGGGGACAGCTGCCCAAGGTGGACTATGTGGCTGGCGTGCCCGACTCCGGCGTTCCCCACGCCATCGGCTTTGCCAACCGCAGCGGCAAGCCCTTTGCCCGTCCCTTCGTGAAGTACACCCCCACCTGGCCCCGCTCCTTCATGCCCACCAACCAGGAGGTGCGCAACCAGGTGGCCAAGATGAAGCAGATCCCTGTCCCCGAGCTCATCGAGGGCAAGAAGCTGCTCTTTGTGGACGACTCCATCGTCCGGGGCACTCAGCTGCGTGAGACCGTGGAATTTCTCTACGAGTCCGGCGCGGAGGAGGTCCACATGCGCTCCGCCTGTCCCCCCATCATGTACAGCTGCAAGTACCTGAACTTCTCCCGGGGCAACTCCGATATGGACCTGCTGGCCCGGCGCACCGTTCAGGAGCTGGAGGGCGACGAGGGCCAGCAGCACCTGGAGGAGTACGCCGACGGCACCACAGAGCGCGGCCAGTGCATGCTGAAGACCATCTGCGAAAAGTTCGGCTTCACCTCTCTGGGTTACCAGTCCCTGGACGGCCTGCTGGAGGCCATCGGCCTGGACCGCAGCAAGGTGTGCACCTACTGTTGGAACGGCAAGGAGTAATTCTCCTTCCTCTCCTTTTGAAATCTTGCAGAAATCGAGGTCTTGCACATGTCACACATCCATGAAGAATGCGGCGTATTTGGTCTTTACTGCACCGATCCTCAGCGCAGCGCCGCCGCCACCGTTTATAGCGCCCTCTTTGCCCTGCAGCACCGGGGGCAGGAGAGCGCAGGTATGGCCATCAATGACGATGGCGTCATCACAAGCCACAAGGACGTGGGACTTGTCAGCGAGGTCTTTACTCCCCAAGTCATGGAACACATGGGCCAGGGCCAGATCGCCGTGGGCCATGTGCGCTACGCAACCACCGGACTGAAAAGCCGGGAAAACGCCCAGCCCCTGGTCATCAACCATGTGAAGGGCTCTATGGTCCTGGCACACAACGGCAACCTCACCAACGCCGCCGAGCTGCGGGAGAAGCTGGAGCTGTCCGGCGCCATCTTCCACACCACCAGCGACACCGAGGTCATCGCCTACACCATCACCAGCCAGCGCCTGCACACCCCCTCCATTGAGGAGGCCGTGGCCGAGACCATGGACCTCATCCAGGGGGCCTACTCCCTGGTCATCATGTCCGCCCAGAAGCTCATTGCCGCCCGGGACCCTAACGGCTTCCGCCCCCTGTGCATCGGCACCGTGGAGGACGGCTATGTCTTTGCCTCGGAGAGCTGCGCCCTGGACGCCATCGGGGCCAAGTTCGTCCGGGACGTGGAGCCCGGTGAGATCGTGGTGGTGGACAAAAACGGCCTGCGCAGCATCACCAGCCACTGCAACCAGTGCAAGAGCAGCCTGTGCGTCTTTGAGTTTATCTACTTCGCCCGGCCCGACTCGGTGATGGACTGCGCCAGTGTCCACGAGGCCCGTCTGCGGGCCGGAGCCTTCCTGGCTCTGGAGCATCCCGTCCAGGCGGACATCGTCATCGGCGTGCCCGACAGCGGCCTGGACGCCGCCATCGGCTACGCCCGCCAGTCCGGCATCCCCTACGGCATCGGCTTTATCAAAAACAAATATATCGCCCGCACCTTCATCGCCCCCGGCCAGAAATCCCGCCAGGACAAGGTGCGGCTCAAGCTCAACCCCATCGCCTCGGTGGTGAAGGGCAAGCGTGTGGTGATGATCGACGACTCCATCGTCCGCGGCACCACCTCGGAGCGCATCGTGCGCCTTCTGCGGGAGGCCGGCGCCACCGAGGTCCACGTCCGGGTCTCGGCGCCCCCCTTCCTGCACCCCTGCTACTTCGGCACCGACATCGACTCCCGGGACCACCTCATCGCCTGCAACCACACCCCCGAGGAGATCGCCAAGATCATCGGCGCGGACAGCCTGGGCTACCTCAGCGTGGACAGCGTCCACAAGCTGGCCAACGGCTGCAAGCGCACCTTCTGTGACGGGTGCTTCACCGGTCACTACCCCGTCTCCGTTCCCCAGGAACGGGAAAAATTCCGCTTTGAACAAAAACTCTCCCAAGCGAATGAATCTTGACTGCAGGAGGTTTCTCCCATGAAAAATTCTCACTCTGCTTCCTACGCCGCCGCCGGCGTAGACGTCACCGCCGGCTACGAGGCGGTAGAGCGCATCAAGCCCATGGTGGAGTCCACCTATATCCCCGGCGTCATGGGCACTCTGGGCGGCTTTGGCGGCATGTTTGCCCCCGATATGGCCGGAATGAAAAAGCCTGTGCTGGTCTCCGGCACCGACGGCGTGGGCACCAAGCTGCGTGTGGCCCAGCTGCTGAACAAGCATGACACCATCGGCATCGACTGCGTGGCCATGTGCGTCAACGATATCATCTGCGGCGGAGCCGCCCCCCTGTTCTTCCTGGACTACATCGCCTGCGGCAAGAACGACCCCGTGCGCATCGCCGAGATCGTCTCCGGCATCACCGAGGGCTGCCGCCAGTCTGAGTGCGCCCTGGTGGGCGGCGAGACCGCTGAGCACCCCGGCCTCATGCCCGACGAGGACTACGACGTGGCCGGTTTCTCCGTGGGCATCGTGGACGAGGAGAAGATCATTGACGGCAAGAAGCTCTCCCAGGGCGATGTGCTCATCGGCCTGGGCTCCACCGGCGTGCACTCCAACGGCTTCTCCCTGGTACGCAAGGTGCTGGACGTGGAGAACGCCGACCTCACCTCCCCCATGGAGGAGCTGGGCGGCAAGAGCCTGGGCGAAACCCTGCTCACCCCCACCCGCATCTATGTCAAGGCCATCAAAGCCCTGCTGAAGGCCGGTGTGGACATCCACGCCATCAGCCACATCACCGGCGGCGGCTTCTATGAAAACGTGCCCCGCATGATGACCGAGGGCCTCACCGCCCAGATCAAGCTGGACACCTTCCCCCGCCTGCCCATCTTCGACCTCATCCAGAAGAAGGGCGAGATCCCCGAGCGGGACATGTACAACACCTTCAACATGGGCATCGGCATGATCCTGGCCCTTCCCGCCCAGCAGGCCGCCCAGGCCCTGGAGATCCTGAAGGCCGCCAGCGAGCAGGCCTACCAGATCGGCCAGGTGGTCTCCGGCGAGGCCGGTGTGGAGCTGGTCTGAGGAGGTGCGGCCCATGGCGAAGCGAATTGCCGTGCTGGTCTCCGGCGGCGGCACCAACCTTCAGGCCCTCATTGACGCCCAGCAGCGGGGCGAGATCATCGGCGGCGAGATCGCCGCGGTCATCGCCTCCAACCACGAGGCCTACGCTCTGGAGCGGGCCCAGAAGGCGGACATTCCCACCTATGTGGTGGCCCGGAAGGCCTACTCCTCCAGCCAGGCCATGACCCAGGCCCTGGTGGAGCGCCTCCAGTCTCTGGACATCGACCTGGTGGTGCTGGCGGGCTTCATGGTCATCCTCACCAGCGAGATGGTCCAGGCCTACCCCAACGCCATCCTCAACGTCCACCCCGCCCTCATCCCCTCCTTCGCTGGACCGGGCTGCTATGGCCTGCATGTCCACGAGAAGGCCCTGGAGTACGGCGTGAAGCTCTCCGGCGCCACCGTCCACTTCGTCAGCGAGGAGTGCGACGGCGGTCCCATCGTCTCTCAGAAGGCGGTGGAGGTGCTGCCTGATGACACCCCGGAGACGCTGCAGCGGCGCATCATGGAGCAGTGCGAGTGGAAGCTGCTGCCCCAGGCCGTGTCCCTGTTCTGCCAGGGACGGCTGAAGGTGGAGGGCCGCAAGGTCAGAATCCTGTAAAAACCGGAACACCAAATTGACAAAGGCGCGCCGGATATGTTACCATAATCAAGCGGTATGACTGACGGAAGTGGAAGGAACCACGGGGAGTACCGCCTCTGAAGAGCCGACCGTCTGGGCGCACCTCGTAGAAAAGCGTGGTGCGCCCTTTTTTGCCCACAATTCACGAAAAGGAGCATTTTTATGGAGATCCTGGACTTTCAGAAGCTGCTGGAGCAGCACCCCTACCCCGGCCGCGGCATCATGCTGGGCCGCTCCGCTGATAACAAGAGCGCTGTCATCGCCTACTTCATCATGGGCCGCAGCGAGAACAGCCGCAACCGTGTCTTTGAGGCCACCGAGGACGGCATCCGCACCCGGGCCTTTGACGAGAGCAAGATGGTAGACCCCTCTCTCATCATCTATCATCCCGTGCGCAAGGTGGGGGATGTGACCGTGGTCACCAACGGCGACCAAACCGACACCATCCGGGACGGCCTGCTGGAGGGCAAGAGCTACATCGAGGCCCTGCGCACCCGCTGCTACGAGCCTGACGGCCCCAACTACACCCCCCGCATCTCCGGTGTGGTGGAGAAGGACGGCGCCTTCTGCCTGTCCATCCTGAAGTCCGCCGACGGCGACCCCACCTGCAACCACCGCTACTTCTACGAGTACGACGCTCCTCTGGCCGGTGAGGGCCGCTTCATCCACACCTACCAGGAGAACCTGGACCCCCTGCCCTCCTTTGAAGGTGAGCCCCGCCGGGTGGCCATCACCGCTCCCGACGCCAAGACCCTGGCTCAGCAGGTGTGGGAGAGCCTGAACGGGGACAACAAGGTATCCCTTTACGTCAGCTACATCGACCTTGCCACCGGCAACGCGGACAGCGTGATCATCAACAAGCACGTCTGAGTTTGATCCATACCCAACCAAGAGAAGAGAGAAAGGAAGGTTTTCCATGACCGAACTGGAACTGAAATACGGCTGCAACCCCAACCAGAAGCCGGCCCGCATCTTTA
>USCO01000130.1 GCA_900553135.1 uncultured Eubacteriales bacterium | reverse complement strand
ATAGCGCTGGGCGGCGCGGCAGCTCAAAACCGGGATAAGGATGCCCAGTGCCCCGAACAGGGGCAGCACCACGGCAATGGGCCAGATGGTAAAGCGGTAGGTGAAAAACCAAATGAACCCATTGAGCCCGGGGGCCACGAAGGGGGCCGTTGCCACAATCAGTACCAGGGCCAAAAGTGCCGCACCCAGAGTATAGAGCAGTCCCTCCAGGGCCAGCATGGTCCGCAGCTGCCGCCCTGTCATGCCGATGGACTGGAGCACCGCCAGCTCCCGGCGGCGGGCGGTGATGCCCGTGAGGATGGCGTTGAAGAAGTTCAGCACGCCTACCAGGCCCACGATGAAGCTGAGGGCGCCCCCCAGCAGGAGGAACATGCTTCGGGTGCTCTCAAATTCTCCGGCATAGGTAGCCTTGCTCTCGTAGTCAAACTGAGGATTCTCGTTCTCTGTGTAGTCCTTGAGAAAGGCCTCCATGGCGGCGTTGGTCTCCTCCGTAGTGTCAAAGGCGTAGTACATAACAGAGTCAGTTCCCGTATCCTGGATGAAAGTTTCCGCTCCCATGACGAACTCGTCGGCGCCGTAATAGCGGTAGCTCAGAGCGGACGGCACCGTCACCAGAGCGGCCACGATGTAGTCCACGTCCCGGTACTTGATTGCCCGCTCGGCGTAAGCGGCGCCTTCAGGCACCTTCTCCCAGGGACCGAACACTTCACCGGTAACGGGATCATAGTATTCAAATTCCTCCACATAGCGGATGGTCACCGTATCCCCCAACCGGGCCCAGTGGCTGTTCATCTCCGCTTTGCCGTAGTCATCGGTGCTGTACACAGCGGCAACAAAATTGCCGTTGGGGTCGTTGAGCTTTGACAGGTCCCCTTCCAGCACCGTCAGATGGCTGAGCGCGAAGGGCTCCATGCCGTAGAGCTGTACCCGGTCCGCCAGAAGGCCGTCCTCGGTGCGGTCCTTGAAGGCAACCATGCTGTCCAACTGTTCTTGGGTGTTCCAGCGGCTCCACATGGAGCGGTAGTATTCCTCGGTGACAAACTCCAGTGCCGGAGCCGTCTTGCCGTACACCCGGCCGCTCCCGGTGATGCCGCCCTGGGCGTCCACGGCGGAGATGACCGCCTCCGGTACCCCCATTTCGTCGTTGAAGCTGTCCCCGCCGGTCTGGAATTGGCCCGCGTCAGCCAGGATAAAGTCGCTGGCAGTGAAGCTGGACACATATTTATCCATGTCAAAGCCGTTGGTGAAGGTCACGGTCAGGGCCAGCAGCACCACGGCAAGGGTCAGAGACAGCACGGTGAGGAAGGTCTTGCCCCGGCTGCGGCCCAGATTGGCCCAGGCCATGGAGAAAAGGGAGACCCCTTTGCTCTTTCGCCTGAACTTCTGTTTTAGCGCCTTGCCCTCGGTGTAGCGCACCGCCTCCACCGGAGAGACCTTGCCCGCCAGACGGCCGGGGCGGCGGCAGGAGATGAGCGCCGT
Source organism: uncultured Eubacteriales bacterium (assembly GCA_900553135.1). Classification (GTDB taxonomy): domain Bacteria; phylum Bacillota; class Clostridia; order Oscillospirales; family Oscillospiraceae; genus Lawsonibacter. The sequence continues at coordinate 4,713 of USCO01000130.1, read as the reverse complement.
TACCAGGGCAAAGATGGCCGAGCCCACAAAGAGAAGAGGGCTGACCGAGACCACACTGGTCACCCCGTCCAGCCGTGCGACAATGACAGGGGTGAGCACGCCGCCCAGCAGCCAGCCCAGCAGCAGACCAACGGGAATGCCGATGAGGGAGAGAAGCAGTGCCTGGGTGCGGATAATCCGCCGGAGCTGCCGGGGCGTGGTGCCGATGGTTTTCAAAAGGCCGTAGAAGCGGATATCCCCCGCCACGGAGATCTGGAACACATTGTAGATGATGAGGTACCCGGTGAGCAGAATGAGGGCCAGCACTCCCACAATGATAGCCACCACGGTGGGGTCCAGCTTGTCCGAAAGCTGTGCCCCGGTGTAGCCCCAGTTGATGCCGGTGGAGATGTAGTTTTCTCCCGGTGTCTCCGACTGATAGCCGTGGTTGGCTAAAATCTGCTCCAGGTCGGCGGCGATGGAGCGGGCTCCATGTTTCAGCATCACATCCAGGTTCCAGCTGCCGGTCATACCATCGCTGCCCGGCGGGGTGACGCCCACTTCTGCCAGGATAGCGTCCGCCCGGCTTTCGGGAATGAGGATATGGTTTGCTACGATGGCCTCGTCGTACTCCCACCAGCCGCAGAGGGTAAAGGTCTGGGTGGTGGTATGGCCGTCCACATCAAAGGTGACGGTGAATTTTGCGCCGATCTCCGGTTTTACGCCCAGCAGCTTCAGCACCTGGGTGTCGGTGGCAGCCTCGTCGGTCCCCTCCTGGGGCAGACGCCCCTCAATGGGGTCGCAGTAGCCCCAGTGGGCCTGGTTGGCGTCGGAGTAACCGATCTCCACATGGGATTTGTTGAAGGGCACCTCTGTGGGCATCCCCACGAACCGCCGAAGGCCCCAGGACTCGATGAGAGGATCGTCCTTCAACTCCTCAAACTGTTCCTCGGTGAGGTATTTGAAGGTGCCATGGGCCCAGCCTCCCGCCTGGCGGAAGTTGTTCTGCTGGATTCCCTCGTTGATGGAGAGGGCGATGGTAAAGAGAGAGGTAAAGAGCATCGCCGTCAGGGCGATGGCCAGCACCGCCACCAGATTTCGGGTGCGGTTTGCCAGCAGTGTCCTGAGACTCAGGCGGCGGATGCAGCCGCGGTTGGAGACATTCATACCGCCGCCCCCTTACCGTGTCACAAGGCGTCCGTCCTCAATGCGGACGATGCGGTCGGCCATCTGGGCGATCTCTTCGTTATGGGTGATCATCACCATGGTCTGGGCAAACTTCTGCCCGGTCACTTTCATCAGGCTGAGCACATCCTGGCTGGTACGGCTATCCAGGTTTCCGGTGGGCTCATCGGCCAGAAGGATAGCGGGCTTAGTGGCCAGGGCCCGGGCAATGGCCACCCGCTGCTGCTGGCCTCCGGAGAGCTGGTTGGGGAGATTGGTGAGTTTCTTTTCCAGCCCCAGGGTGGCGATAACCTCCTGCACATAGGCCTCATCCACCTTGGCCCCATCCAGCTCCACGGGCAGGACAATGTTCTCCCATACACTGAGCACCGGCACCAGATTGTAGGACTGGAACACGAAGCCGATCTTCCGGCGGCGGAAGATGGTCAGAGCCTCGTCCTTCAGGGCAAAGATGTCCCTGCCGTCCACCGTGACAGAGCCGGAAGTGGGACGGTCCAGCCCGCCCAGCATGTGGAGCAGCGTGGACTTGCCGGAACCGGAGGTGCCCACAATGGCCACAAACTCTCCCTGCTCGATGCTCAGGTCCACGCCGTCCAGAGCCTTTACCTGGGTGTCTCCCGAGCCATAGTATTTTTTCAGATCATGGGTCTGCAAAATTGTCATGACTGTTCGCCTCCAAAGAAAAAGTCTGTACCGTCTTTTGACAATACAGACTTTAGCATGGAAATCTGTCCTGGTACTTTCGAAAATGTGACAGTTTTGAAAGAAGTTTTGTCCAGCTCCGTCAATGTGCCGCTCTGGCCCGCACCAACAGCATCATGGGACGGCGCAGCTCGTCCCGCATGCCGGGAATGTCCAGCATTTCCGCAGAAGGTTCCGCTTCTTCCACCGCTTCCAGGACAAAGCCACTGTGCAGCAGTCCCATCAGGATCTGGGTGAGGGTATGGTGCTGCTTGCGGACCTCGCAGCCCAGAAAATGGGTCATGCGCTCCCCAGGCATAAAATACTGATCGATGGGCCAATACAGCGGCGTGCCATCTTTCCCGTAGGCCCAATCCTGTCCTACCCCGGCGGTAAAGACAGGGTGCTCGATGTTGAATAAAAAGATTCCATCCTTTTTCAGTGTCCGATGGACTTTTTCAAAAATGATGTTCAGGTCCTCAATGTAATGCAGCGCCAGGTTGGAAACCACGCAGTCCCATGCGGCCTCCGGATATTCATACTCCTCGATCCCGCACACGCGATAGAGAATCCCTTCCCCAGCGTTGCGCCGCTTGGCCTCCTCGATCATTTTCTGGCTTAGATCAATGCCCAGCACCTGCCGGGCGCCCTGCTCCACGGCGAACTTGCAGTGCCACCCATAGCCGCAGCCTAGATCCAGTACGGCCTTTCCCTCTAAGGGCGGGAAAAGAGGCTTGAGCTGGTGCCACTCTCCCGCCGCGGAAAGCCCTTCCCGGCTGCGGGACATCTGTGCGTATTGTTGGAAAAAAGCTTCGTTTTCATATTCATTTCTCACAGCGTATTCCTCCTGCGTGCTGCTTTCCTATGCCTCTCGGGGGATATAGAGTGAAAATGTACTTCCCTTTCCTGGCATGCTCTCTACCTTCACATAGCCGCCCTGCTTCTCCGCAATCTGTCGGGTGAGGTAGAGGCCGATGCCCACACCCTCGGTCTGATAAGCACCGGGAGCACGGTAAAAGCGCCCGAAGATCTTGGCCTGTTCCGTCTCCGGAATGCCGGGTCCGGTATCGCTCACCCGGATGGCGGAGAACAGCTCATAGTTTTTGACCTCCACGGTTACCGCTCCGCCAGTGGAAGTGTATTTCAGGGCGTTATCCAGGAGATTGCACACCGCCTCCTCCGTCCATTTGGGGTCAAAAACGGCAGAGCCCGAATGCGCTCCAAGGGTCAGAGCAATGTCCTTTTCCGCCGCCTTTGGGGCATACTGGGCAGCGGCCCGCTCCACCACCGGGGCAATCTCGTTGGGCTGGGGGTGGAGGGCCAGAATTCCTGTCTCCAGCCGGGAGGTTTTGACCAGGGCCTCGATGAGGGTCTGGAGCTTGTCCGCCTGGGCAGAGATGGCTGCGGCACAGTCCTTCCCCTGGGGGGTGAGAGGCTGCTCTGAGAGCAGCTGCGCATAGAGCTGAAGATTGGCCACCGGAGTCTTGGTCTGGTGGGAGATGTCGGAAATGAGGGCACTGATCTGGTCCTTTTGCTCCCGCACATTTCGTTCGGACAGGGCACTGGCCGTCAGATACCGGGCCAGCCGGCTCTCCAGAGCGGAGAGGCGGCTTTCGTCAAAGTTTTGTTCGGAAAATCTGCCGTCCATGGCGGCGGTGAGCATCTCGTCCAGTCGCCGGATGGTGCGGGCAGTGTGCCAGCGGTCATAGGCGACCACAGCCAGTGCCAGCAACAGGGCTACGCCCGCGATCACATATCCCGTCATGGTTTCACCGCCCAGGTATAGCCGATGCCGTACACCGTTTTCAGATATTCCGGCTTGGAGGGGTCAGCCTCCAGCTTGCTCCGCAGCCGCTTGACCGTGACGGACAGGGCGTTTTCCTCCACAAATTCCGCGCCGTCCGTCCATACCCGGTCCACTAAGATGGCCCGGGGCACGGCATGCCCTCGGTTTTCCACTAGTACCCGCAGGAGCTTCTGTTCCGTTTTACTCAGTTCCACGGACGCCCCGTCCCGGCGGAAGTCCATCCGGTCAAAATCGAAGGTGAAAGGGCCTAGGGATATCGTTTGAGAAACTGTGGGAGCGCCCCGCCGGAGCTGGGCGTTTACTCTGGCCCGGAGGACCGCTAGGGAGAAGGGCTTGGTAATGTAGTCGTCCGCCCCGGCCTCCAGCCCTGTGACCTCGTCCAGCTCCAGGTCATTGGCGGTGAGCAGAATCACCGGCGTGGCGTCGCCCGCGGCCCGCACCTGGCGCAGCAGGTCCAGACCGCTACCGTCGGGGAGGTTCACATCCAGAATCAGCAGATCAAACCGCTTCTCTGCCAGTGTTTCCCAGGCCTGGAACAGGCTGGAGCGGCAGGTGACGGATGTATCCGACCCGGTCAGAGCCATGGCGATCCCACGCCCCAAGGTCTCGTCATCCTCCAAAAGAAAAATGTGTTTCATATTTGGTCCTCACCAGTTGGTGTTTTCGTTTCACTTATGGTGTCTCATTATACCACAAGTTCCGGCACTGGAACATGGGGATCGGTTGCTTACAATCATGAGCTATGCTATGATAAGGGATACTTACCACGGCCAACCAAACCGGACTTCATAAACGGAATGGAGAACAACATGAAAGAAGTAGATCCCAAAAGCACCTCACGGGCGCTGGCCTTTGAGCTGTGGATGCAGGCCCCCATGCCTATGGTGACCCTGATGAAAACCCTGGATGTGACGGCCCTGGTGCGCCTGAGCCGAAAGCGGGGTTACAAATTCAATATGCTCCTGTGCTGGTGCATTGGAAAGGCGGCGGCCGGAATGGAGAATTTCTACCTGCTGCCGGTGGGGGACAAGCTCATGCAGTACGACCGCCTGGCCGTCAAT
>USCO01000129.1 GCA_900553135.1 uncultured Eubacteriales bacterium | reverse complement strand
ATAGAAGGAGACGCCCAGCTCCTCCCGGAGCTTGGCGGGGATGAACAGACGGCCCTTGGCATCGATGCTGTGCTCGTACGTGCCGGTCATCTGCTCCACCTCTCCCCCACTCAGACATTCATTTATGGGGTTTGGCTCCACTCTCCCCCACCTTTGGTTTTTAGTATAAAAGCTGTTGACATAAAAAGCAACCCCTTTTTCTGATTTTACACAGAAAAAAACCGCAGGATATCCGCGGTTTCGCCCATTTTCTTGTATAAAACATCCGTTCTATTTCATTTACATAATTGTGGAATTGGTTCCTTTTTCCTCCGTCCTTGTACGATGCAGCCCGCATAACCCCATATCTTGTACCCATTTCCGCCGTTGCGCCGGGGCGGGATTTATGGTAGACTCAAACAAACATCTGTGAGGAGCGAAAAAGCTATGCTGGATTGGAACCAATTGGAAGAGGAGTGCCTCTCCTGTCAGAAGTGCGCCCTGGCCCAGACCCGCACCAACGTGGTCTTTGGCGCGGGCGTGCGGGACGCCGAGGTCATGTTCATCGGCGAGGGCCCCGGGGAGAACGAGGATTTACAGGGAAAGCCCTTTGTGGGCCGGGGCGGCAAGCTGCTGGACGACATGCTGGAGGTCATCGACCTGAGCCGGGAGAAGAACGTGTACATCGCCAACATGGTCAAGTGCCGTCCCCCCCAGAACCGGGACCCCCTGAACACGGAGCAGGACGCCTGCATCGGCTACCTGCGCAACCAGGTGGCCCTCATCCGGCCCAAGATCATCGTGTGTCTGGGCCGCATCGCCGCCATGCGGCTCATCAAGCCCGACTTCAAGATCACCAAGGAGCACGGCCAGTGGTTTGAGAAGTCCGGGGTGCACATGATGGCCCTGTTTCACCCCGCCGCCATTCTGCGGGACCCCCGCCGCCGCCCCGAGACCTTTGAGGATCTGAAGGTCCTCCAGGAAAAGATCCGGGAGATCTGCACCCATACCTATTAAATAGCAAACATAAAAGGCCCCGTCCGCTGTGCGGACGGGGCCTTTTTCATCTCGTTACATACCGGCAATGACCAGCATCATCATAAAGTGGCACACGGAACCCAGCAGGATAAACACGTGGAAGATCTCGTGGCAGCCAAAGCGGGGATTGTTCCGCCCGGGCCACTTCACAGCGTACAACACGCCGCCCACAGTGTACATTCCGCCGCCCAGCAGCAGCCACACCATTCCCGCCAGGGGCATCAGCCGGGACAGAGGCACGATGGCCAGGATGGCCAGCCAGCCCATAAACAGGTAAATCACGCTGGTGAGCCAGCGGGGGATGTCCAGCTTGGCAATGGTGAGCACGATGCCCGCCACGGCCAGCCCCCAGATGGCGGCCAGCAGGGCCACGCCGCCGTTGCCATACAGCACGGACAGGCACACAGGGGTGTAGCTGCCCGCAATGAGCAGGTAGATGGAGCAGTGGTCGTACTTGCGCAGAGCAATGCGCTTGGCAGGCGTGGTATTGATGCAGTGGTACAGGGTGCTGGCGGTATACAGGCAGACCATGGACAGGCCGTAGACCAGGAAAACGGCCATCATGGCCCACTTTCCCGCCAGGGCGGAGCCCACGGCCAGCACCACAGTGCCAATGGCGGCCAGCACGGCGCCCACGCCATGGGTAATGGCGGACCAGGGACGCAGGCCGTCATAGGGGTCCCGAACCTCTTTCTTCCGCCGGAATTTGGGCAGCCGGACTTCGGAACGTTCAGAAGGGACAGGAATGGCAGTATCACGGGTCATAGCAGGCACCTCGCAATCTAAGGGAAAAACCCCGGTGTTCTTTTTCTTGGTATGATATAGTATACCCCTCCCCTTCTCTATAATCAATATCAAAAATCACTAAATATAATTTTTAATATTATATTCATGGTTTCGTCACAGAGTTTCCCTCCCGGCGGACCGGGGCCACACACACCTTGCCCTCTCCCACCCGGACCAGCAGCAGGTCCCCCGCCTGGATGCCCCCAGCCAGCAGCAGGTCGGCGGCGGGGTCCTCCACCTGGGCGGCAATGGCCCGCCGCAGGGGCCGCGCGCCGTACTCCTTCTCCCCGCCCCCCTGGGCCAGGCAGTCCACTGCGTCCTCCTCCACCTCCAGGGTCACCCCCAGGGCAGATAACCGCTTTCCGCTCTCCTCCAGCAGCTGGCGGGTGATGGCCCGCAGGGTGTCCCGCTCCAGGGGATGGAACACCTGGACCCCGTCCAGGCGGTTGAGAAACTCGGGGGCAAAGGTGGCCCTGGCCTCGGCCAGCACCGCGGCCTCCACCGCTTTCCGGTCCTGAGTCTCCCCGGCACCAAAGCCCAGGCGCTTTCCCACGCGAAAATGCCGTGCCCCCAGGTTGGAGGTCATCACCAGCACCACATTGCGGAAATCCGTCTTTCTGCCCTGGGCGTCGGTGAGCACTCCCTCCTCCATTACCTGGAGCAGCACCGACCACACGTCCCGGTGGGCCTTTTCCAGCTCGTCCAGCAGCACCACCGACCAGGGGTTCCGACGCACCCGCTCGGTGAGCTGTCCCCCCTCCTCGTGGCCCACGTAGCCCGGCGGGGAGCCGATGAGGCGGGAGACGCTGTGTGCCTCCATATATTCCGACATGTCAAAGCGGATGAGGGCCTCCCGGCTGCCGAAGAGGGTCTGGGCCAGACTGCGGCACAGCTGAGTCTTGCCCACGCCGCTGGGGCCCAGCAGCAGAAAGCTGCCCACGGGGCGGTTGGGGTCCTTCAGCCCCAGACGGCCCCGGCGGATGGCCCGGGCCACCGCCTCCACCGCCTGGTCCTGCCCCAGAATGGTGGTGCGCAGGGTGTCCTCCAGCCCGGCCAGGGCCTTGCGGTCCCCGTCCTCCAGGTCCCCCACCGGCACCCCGGTCCACCGGGACAGCACCGCCCGGATATGCCGCTCCTCCACCGCCTTGGGGCCCTTGTCCTCCCGCCAGCGGCGCTTACCCATTTCTAACTCCCGGCGGAAATCCCCCTCCGCGTCCCGGAGCATAGCCGCCTGCTCAAAGTTCTGGGCCCGGATAGCCTGGACCAGCTGCCGCCCCGCCCGGGCCGCCCGCTCCTCCAGACGGCGCAGCTCCGGGGGCAGGTCCCGGGCGGACAGACGGGCCTGGGAGGCCGCCTCGTCCACCAGGTCGATGGCCTTGTCCGGCAGGAAGCGCTGGGGCAGATAGCGCACCGACAGGTCCACTGCCGCCTCCAGGGCTCCGTCGGTAATGGACAGGTGGTGGTGGGCCTCATACCGCCCCCGCAGTCCCCGCAGAATGGCCAGGGTCTTTTCCCGATCAGGCTCCCGCACAGTGACGGGCTGGAAGCGCCGCTCCAGGGCGGAGTCCTTTTCAATATATTTCCGGTACTCGTCCAGGGTGGTGGCTCCGATGACCTGGAGCTCCCCCCGGCTGAGGGCGGGCTTTAAAATGTTGGCCGCGTCGATGGCCCCCTCGGCGCTGCCCGCTCCCACGATGGTGTGCAGCTCGTCGATGAACAGGATCACGTTGCCCGCCCGGCGCACCTCCTGGAGCACGTGGCGCAGCTTCTCTTCAAACTCTCCCCGGTATTTTGTGCCCGCTACCATGGCGGACAGGTCCAGGGCGCACACTCGCTTGCCCAGCAGATGGGCCGGGGCACGGCCGTCGGCAATGGCCTGAGCCAGCCCCTCTACCACCGCAGTTTTGCCCACACCCGGCTCACCAATGAGGGCGGGGTTGTTCTTGGTCCGGCGGGAGAGGATCTGAATGACCCGCTCCAGTTCCTCCTCCCGCCCGATCACCGGGTCCAGTCCACCCTGCATAGCCATGCGGGTCAGGTCCCGGGCACACTGGTCCAGCTGACGGGTGTCGGCATAGCTGCGCTCGGGCTCTCGGGAGCGGAGAGGCCGGGCCTCCTCCCCGCCCAGAGCGCACCGAACCCGGCGGCTGAGCTGTTTTCCGTCGGCGCCGCACCCCGCCAGCACCCGCACCGCGGCGCAGTCCCCCTGGTCCAGCAGCCCCAGCAGCAGGTGCTCGGAGCTGACGGTATTTTGTCCCATCTTCCGGCTCTCCGCCGCCGCGTGCTGGATGGCCTGGCAGCACCGGGGCGTCAGGCCCTGGTGCAGGCCCCCGTTTGGCACTCCGGTCCCCACCAGCTGGGCAATGGCCCCCCGCAGAGCCTGGGCGTCGGCTCCCTCCTCCCGCAGCAGCCGGGAGGCCAAGCTGCTCTCCTGTCCCGCCAGGGCCAGCAGCAGGTGCTCACTGCCCACATAGCTGTGTCCCAGCCGGGCCGCGTTCTCGCTGGCCTGTCGGATGGCCCCCAGGGCCGCAGATGTAAACCGGCTTTCCGCCATATCAAATCCCTCCGTATTCCTGGATGTGGAAAATATGGGCTGTTCCTTCCGCCACAGCAGACAGCCTTTTTTAACTATTCCCTCTTTTCGCAAAAATTAGCATTGCAATTTTGCCAAGATGTGATAGAATGAGGTGTAGATTTTAAGGGAGGTGTTTTCCAATGGCTTATGTCATTAGCGATGCTTGCATCAGCTGTGGTTCCTGCGCGGATGCCTGCCCCGTGGGCGCCATTTCTCAGGGTGATGACCACTACGTGATCGACGCCGGCGCTTGCCTGGACTGCGGTTCCTGCGCTGGTACCTGCCCCATGAGCGCTATCTCTGAGGGCTAATCCTCTTGAGAACCAAAACAGCGCCGGCCTTCGGGCCGGCGCTGTTTTTCTAGCTCTCCATATGGCGGCCCAGGAAGCCTGCCATGGACTGAGCCAGTTTATATTCCACCTCTCCCCCTGTCAGGCCGTTCTGGGGCGCTGCGAACAGGACGCAGCCCAGCACGTCGCCCTCAGACAGGATGGGAGCCACGGTATCCAAATAGTAGGGCCCCTCGTCCGCGCACAGGGGCACGCCCTTCTCTCCGCTCTTGTGCTGGTAGATTTGGCGGCTCTCCATCAGCCGCTCCAGCTCAGGGGCGATTTGTTTGTCCATGAGCTCCCGGCGGGGCGCTCCCGCCACGGCGATGGTGTTGTCCCGGTCGGTAATCACCGCCACCCGCCCGGTGGTCCGGTTCAGGGTGTCGCACATCTGGGCGGCAAACTCGTTGAGCCCCGCCATCAGGGAATACTTTTTAAAAATGACGCTGCCGTCCCGGTCAGTATAAATTTCCAGGGGGTCGCCCTCACGGATGCGCATGGTGCGGCGGATCTCCTTGGGGATGACCACCCTTCCCAGGTCGTCGATGCGTCTGACGATACCGGTCGCTTTCATCTATATAATCCCTCCCACGGTGTTTTCTTGGAAACAAAAGATAGTATTCTCAGGAAAACCAGGGCTATTCGTGAGGGGCTTCTCTCTGGTCACGCTTTGTCTGTCAGTTATTTCCGGTTATCATAGATCAAGAAGCCCAATCCGTCACGCAAAAGGGCCTTCTCCAGCTCACACTTTCAGCAACACTATTGTGTGATTTAAAATTGCAGTTTCCTTCTTATTTCCCCCGCAGTGCCACCTATCATGTTCCAAACCATTCCATCTTTGAGGGAGCCGTGCCCTCCCCTTCCAAATTATTTATATAAAAATACCTAAAGTCTCCTTTATTCCTTATTTTACAGTTAAATTCCATCGGCTTTCCTTGCGTTTAGCGCGGCCGTATGGTAACATTATTAGCTAGGTACACTGGCTCTTTTTGCTTGATGTAATCAAAACATTTTAAAATAAGGAACGAAAACCGGTATGAAACAGCGCAAACTCAATATTAAAAAGCTTTCTGTTCTTCTTGTTGTCTGTTATCTTTTTCTTGCAGTAGCCTTCTATTATCTTGCGGGATATCAATTGCATTTCCGTCAATCCCGAGGCACTCTGGAAATGCCTGCAGCAGAAGCCGGTACTGTGGAACTTGTGCAGGGTGCGGTAGTAGAACAGACATTTTCTGCCGAAATCCAGCGTCTCCAATCCATCTCCATTCAGTGGGGCACCTATTACCGGGCCAATGCGGGTACAGTTACCGTGGAGCTCTACGATCTTCGGGACAACAGCCTGCTGATGCATCAGACCCTAGATGCTTCCACCATTGGAGAAGGGGCTATTACCACCATGTCGGTGGAGGAACCGATTGAAACAGTCTACCAGGCACCGCTGCTGCTTCGCATCTCCAGCGATTCACAACCCGGCAGCGCCGTCTCTCCAATGATGTCGGCCACAGCCCAGACCGATGGTTTTGACTTATATTT
>USCO01000128.1 GCA_900553135.1 uncultured Eubacteriales bacterium | reverse complement strand
GACCTCCTCGAAGGCCTCGATCATCTCGCTGGAGGAGACGGAGAACACGCGGGGCAGGCCAGTCATCAGGCAGCGGCCCTTGATCTCCATGGTGACCTCCTCGGGACGGGGGAACACGCAGCCGATGGTCATCTTCAGCTCCTCAGCGGTGCGGTCGCCGATGAGGACGTTGTGCTTGCGGCGGATATACTTCACCACAGCCTCGTCGAACTTGTCGCCGGCGATCTTGATGGAAGCGGACTCTACCACGCCGCCCAGGGAGATGACGGCGATGTCGGCGGTACCGCCGCCGATGTCGACTACCATGTGGCCGTCGGGCTTGGTGATGTCGATGCCGGCGCCGATGGCGGCGGCCACGGGCTCCTCAATGAGGTAAGCCCGGCGGGCGCCAGCCTGGATGCCGGCATCCACCACGGCGCGCTCCTCCACCTCGGTGATGCCGGAGGGCACACAGATGAGCAGGCGGGGCTTGAAGAGGGAGAAGGTGGTCACCTTCCGGATAAACTCCTTCAGCATCCGCTCGGTCATGTCATAGTCGGAGATGACGCCCTCACGCAGAGGACGCATGGCAACGATGTTGCCGGGGGTACGGCCCAGCATAGCCTGGGCGTCGGTGCCCACCTTCAGCAGCTTGCCGGTATTCTTGTCCATAGCCACCACGGAGGGCTCGCGCAGGACCACGCCCTTGCCCTTAATATAAACCAGGACGGAGGCGGTACCAAGGTCAATTCCGATGTCCTTGCTAAACAAATTAAACATAGCGTTCCACCTTATCTCATTCATTCCCGGACAGGATGCCCCCGCCGGCTGTAAACCAATTCATGCATTTTTCATTATAGCCGCTGAAGCTACCCATTTCAACTATTATTTCACCATATTTATGAAAGTTTAAGCATTTTTTTGATTCATTTTTTCCTGGCCTGGGCCAGAGTGGCACACAGGACCTCCCCCGCGCCCGCCCCAAGCAGCACCCGGGCGCACTCGCTGAGGGTAGCCCCGCTGGTGACCACGTCATCTACCAGTAAAATCCGCAGTCCGTTCCCCTGGACGCCCGGCGCTGGGGCATAGGCTCCCAAGGCGTTGGCCCGGCGGGCAGCGGGGTCCTCCAGCCCGGATTGGGGCTGGGTGTGGCGGACCTTCCGCAGCATTCCCCGGACGGGCAGCCCCAGCTCGGCGGCTACCACCCGGGCCAGCTTTTCTCCCTGGTCAAAGCCCCGCTTCCACCTTCGCTGCCGGCTCAGGGGCGCCCAGGTCACCAGGTCCGCCTTCTCGCCGCTGTCCTGTACGCACTGGGCCACCAGGATTCCCAAGGGGCGGGCGTAGGCAGGGTTGCCGGGAAACTTGTACCGCCGCACCCCCTGGACCACCCGGTCCTGATAGGCTAGGGGCGACCAGCACCCGGCGGTAAAATCCACGTCCCGCCGGGCCCGTTCCCCCGTGAGCCAGGGCAGCAGCTTCTGGCACTGGGGACAGGCCGGGTCCCGGGGTTTCTCCAAAATCTTTCCACAAAAGGGGCACTTTGGTGGAAACATCAGGTCCAACAGCCAGTCGAAACCGTTCAAGACTCTTCCTCAGGGATAGGCCCGTGTTCTTTTTCAAATTCCCGGACACACTTTTGGATGAGGTAGAGGATCTGGCCGCTCATGGAGCGGCCCTCGTAGGCAGAAATATAAACCAGCTTGCGGTGCATCTCACTGGTCACGGTAATTCCAAGGTGTTTATCGCGCTTCAAAAGGCTCACCATCCAATCTTGATTTTGACTTGATTGTATTGGATTTACCTTTTATCTATCTTACAATTAACTTAATTCTAGTATACGAAATTTTTGACGATTCATGCCTGTGCACGCAAAACAACATGGCACAAGACAGGCGGCCCATAGGGGTTCACAGCGCAATATCTCCCTCCGGCCAGGGCCCAGTGGCCCGGAAGGAGCGCGGCAAGCCACTCAGGGTTTGCCCGCCGGATTGTACCGCCAGCCGAAGGGGCCGCCCCCGTAACGGGGTCCGGGGAGGGGCGACTGGAGCCTGCGACGCGGAGCACCTCCCCGGCCATTCTTTGGTCCTTTCTGATGGCTCAGAAAGGACATTTTCCACAGAAAAAAAGAGCGCCGGGCTTCCGGCGCTCTTTTTTCAATACAAACAGTATTTTTTACTGCTTCTTATTCTTTTTGTAAATGATATTCAGGCCCTTCAGCAGCAGATCCTTCTCCAGACGAATCTCACGCTTGCACAGGGGAGCCACAAACTGTGCAATTCCGCCGGTGGCCACCACCGTGGTCTGCTTGCCCAGCTCGGCTTCCATCCGCTCGATCATGCCGTCCAGCATGGCGGCCGCGCCGAACATAATGCCGCTGCGCATGCACTCCACCGTGTTCTTGCCGATGGCGCGCTTGGGGCGGTCCAGCTGGATGCCGGGCAGCTGAGCGGCCCGGCTGGACAGGGCCTCCGCCGACACCCGCACGCCGGGGATGATGGCGCCGCCGATGTAGGTGTTGTCCTTGTCCACCACGGTAATGGTGGTAGCGGTGCCCATGTCAATGAGCATAAGGGGCGCCTGGTACTCCTGCAGGGCGGCCACCGCCGCCACGATGAGGTCGCTGCCCACGGAGGCGGGGTTGTCCATCTGGATGTTCAGGCCCGTCTTGATGCCGGGGCCCACCACCATGGGGGTCAGGCCGGTGAGCTTGATGACGCCGGTGCGCACCGCGTTGAATACCGGGGGCACCACCGAGGAGATGATGCAGTCCTCCACCTGCTGGGGGGAAACCTCAAACAGGTTCAGAATATTTTTGATCTCCACGCCGTACTGGTCGGAAGTCTTGATGCGGTCGGTGGCGATTCGGGCTTCGAACTTGATCTGATCGTTCTCGATTCCGCCGATAACAATATTACTGTTGCCGATGTCAATGGCCAAGAGCATCTGCATTCACCTCAAAAAAAGAAATTAACCGTAGTTCAGGCCGCGCTGAGCACGGGGCGCTTTAGCTTCAGCAGCGCCTTTCCGATGGCGGTCACCAGCACCGCGGCGGCAATGGCTTCCATCACGCCCGCGCCGGTCACCGTCGCCATGACGAAGTCGTACATGGCGGACACAGCCAGATTGTTGGCCGCGGCGTACTCCGCCCGGAACAGGAAGAAGATGCTTCCCATCACGGAGGCGGTATTGGTCATAGCGCCCGCCGCACCCACAATGGGCAGGGCGATCAGGTCGTTAACCTTCACCTTCTTCAGGGCCAGCCACAGCCAGCCGGCCACCACGCCGATCAAAATCCGGCAGCCCACAGACACCCACAGGGCCTTCACCGCGCTCAGGGGGCCGCCCAGGGAGATGGCGATAAAGGGGGAGAAGCACACGGACGCCGCCACGGGGGCGATGGTGTTGCTCACCAGAGAGCACAGGCCAAACACGCCGCCCAGAATGGCTCCGGCCATGGGGCCCAGCAGGATAGCGCCCAAAATCACGGGGATATGGGTGGTGGTGGCCTTGATAATGGGCAGCTGGATCATGCCCAGGGGCGTATTGGCCAGCAGCACCACAATGGCCGCCATCAAGGCGACACTCACAAGCCAGCGGGTGTCTCGCTTACGGTTTTTCATATTCAATTCCCTCCTGCTGCCGCTCCTCGCCTGGGAGGATGCAGCGCAATGTTCAAGGGTTCATCCTTGACCGCCCCATTATAGCGAAAGTGCCCCCTGATTGCAAGTGCAAGATTTGCAAAAATTGAACATAGATTGACCACTTTCTTTACAAAGGCCGTTTTTTATGTCATAATTCCCTGGTAGATATCCGCCACTCAGACCGACGAAAGGGGTCTTTTTCTATGCTGAAGGGTAAAACCGTCCTGCTGGGGGTCACCGGGGGCATCGCCGCCTACAAGGCCGCCGCCCTGGCCTCCGCTCTGGTCAAGCAGCACTGCGCCGTGGAGGTGGTCATGACCGAGCACGCCACCAAATTTGTCACGCCTCTCACCTTTGAACAGCTCACCGGCCGCCGCACCATGGTGGACACCTTCGACCGCAACTTCTCCCACCAGGTGGAGCACATCTCCCTGGCCCAGCGCACCGACCTGGTCCTGGTGGCCCCCGCCACCGCCAACGTCTGCGCCAAGCTGGCCCACGGCCTGGCCGACGACATGCTCACCACCACCATTCTGGCCTGCAAGTGCCCCAAGCTCATTGCCCCGGCCATGAACACCAACATGTACGAAAATCCCGTCACCCAGGACAACCTGGACATTCTCCGCCGCTACGGCTGGGAGGTCATTGAACCCGCCAGCGGCCGCCTGGCCTGCGGCGCGGTGGGTGCGGGCAAGATGCCCGAGCCCGAGGACCTCTTGCAGCACGTGCTGCGCCACCTGGCCATGCCCCAGGACATGGCGGGCATGAAGGTCCTGGTCACCGCCGGTCCTACCCAGGAAGCCCTGGACCCGGTGCGCTACCTCACCAACCACTCCACGGGCAAGATGGGCTACGCCATCGCCCGCATGGCCATGCTCCGGGGCGCTCAGGTCACCCTGGTCTCCGGCCCCACTTCCATCGCGCCGCCCCCCTTTGTGGAGGTGGTCCCTGTAGTCAGCGCCCAGGACATGTTTGAGGCCGTTTCCCAGCGAGCGGAGGCGTCCGACATCATCGTTAAGGCCGCCGCGGTGGCCGATTACACGCCGGTTGGATACAGCGACGACAAGGTGAAGAAGAAGGACGGGGATCTGTCTATTCCTCTCAAGCGCACCACCGACATTTTGCAGTATCTGGGCCAGCATCGTCGCCCCGGACAGGTGATCTGCGGCTTCTCCATGGAGACCCGGGACATGCTGGAGAACAGCCGGGCCAAGCTGGAGAAGAAGAATGTGGACATGATCTGCGCCAACAACCTGAAGGTAGCGGGCGCGGGCTTTGGGGTGGACACCAACGTCATCACCCTGATCACCAAGCAGGGCGTGGAGGAACTGCCCCTCCTCTCCAAAGAGGAGGCCGCTTCCCGCATTCTCTCCTCCTTACTTTTCTTGAAAGAAAAGTAAATGAACTTTCTGCGAAACTGTGTTTCGCTTCGACAGGTTTAGGACCGCGGCAAGGATCAGAAAATTCTCAGTTTTTCTGGGGTTTGGTCAAAAGCGTAGGGGCCGGTGTCCTCACCGGCCCGCTCCATCAGGAAGGAAATGCAGACATAAGGACAACGTTGTTTCGCTTCTGAGGCCACGAAAGAGCACAGTCTGTGCAAGTCTTTCCCCTACAAGAATCACAGCAGTCAAAAAAGAGTGCTTTTCCAAGGAAAAGCACTCTTTTTTCAAATAAACAGCGCCAAGATGGAAGTAATGATGCCGCACACGCAGATGGCGATGGAGCTCATAGCGCCCTGCAGCGGCCCGATCTCCATGGCCTTGGTGGTACCCAGGGCGTGGCTGCACGCGCCGATGGCCAGTCCCTCGGCCACCGGGTCGGTGATGCGGAAGGCCTTGGCAAACAGGGGTGCGAACACTGCCCCCACGATGCCCGCCAGCACCACTGCCGCCGCCGCGATGCCCGGGATACCGCCCCGGCTCTCGGCGATGCCCACCGCAATGGCGGTGGTCACGCTTTTTGGCAGCAGAGACACGGTCAGACTGTTCTCCATGGCAAACAGGCGGCACAGCAGCAGCACGCTGCCCAGGCTGGCCAGGCTCCCCGCCAGGCACCCCGCCAGCACAGGCAGAAAATACTGTCCCAGCACCTTGCGCTGCTGGTAGATGTTCAGGGCCAGCACCGCCGTCACCGGGCCCAGCATCAGCTTGATCATGTCGCCCCCCAGGTTGTACTGCTCCAGAGGGATGTGGAACACCGCCAGAAAGGCGATGATGACCAGGGACGCGACCAGCAGGGGGTTACAGATCACCCACCCCGTCTTTTTCTGCACCCACCGGCCAAAGCACCAGGCCGCCGTGGAAAGGGTCAGGCCGAAAAAGGCCGAATTCAGAATGGCGTCAATCATGGTCCTTCTCCTTTCTTCTCATGACCAGCAGCAAAAGCTGCACCGTCCAGCCCGTTACCAGATAGACCACCGGGGTGGTCAGCCCCACGATCAGCAGCAGGGGCAGGGCCTGGCTGATAAGCAGCTCCGCGTGCTCCAGCGTCCCCACAAAGGAGGGGATGAAAAAGAAGGCCATGTTGGCAATGAAAAAGCCGGACACCGCCTGGATCTGCCGCTCCTTCACCACGCCGGTGAGCAGCAGGATCATCAGCAGGATCAGGCTGACCACGCTGGAGGGAAAGGCCACGGGGATCAGGGCCGCGATGCCCTCGCCCGCCAGGCAGACCCCAAGGATCACCGCCAGCTGTGCCATAATGTTCATAGTGTTGCTCCTCTCTCCTGGAA
>USCO01000127.1 GCA_900553135.1 uncultured Eubacteriales bacterium | reverse complement strand
CAGGACCCGTTTTGCAAAGAGAATCATATGTTCGACAAAAAGATATTGAAATGATAGGAAATATAAGGTAAAATAAAAGGAACCGAGCAATGTGTCTGACGTGTCATCAGCAATGAGGTGAACCCATGAAACGTTCTACCAGGATCACCATTTCCATTCAAAAGGAAATGTTCCTGTTTAACTTTTTGGCGCTGGTCTTGGTCACGGTAGTGCTCAGCGGATTTTTCTTCCAGGTTCTGCTTACCGACAAGCAGGAAAACGCCGACCATGCCATGCAGGAGTACAGCGAAAAAATGGCAGTCTACATCAGCCAGGTGGCCCAGAAAAACAGCGTCCTGCTGGAAACCTTGGCCCGGGACGAGGATGTGATCCGGGGCAATAAACAGGAAGCCCTGGCCCTGTATGACACCATTACCCAGTATAATCAGGATTGCACCTACGTCTATTCCGCCTACGAGGATGGGACCATGCTGGTTAACGGCTATCAGCTGCCCGAGGGAGTGTCGCCCACCACCCGGGATTGGTACCAGGCCGCCATGAAAAGCGACGACGTGGTCAGTATCGTCTACCAGGACGCAGTGACAGAGGAGTGGATGTTCAGCCAGTGCAAGCGGCTGGTGGATGAAAACGGCCAGACCGTGGGCGTGGTGGCCATCGACTGTGCCAACGAGCGCCTGGTGTCCGCCCTGAGCGGGGGGCATATCTATCCCTCCCAGCGCAGCTTCCTGGTGGACGAGGAAGGCAGCGTGCTGATCTACTACAAGTCCAGCGGCGTGACCAAGTCCATGATCGACTTCTTGGGGGAGGAGACCTGGCAGCAGGTCCAGCTGGGGAACGTGCAGAAGGTGGAGTACAACCTGGATGGCCGCCCGGTGTTCGGCTATTTCAAGAGCATCTACGGCACCAGTATGTACGCCGTGACCGCCCTGGACAAGTCTGATATCGTCCAGCCCCTGCAGAGCTGGCTGGTCACCCGGCTGCTCATCGTGCTGGGAATTTGTCTGCTGGTGGGCGTGGTCATCAGCGAGGTGATGAGCTTCCGCTACGCCCGCCCTGTGATGGTGCTGGGCAACCGCATTCGGGCTATCGCCGATGGCAAGCCCGAGGAGCCGGCCCCCATTCCCTTCTCCAACGGGGAGATCGGGCGCATCGCGGAAAATATTCAGTGTATCGTCACCGACATTGCCCAGCGGGAGAAGCGCTGGCAGACGGCGGAGCACCTCAGCTTCCATGACTCCATGACGGGCCTGTATAACCGGCGCTTTTTTGACGAAAAACAGCGCCAGTGGGACCGAAAAGAGAACTATCCCTTGTGCTTTATCAGCTGCGACATCAACGGCCTGAAGCTGGTCAACGACCTGCTGGGGCACAGCGTGGGCGACCGGGTGATCTGCCGGGTGGCCGAGTGCCTGAAGGCGGGCTGCCGGGCCCAGGATATTCTGGCCCGGGTGGGCGGCGATGAGTTTATCATCGTGCTGCCCCACACCATGGAGGCCAGCGCCGAGAAGGTCCGCGCCCGTATGGACCGGATCTTTGCCCATGAGGAGGTCTGCGGCGCGGTGGTCAGCGTGTCCCTTGGTTATGCGGTGAAGATGGAACGCATGGGATCGCTGGTGGAGACCCTGAACCGGGCCGACCAGATGATGTATGTCCAGAAGCGGGAGCGCAGTATTCTCATGCGCCGCAAGACCCTGGAAAACATCCGGGAAAAGGCCCGGGAGGAGGGGCTCCTGCCCCCGCTCACTTCCCGTGAGGAGCAGTTTTTGACCCGCATGGCCCAGAAGTTCTGCCCCCAGGAGGAGGAACTGCTGCGCCAGGGCTATGCCCAGCGCAGGATTGGCCTTTGCAGCCTGCTGCAGATGGGGGCTCCGGACACCGACCCCCACCGCCACAGCGAGGTGGGCTACCGCTTCCTCATCCAGGAGGACAAACAGTCCCCCTTGGCTGGGTATGTGCTCCACAGCACCGAGCACTGGGACGGCAGCGGCTGGCCCACGGGGCTCATGGGCAAGAGCATCCCCGTGCCCTCCCGGCTGATCCGGATTCTGGAGGCCTATTTTTCTCCGGAGGGCGGCCTGGAGGTCATCCACCAGCACCGGGATTGGTTCGATCCTGAGATGCTGGAGGAGCTGGAGCGCCTGGACCGGGAGCTGGGGGAAACCAAAACCCCTCAATAATCTGACAAAAAATGGCGGGCGGACAGCGGGACATTTTCTGTGTTTTGCATGAGAATGGCCTTTGACGAAAAAAATGGGCCCCATTCCCCTTGACAGCAGGGGGAGGTCTGATTATAATTGCCCCATCAACAGCAAGGGCGCTGTGGCAAAGAAGCCGCAGCGCCCTTTTCGCGTTTATCGCGGGGTTGAAATAGAAAACGGCATAGACGGAGAAAAGTAGCGCGGATGGCCTGTCACAGAGAGCGGGGGAGGGTGAGAACCCCGTACCAGAGTCCGCGGGAAAGAACACTCCTGAGCTGGAACCTGAACGCTATGGCCAGTAGGGGACCCGGGTGCGACCGTTATCTCGCAAGGGCTTGTCAGAGCCTGAAGGTGGCTGTGTTAACACAGCAAATTAGGTGGCACCGCGGATCGCAGCATTCGTCCTAAAATACAGGATGATTGGCTGCAAATGATCTGGAGGTGCTTTTTTATGTGTTCTATCATGGGATTCAGCAAGAAGAGCAGAAGCAAAGCGGAGGTTGCGGAGTATTTTGACCGCACCCTGTCCCGGGGACCGGATATGACCCGGATTCTGGAGACCCCCACCGGCTGGCTGTGTTTCCACCGCCTGGCCATCATGGGCCTGGACGAGCGGGGCATGCAGCCCTTTACCCTGGGGGAGGACATGGTGGTGTGCAACGGCGAGCTGTACGGCTGGCGGGAGATGAAGCGGGAGCTGGAGGGCAAGTACACCTTCCAAAGCGAGAGCGACTGCGAGCTGCTGCTCCCCCTGTACCGGGAGTACGGCCTGGGGATGTTTGAAAAGCTGGACGCCGAGTTTGCTCTGATCCTCTACGACGGAGCTACCGGTTCTCTGGTGGCCGCCCGGGACCCCATCGGCATCCGCCCCCTGTTTTACGGCTACGACTACGACGGCGGCATCGTCTTTGCCAGCGAGGCCAAAAACCTGGTGGGGCTGTGCAAGACCATTTGTCCCTTCCCTCCGGGACACTACTACGCCCAGGGTAAGTTCGTGCGCTACGCCGACCTCACCACCGTGGAGCGGTACAGCACCGACGATCTGGAGACCGTGTGCCTTAAAATCCGGGAGAAGCTGGTAGCCGGGGTGGAGAAGCGGCTGGACGCCGATGCCCCCGTGGGCTTCCTCCTCTCCGGCGGCCTGGATTCCAGCCTGGTATGCGCCATCGCCGCCCGCCTGCTGGGCAAGAAGATCCGCACCTTTGCCATCGGCATGGACGTGGACGCCATCGACCTGAAGTACGCCCGTCAGGTGGCCGACTTCCTGGGCACCGACCACACCGAGGTCATCATCTCCCGCCAGGACGTCATCGACGCCCTGCCCAAGGTGGTGGCCAAACTGGGGACCTACGACATCACCACCATCCGGGCCAGCATGGGCATGTACCTGTGCTGCAAGGCCATCCGGGAGCGCACCGACGTGCGGGTGCTGCTCACCGGAGAGATCTCCGACGAGCTCTTCGGCTACAAATATACCGACTTCGCTCCCTCTCCCGAGGCCTTCCAGGCCGAGGCCAAGAAGCGGGTGGATGAGCTTTACATGTACGACGTTCTCCGGGCGGACCGCTGCATCAGCGTCCACTCTATGGAGGCACGGGTGCCCTTCGGGGACCTGGACTTTGTCCGCTACGTTATGAGCGTGGACCCCGCCTTGAAGATGAACACCTATCACAAAGGCAAGTACCTGCTGCGCCACGCCTTTGAGGGCCAGGGCCTGCTGCCCGATGAGATCCTGTGGCGAGAGAAGGCGGCCTTCTCCGACGCGGTGGGCCACTCCATGGTGGACGACCTGAAGGAATACGCCCAAGCGCAGTACACCGACCAGGAGTTCCGGCAGCGCAGCAGCCAATACCTGTTTGCCACCCCCTTCACCAAGGAGAGCCTGCTGTACCGGGAGCTGTTTGAGCAGTATTATCCCGGCCAGGCCGAGATGGTCAAGGACTTCTGGATGCCCAACAAGTCCTGGGAGGGCTGTGACGTGGACGATCCCTCCGCCCGTGTGCTGGCCAACTACGGAGCCAGCGGTGTGTAAGCCAGTTTGCTCAAACATGGAAAGGAGTTTTTGATATGGACGGGAAAAAGACGGAACTGACAGAACTGTTTGGCAGCATGGTGTTCAACGAGGCCGCCATGGAGAGCTACCTCTCCGCCCAGTCCTTCCAGGCCTGGAAGGACTGCATCCGCAGCCACACCAGCCTGGACCCTGCCGTGGCCAACGACATCGCCCAGGCCATGAAGCGCTGGGCCACAGAGCGGGGGGCTACCCACTTCAGCCACTGGTTCCAGCCCATGACGGGATACACCGCCGAGAAGCACGACAGCTTTATTACCCCCGCGCCCGGGGGCAAGGTGCTGCTGGAGTTCTCCGGCAAGGAGTTGGTGCGAGGTGAGCCCGATGCGTCCTCCTTCCCCTCCGGCGGCCTGCGGGCTACCTTCGAGGCCCGGGGCTACACCGCCTGGGACCCCACCGCCTTCGCCTTCCTGCGGGACGGCACCCTGTACATCCCTACGGTGTTCTGCTCCTACTCCGGCCAGGTGCTGGATAAGAAAACGCCCCTGCTGCGCTCCATGGAGGAGGTGAGCCGCCAGGCGGTGCGCATCCTGCGCCTCTTCGGCGACGACAAGACCCAGCAGGTCACCGCTCAGGTGGGACCCGAGCAGGAGTACTTCCTCATTGACGAAAAGGACTTTGCCAAGCGGCTGGACCTGCGGCTGTGCGGCCGCACCCTCTTCGGCGCCAAGCCCCCCAAGGGCCAGGAGCTGGAGGACCACTACTTCGGCGCCATCCGGCCCCGGGTAGCCGCCTACATGCAGGACCTGGACCGGGAGCTGTGGAAGCTGGGGGTGCTGTCCAAGACCAAGCACAACGAGGTGGCCCCCTGCCAGCACGAGATGGCCCCCATCTACTCCGACGCCAACAGCGCCTGCGACCACAACCAGATCACCATGGACGTGATGAAGAAGGTGGCCCGCCGCCACGGCCTGGTGTGCCTGCTCCACGAAAAGCCCTTTGCCGGCATCAACGGCTCGGGCAAGCACGACAACTGGTCTCTCTCCACCGACACCGGGGATAACCTCTTCAAGCCCGGCCGCACTCCCAGCCAGAACGCCCGCTTCCTGCTGTTTTTGGCCGCCTTTATCAAGGGCGTGGACGAGTATCAGGAGTTCTTGCGCTGCACCGTGGCCTACGCGGGCAACGACCACCGCCTGGGCGCCCAGGAGGCTCCTCCCGCCGTGGTGTCCATCTTCCTGGGAGATGAGCTCACCGCCGTGGTGGACTCCATCATCCGGGGCACCGAGTACGCCGACCCCGGCAAGCGCAGCCTGCGCATCGGAGTGGACGTGATGCCCCCCATTCCTCAGGATAACACCGACCGCAACCGAACCTCGCCCCTGGCCTTTACGGGCAACAAGTTTGAGTTCCGTATGCTGGGCTCCTCCCAGTCCATCGCCGGGCCCAACATCGCCCTGAACACCATCATGGCCGAGGAGCTGGAGCAGTTCGCCGACGAGCTGGAGGGAGCTGCCGACTTCAACGAGGCCCTGTCCCAGCTCATCCGCCGGGTCTTTACCCAGCATCAGCGGATCATCTTCAACGGCAACGGCTACGAGCAGGCCTGGCTCAGCGAGGCCGCCCGCAGGGGGCTGGCCAACCTCACCTCCACCGCCGACGCCCTGCCCGCCTACACTGCAGAGAAGAACGTGGAGCTGTTTGTCAAGCACGGCATCTTCACCCGGGAGGAGATGGAGGCCCGGCAGGAGATCCACATGGAGAACTACTGCACCGTTCTGTCCATCGAGGCCCACACCATGGTGGATATGCTCTGCCGGGACATCCTGCCCGCCGTGTCCGATTTCGCCGCCCAGCTGTGCCGCCGCCGGAGCGATCTGGCCGGAGTAGGTGCGGGACGCTACGAGTCTTCGCTGGCTGCCTGGGTGGCCGAGAAGAACGACGCCCTGCTGGCCGCCTGCGAGAAGCTGGAGGGGGATGTGGACCATGCCCCCGAGCAGCTGGAAGCCCGGGTGAAGTATTTCCACGGCGTGGTGGCCGAGGACATGGCCCGGGCCCGCGCCCTGGCCGACGAGCTGGAGAAGCTGGTGGGCCGGAAGTACTGGCCCTTCCCCACCTACAGCGAGATGCTCTTTTATATGTAA
>USCO01000126.1 GCA_900553135.1 uncultured Eubacteriales bacterium | reverse complement strand
CTGTCCACTGTGGCGATGGCGGGGTTGCTGGAGGTCCAGGTGATGGGCGCCTGAGTCCCGGTGAGGGTGGCAGTGAGGGTCAGGGTCTTGGCGCTCTCCAGGGTGGTCTCGGCCTGGTCCAGAGTGAGGGTGGCGTCGGGATCGGGCTGGGTAGGCTCGGTGGGCTCCTCCGTGGTGTCATAGGTGAGCAGACGGTAGAGCAGCGCGGCCATCTCAGCGCGGCTGAGGTTGGTCTTGGGGTTGATGACCCCGCCGGCGCCGCTGGCTACTCCCTGGGCCACCAGCGCGGCCATGTGGGGCTTGGCGTAGTCGGCGATCTGGTCCTTGTCAGAGAACTGGTCCAGAACGCTCAGGTCGGGCTCGGGGCTCTCAATGCCCAGTAGAGGCATGGCCTGGTGGAGCATGGTGAAGGCCTGCTCCCGGGTGACCGGGGCGGTGGGGGCGAACAGACCGTCGCCCACGCCGGAGGCCAGGCCGTTGGCGCTGGCCCAGATGATGGCCTTGGCGTAGTAGTCGGTGGAGGAAACGTCGGTGAAGGTGAGGGAGCCGGTGACGGCGGGCTTGCCCAGGGCGTTATACAGCATCAGCACGAAGTCGCCCCGCTGGATGGACAGGTCCCGGCCAAACTCGGTGGAGGAGACGCCGGAGACGATGCCGTGCTCATAGCAGTACTCCACGGCGGTGTAGGACCAGTGGCCGGGGGTCACGTCGTTGTGGACGTTCTCCAGGGACACGGGGATGCTAGTGGTGATGCCGCCGGCAGTGGCGGTGATGGTGCCGGAGCTGCTGTTGCCAGAGGCGGTGAACAGGCCGTCGGCGGTGATGGTGCCAATGCCGCCGGTGACGCCCCAGGTCACAGCGGTGGAGGAGGAGCGCAGGGCGGAGCGGGACCAGTAGGTACCGGTGGCGGACAGCTGGACGCTCTCACCCGCCTTCATGGACAGGGAGGACAGGGCGCTGCCGTTGGACTTGGTTACCGTGAGCTTGGACAGGGAGGTGACCACGTGGATCTGGGCGGTGCCGGAGAGACCCAGGGAGTCGGAGTGGATGGTAATGGTGTCGGTGCCCGCCGTGTTTCCGGCGGTGTACACCGAGCCGTTGAAGGAACCCAGGCCGCTGGAGGTAAAGGCGGCGTCGGAGACCCGGCTGTCCACCGTTTTGGCTCCGGCGTTTACCGACACTACGTCGCCCAGGGTGACCGAGGTGCCGGCCAGGACCACCAGACCGTCCTCCTTCAGAGCCAGGCGGGTGGCCGGGCCGGTGCCGGGATCGTCGGTGACCAGGAGGATGAAGGTGGCGCAGCTTCTGGCGCTGCCGCCGGAGGGAGAGCTCTGAATGGAGACGGAATTGGAGCCGGGCAGCCGGGCGCTGAGGATGGAGGAGCCGCCGCCGTCCAGGTTCACCGCCCAGACGCAGCCCTGGCTGAGCAGCTCGTTGGCCAGGTCCTTCTCGCTCAGACCGCCGGAGTAGCCGGACTGGCGGCCGTCCACTTCATAAAAGACCATGGTGCCGTCGGCCTTCACGCCCAGAGCGGTGCGGGGATTGCGGCCGTCCTTGGCGTAGGCCCAGCTGGAGCTGTCGGTAACGGTGCCGTTGTATACCATGATGTCCCCGCAGCCGCCGGCCCACTGGGCCCGGGACAGGACGGGGTCGGTGCAGGTGGTGGTCAGGGTGACCAGATCGCCCACCTGGTAGCCGGCGAAGAGCTCGTAGTAGCCCGCCTCATAGGCGGCGGTAAGGATGTAGTTATCCGTTCCGATGGTCACCGACTGGTCAGTGTCAAACACCTCGGTGACTTTGAGGGTGAGGGTGCTGTTGACGCCCAGGTCGGCGCCCTTCTCCTCGTCCACCAGCTCCATGCGGATCATCCGGCCGCCGGCGTTGTCGGTGCGGGTGGAGACGGTGGAGAAGTCCTCATTATAAAGGTACAGGCCTCCGGAGGAGTCCCGCCACTTGTTGAAGTGGTTCACGGTGGCGGAGGTGTTGGTGCGCTGGTTTGTCACCGTCATGCCCACCTGGGAGGACATGGACAGCTCCATGCCGCTGCCCGACCAGGCCACGGAGTGGCGGCCTTCCGGGCTGGATTTGTATACGCCGTTTTCAATAGAGATGCCGATGGGCACTCCGTTCCAGTCGAAAAAGTCGCTGTTGATGCCGCCAATCACGTTGTATCCCAGGCTTTCAGCATAGCTGATGGCCTTGTTGATGGTGGCCGCGCCGTAAATGGTTCCGGCGGACTGGACCATAATGGGATAGACCTGGCTGTTGGGGGAGAGCTGGAAGCTGTAGCTTTCCACCCGGCCGGCGGAGGAGTGGTCCGTGATGGTGTTGGTATAAGTAAGACCATCGGTAATGGACTGTGTGGTAGTCAATTTTTTGGTCCCTGCGGTGGCGAACGCCGTGGGAATAGCCATGACCACCGCTAAGGTCAGGGCCGCGGCCCTGCGGGATAGCTGCTTGAAGTTGGATCGTTTCATGAGGTCTCCTTTGCATGTGATCGGGATTGAAATGGGACGAACTGCTCCCTGGAAACAGGGCTCATTAAAAACCATTATAGCAGGAACGGACCTGGGATTCAATGTCAATAGAAGGGCAAAATCTGGCGAAAGGTCACACACGGGCAGTTGTAAACAAGCCGTGAATCCATACGGAGAGCAGTTGAAAAAGGGAGGGGATTGGTGTAAAATAAGACGATTGTCCCCGGACAGGCAGTGCCGGGATTGAGAAAGGAGCGGACTGCTTGGCAAAGAACAGTGAAAATTCAACCAAGACCATCAGCGTGGTGATGGCCATCACCCTGCTGGGAAAAGTACTTGGTTTGTACCGGGACCGCTTGATGGCGGTACACTACGGCACCACCGGTATGGAGGCCAAGGCCTTTTATATTGCCAGCCGCATCCCCCGGGTCTTTTTCGACGTGGTGTTTGCCTCTGCCATCGCCGCGTGCTTTATCCCGGTGTTCAGCGAGTACCTGACCCGGGACGGAAAAAAGGCGGCCTACAAATTCGGAAATAACTTTTTGTCAGTGATGACCCTGCTGACGGCGGTGCTCACCGTACTGGGCATTTTCTTTGCCCAGCCCCTGGTGACCCTGTTTGCCGACGGCTATGACCAGGAGACGGCGGCCCTGGCCGCCTCCCTGACCCGGGTGATGTTCCCAACGGTGCTCTTCACCGGGGTGGCCTTCTCCTTTGTGGGCATTCTCCAGGCCATGGACCGCTTCAACATCCCCGCCCTCATCAGCACGGTGTCCAATCTGGTCATCATCGCCTACTTCTTCTTCCTGGACGACAGCCTGGGGGTCTACGGACTGGCGGCGGCCTATCTGGTGGGGTGGCTCCTCCAGGCGCTGATCCAGGTGCCCTCCCTGCGGCGGCTGGATTTCCGGTTTCGTCCCAACTTTAACCCCAGGACGGAGGGCATGCGGAAAGCCTTTGCCCTCATGGGGCCTGTCATGGTCTCCACCTGGGTCCAGCCTATTAATTTGACGATCAATTCCAAGTTTGGTTCCCACCTGTACGACGGCGCCGGAGTCTCCGCCATGGAGTACTCCACCAACCTGTATCTGGTCATCGCCGGCGTATTCATTCTCTCCATCACCAACGTGATCTTCCCCAAGCTCTCCCGCCTGACTGCGGAGCATCAGCAGGACGCCTTCCGCCAGACCATCAACCAGACGGTGCACAGCAGCCTGTTTTTCGTGCTGCCCATGGCCGCCGGTCTCATGACTCTGGCCCGGCCCCTGATCTCCTTCCTGTACGGGGGCGGAGAGTTTGACGCCTTCTCCGTGGACATCACCTCCCAGGCTCTGTTCTGGGTGTCCATCGGCATGGTGGGCTACGCCCTGCAGAATATCCTCAGCCGGGGATACTTCGCCCAGCAGGACGGACGCACCCCCCTCATTGCGGGCGCCGTCTCCATCCTGGTGAACATCGTGCTGTGTATGCTCCTCACCGAGTCCCTGGGGGTCTCCGGTCTGGCCATCTCCTCGGCGGTGTCCTCCACGGTGTATGCCCTGCTGCTGATGATCCCCCTGGAGCGCAGGGGAGAGGGGGTGCTCACCCCGGCGTTTGTGGTGGATTTTGGGAAAATGCTGCTGTCCGCGGTGTGTATGGCCGTGGTGGTCTGGCTGACCCGGAACTGGCTGGGCGGTATCCTGCCCAGCGGGAAACTGGGTGAGCTGATCCAGCTTGGCGTGTGCGCCGTGGAAGGCGTGGCCGTCTATTTCCTGCTGGTCACCCTGCTGGGGCTGGAAGAGGCCCGTCTGGTGCGGGATATGCTCCGGCGAATCGTAAAGAGAGGTTGAGCAATGGAACAAATGAAAACCGTAATACAAACCAGTGTGATCTTCCGGCTGCTGGCCGCCCTGTGCGGTTGGTTCAGCCGCCAGTGGGCGGGGAGCGGCCTGATCCAGTGGTTCATCCATCCCCGTCTCGGCCTGGAACAGGCCCAGTCGGAAAGCAGTGTGTTTTACCGCCTGTGGCGGATCGTCCACGGGGCGCTGTGTAAAATTTATGAGGTGCTTTGCCTGGATAAGCTGTTTTCCGGCAGTCTCATTGTGAAAAGCTGGCTGTGGTGCGGCGCGGCGGCGGTGCTGGCTCCCATTCTGCCTACTATGGCGGTGCTGGGTCTGGCCCTGGTTGGCTGCGCCTGCCTGCTGGTGGACTTTATGTCTGACCGGGGCCGGGAGCTGTTCTACGCCCCCGTGAACCGCTACATCTGGCTGTACGCCGCCATCTATGCCGTGGGAACCCTGTTCTCCGTTACCCTGAAGGGGAGCCTGCTGGGCGGTGTGCTGACGGTGGCATTTATCCTCTTTGCCATCGCCCTGGAAAATGCCATCACCACCCAGCGCCAGCTGGAGGTGCTGCTGTTCTTCATGGTGGCCGCCGGCGCCACGGTGGCCCTGCTGGGTATCTCCCAGTATTTTCTGCGCTGGGGTTACCAGTCCGCAGCCTGGGTGGACAGCGACATGTTCGGCGATGCCTTCCGGGTGCCCTCCACCCTGGAAAATCCCAACATGCTGGGCCAGTACCTGATCCTGACTATCCCCCTGGGCGGCGCGGGCCTGCTGTCTGCCAAGGACTGGGGCAAGCGGATCTTCTATTTCTGCTGCTGCGGCATCATGTGCGTGTGTATGCTGATGACTCTGTCGCGGGGGGCCTGGCTGGGCCTGCTCTTTGCCGGCTTCATCTTTGTGCTGTTCCTGCAGCCCCGTCTGCTGCTGCTGACTCCCATCGCTCTGGTGGCCCTGTACTTTGTCCTGCCGGACACCATCATTAACCGCTTTGCCAGTATTGGCAACCTGGGTGATCAGTCCACCTCCTACCGGGTGTACATCTGGATGGGCACCCTGGCCATGCTGAAGGACTACTGGCTGTGCGGCATCGGTCCTGGTGACGCCGCCTTCAATCTGGTGTATCCCAAGTACAGCTACAGCGGCATTGAGGCCCCTCACGCCCACAACCTGTTCTTGCAGATCGTGTGCGACGCGGGCATCATCGCCCTGGTCATCTTCATCCTGCTGCTGTTCCGGTACTTCCGGGACCTGTGCGCCGCCTTCTGCCGGGAGAAGGACTCCTTTGTCCGCTTCCACGTGGTGGCCTTTGTCTCGGGCATCGCAGGCTTTATGGTCCAGGCCATGACGGACTATTCCTTTTATAACTACCGGGTCATGTTCCTGTTCTGGAGCTACCTGGCCCTGGGACTCCTGGTGTCCCGCTACGGCCAGCTGAAGAAGAGAGGGGCGACACTGTGAAGCGCATTCTGAACATCATCAGCGATACCAACATCGGCGGCGCGGGGCGAGTGATCCTCAACTACCTCAGCTGCGCCGACCGGGAACAGTTTGAGACCCTGGTAGCCGTGCCCAGAGGCAGCCTGTTGAAGGAGCCCCTGGAGCAGGCGGGGGCCCAGGTGCTGGAGGTGGACGGCATTGCCGACCGCTCCTACGACCGCAAGGACGTGGGCACCCTGAAGGAGCTCATCCGCCAAGTTAAACCCGACCTGGTCCACACCCATGGCTCTCTCTCCGGCCGCATCGCCGCCAAGCGCTGCCATGTGCCGGTGGTGTACAGCCGCCACTCCGCCTTCCCCGTGCCCGCCAAGCTGCGGTATCCCCCGGGACGGTGGGTGAACAAGCTGGTCAACGAGCATTACGCCGACCGCATTATCGCCGTCAGCCCCGCCACGGCGGAAAACCTGACGGACGGGGGTATTTCCTCCAAAAAAATCACCATCGTTATGAACGGTGTGACCCCGCTGACCCCCATCTCCCAGGAGGAGAAGGAAAAGCTGCGCGCTTCCCTTGGGCTGAAGGAAAACACCTTTACTCTGGGCATCCTGGCCCGGATCGAGGACTACAAGGGCCACT
>USCO01000125.1 GCA_900553135.1 uncultured Eubacteriales bacterium | reverse complement strand
CCTCCTTGCCGCAGCGCAGCACGCAGGCGCTGCCCGCCTTCAGGGCCAGGGCGGCGGCGTCGGAGGTGACGTTGGGCCGGGATTCGTAGATGATGGCGATGACGCCCATGGGCACGGCGGTCTTTTCAATGACCAGGCCGTTGGGGCGCTCCACCCGGGTGAGGACGGCCCCCACGGGGTCGGGGAGGGCGGCCACCTCCCGGATGCCCTGGGCCATACCGGCGATGCGGTCGGGGGAGAGGGCCAGCCGGTCCAGCATCACTTCGGACACGGTGCCCCGGGCGGCCTCCAGGTCCTCCCGGTTGGCGGAGAGGATGGCCTCCTGGTCCTCCATCAGGGCCTGGGCCATGGCCATCAGGGCCTGGTTTTTCTGGTCCGTATTTGCCAGCGCCATGGCGCCCTTGGCCGCCTTGGCCTGGGCCAGCAATTCTTGTGTGGTCATAGTTCCACCTTTCTGTCTGGGGGCGCGGGCCCCAAAATCAGACTACGATATGTAGAATTTCAAGCAAAGAAAACGAATGGGAATTACTTTTTGGCCAGGAAGCGGGTGCCCACCGCCTTGCCCTGGGCGATGTCGTAGAGCCGGTCGGGGCGCTCGCCATTGGTGATGACCATGTCGCAGCCCTGGGCGGTGACCATTTTGGCCGCCCGCAGCTTGGTTGCCATGCCGCCGGTGCCCAGGCTGGAGCCCACGCCCCCGGCCAGAGCCTCGATGTCGGGGGTGACCTCCTCCACCACGGGGATGAGGGTGGCGGCGGGGTCCTTGCGGGGGTCGGCGGTGTACAGGCCCTCGATGTCGCTGAGCAGCACCAGCAGGTCGGCCCGGACGCAGCAGGCCACGATGGCACCCAGGGTGTCGTTGTCGCCCACCTTGATCTCGGCGGTGGCGATGGTGTCGTTCTCGTTGATGATGGGCAGGGCGCCCAGCTCCAGCAGGCGCTCCATGGTGTTTTCAAAGTTCTCCCGGCGCTCGGGGTGGTCCACGTCCTCCCCGGTGAGCAGCACCTGGGCCACGGTGTGGTTATAGGCCAGGAACAGCCGGTCGTAGGTGTACATCAGCTCGCACTGGCCCACGGCGGCGGCGGCCTGCTTGGTGGGCATGTCGGAGGGCTTGCCGGGCAGGTTCAGCTTGCCCACGCCCATGCCGATGGCGCCCGAGGAGACCAGAATGATCTCGTGGCCCGCGTTTTTCAGGTCGGAGAGCACCTTGACCAGCTCTTCCACGTGGCGGATGTTCAGTCGGCCCGTGGCGTGGGCCAGGGTGGAGGTGCCCACCTTGACGACGATTCTCATGCGTATAAACCCCCTTAAGTTGAGTTAGGAATTAGGAATTAGAAATTAGGAATTCCCAATTTATTTGGCCAGCTTCAGAGTCTTTTCATAGGCGGCGATCACCGCGTCCATGGCGGCAGCCCGGAAGCCGCCCTCCTCCAGGGTGCGCACCCCCTGGATGGTGGTGCCGCCGGGGGAGCAGACCCCGTCCTTCAGCTGACCGGGGTGCAGGCCGTTTTCCACCATGAGCTTGGCGGTGCCCGCCACCATCTGGGCGGCATAGGCCAGGGCCTTCTGCCGGGGCAGGCCGCAGGCCACGCCGCCGTCGGCCAGCGCCTCGATAAACAGGGCGCAGAAGGCGGGGCCGCAGCCGGAGACGGCGCTGGCGGCGTTGAGAAGGCCGGGGTCGATCTGGTCCACCAGGCCCGCATGGGAGAGAAGGCCACGGAAGGCGTCCAGCTCCTCCTGGGAGACCCCGAGGCCGTAGTACTGCACCACGCCGGCGCCCACGCCCACAGGGGTGTTGGGCATCAGGCAGATGACGGGGTACTCGCCCCCGGCCAGGGTCTGGATGGCCTGGGCGTCCAGACCGGCGGCCATGGAGGCCAGCACAAAGCGGTCCCGGCGCTGGGCCAGGATGGGGGCGATGTCAGAGAGCATCCCCGCCATCATCTGGGGTTTTACCGCCAGAAAAATCAGGTCACAGTCCTGGGCCACGGTGTGGTTGTCCGCCGCCTTGGCCCCCAGCTCCTTCGCCAGGGCCTCCGCCTTGGCGGGGGTGCGGTTGGCCAGCACCAGGCCGGTATGGCCTCCGGCGGCAATGGCCCGGGCCACGGCGGAGCCCATGGACCCCGTGCCGATAAAACCGATGGAAGAATACATCAGGAGAACCTCCTTTGGGAAAACGATATTTTTACATCTATATCATAGCACGTTCCCTGTCCCAGGGCAATCGGGAAAGGGGAGGAGAACGCAACTTCAAAAAATCTTAAAGGCTTCTTAATTGACTTTGAGAGGGGGACAGAATATGCTTAGTGTACTAATACAGTTCATACAGACAGCCGGGAGTTTTTCCGGCGGAAAGGAGGGGCAATCATGCTCAATCTGGATTACCGGGACGCCCGGCCCATCTATGAACAGGTGCGGGACGGTCTGCGGCGGCTCATGGTCACAGGGGCCATCCAGGAAGGGGAGAAGCTGCCCTCAGTGCGGTCGCTGGCCAGCACCTTGGCCATCAACCCCAACACCATCCAGCGGGCCTATGAATCTCTGGAGGCCGAGGGCTACCTGTACTCGGTGCCGGGGAAGGGGTCCTTCGCCGCCCCCCACACCGGGGTGGATGGAGAGCGGCGGGAATCCCTGCTGCACCTGTTTGACCAGACGGCGGCAGAGCTGTTGTACCTGGGCGTCACCGGGGACAGCCTGCGGGAGCGCATCGGCACCTTGGAAGGAGGAGCGGCAGTATGATCAAAGTCAACAACGTGGTCAAGACCTTTGACGGCTTTCGGGCCCTGGACGGTCTGACCATGACGGTGGAGCCCGGCTCCATTTACGGCCTGGTGGGGCCCAACGGCGCGGGCAAAAGTACCATCCTGCGCCACATCACCGGCATCTACCGGCCCGACTCGGGCTCGGTGATGGTGGACGGACAGCCGGTATATGAAAACCCGGCGGTGAAGAGCAAGCTGGCGGTGATCCCCGACGAGCTGTACTACTTCAACTCCGCCTCCACCCGGGACATGATGAAGTTTTACCGGGGGCTCTATCCCCAGTTTGACGACAAGCGCTACCAGGCCCTGCGGGAGGCCTTCCCCGAGGTGGACGAGCGCGCCCCCATCCGCCGCCTGTCCAAGGGCATGCAGAAGCAGTCCGCCTTCTGGCTGGCCCTGTGCTGCAATCCCCAGGTATTGGTGCTGGACGAGCCGGTGGACGGCCTGGACCCGGTGATGCGCCGCCAGGTGTGGTCCCTGCTCATGGGGGACGTGTCCCAGCGGGGGACCACCGTGCTGGTGTCCTCCCACAACCTGCGGGAGCTGGAGGACGTGTGCGACCACGTGGGCATCCTGTCCCACGGCAAGGTGCTGCTGGAGCGCTCCCTCACCGACCTGCAGGACAACGTGGTCAAGCTCCAGGTGGCCTTTGACCAGCCCGAGCTGCCCCCTCTGCCCCAGGACCTGCGCCTGCTGCACACCAGCCAGGTGGGACGGGTGTACACCCTCATCGTCCGGGGCAACCCCAAGCAGGTGAAGGAGCAGGTGGCTACCCTGAACCCCATCCTGCTGGAGGCCCTGCCTCTGAGCCTGGAGGAGATCTTTATCTATGAATTGGGAGGTGAGGACTATGCGGTCCGGGACATCGTGCTTTAATTCCACCCTTTACCGCAAGACCATGGGGCGCTTCTGGCCCCTGTGGGTCCTGTACGCCCTCATGTGGGCCCTGGTCATCCCCATCAATCTGCTGAATACCTATTTCTCGGTGAATTCCGTTGTGGACCTCATCGAAGCGGATCGGGAGCAGTGGCTGCGGGAGGCCGCCCAGTCGGCCTGCGGCTGGGTCCAGCCCGGCGTGCTCATCGCCTGCTGCTTTGGGGTGCTGTGCGCCATGGCGGTGTTCGGCTACCTGTATAACAACCGCTCCGCCTGCATGATGCACGCCCTGCCCATGCGCCGGGAGACCCTGTTTGTCACCCAGTATCTGGCGGGCCTGTCCTTTGCCGTGCTGCCCCACCTGGCCGTGGCCCTGCTCACCACCGCCGTGGAGCTGGTCATCATCCCCTCCACCTCCCTGGGGGTGTGCCTCACCTCCCTGTGGCAGTGGGCGGCGGGACAGAGCGCCCTGGCTCTGTTCTTCTTCTCCTTTGCCGCCCTGTGCGCCATGCTCACCGGCCACATCCTGGCCCTGCCCGCCTTCTACGGCATCTTCAACGGTCTGGCCATGAGTCTTTATGTGCTGGTCACCGAGCTCATGCGCCAGTTCTTCTTCGGCTACATCTCCGGCGGCCCCGGAGCGACCCTGGTGGAGTATCTCACCCCCGTGTACGCCCTGATGGAGGCCACCCGGAATATTCAGGGTGAGAATGGCACGACCTATCTGGAAAAACCCTGGATGCTGGGCGTCTACGCCGCCGCGGGCCTGGTCATGGCGGTCATCGCCCTGCTCCTCTACCGCCGCCGCCATGTGGAGACGGCAGGGGACGTGGTGGCCATCCCCCTGGTGCGCCCCGTGTTCAAGTACAGCGTCACCTTCTGCGTGGGCCTGGCCTTCGGCATCATCACCGCCGCCTTCTTCGGCTGGCACAGAGACCCCGTGCTGCTGTCGGTGTGCGTGGTACTGTGGTCCGCCGCGGGCTACTTTGCCGCCGAGATGCTGCTGAAAAAGTCCTTCCGGGTGCTGAAGGCCTGGGGCGGCTGCGTGGCCTCTGTGGCCGTGATGATCCTGCTGTGCGCCCTGTGCTTCAATGATGTGTTCGGCGTGGAGACCCGGGTGCCCAGTCAGGACCGGGTGGTCTCCGTGTCGGTGAGCAGCAGCATGAGCTATCCCTACGATGAGGGACAGCTCGATCTCAA
This sequence comes from uncultured Eubacteriales bacterium, assembly GCA_900553135.1. Taxonomy (GTDB): domain Bacteria; phylum Bacillota; class Clostridia; order Oscillospirales; family Oscillospiraceae; genus Lawsonibacter. Next base: position 1,651 of record USCO01000125.1, on the reverse strand, counting down.
CGGCATGACCGATCCCGACCAGATCGCAGAGGTCATCGCCCTGCACCGGGCCATTGTGGACGACCGCTGGCGCAGCGACATGGACGGCAGCGGCTATGAGCCGGGAGACGACAGCTTCTATGTGGACATCACCTACACCCTGGACAACGGGTCCACCCTGCGCCGCAGCTACAACGGCATTCCCCTGCGGAAGGCCGAGCTGGAGCAGGAGGGCAGCGTCACCGCCGCCGCCCAGGCTCTGACCCAGGACCGGGAGCTGATAGAGCTGTGCTATGGCTTTGACCGTCTGGAGGAGACCGGCCGCATGGTGGAGGCCTATCTCAGAAACATCCAGCTGCTGGACACCATGGGCATGGATGCCGAGGGCGTCTGGTCCCAGGAGGACCAGTACTATCTGGAGGGGAAGGACATCTCCGGACTGTGGCAGGCCGTGCGGGCCGACTTTGACGCGGGCAGCATCGGCATGCGCTACCTCTTCGACGACCAGACGCGCAACGAAAACACCTACGTCACCGATCTGTATTTCCACTGGGAGATCCCCGGTCCCCGAGGCAGCACCAGTTACAACGATCTGGCGGTCACCCTGACCCCCAGCGCCCAGAACACCCTGCAGTGGCTGCGGGACAACACCGGTCTGGACACCGACTATCAGCTGGTACAGCACCAGTGGCAGGAGAGCTCCCAGGAGTACTACCCCGACACCCAGGAGGTGCCCGACGGGGTGTACTAAGAGGAGTCTGCCACCCAGGCGGTGGGGGAGTCCAGCTCTGAGATCTTCTGAGAAAAACCCATTCCCGGTTCTCAAAAAACGATACCCATTCAGGCGGCCCTTCGGGGCCGCCTTTTTGCGTTTCCCTGGGCCGCCCACACTTTTTCCCCGGTTTTCTCCCCACGGCACAGACCCGGCCGGACTTTTTTTACAAATTCGGAACAGTTTTTTTGTAGGAAAAATCAAAAGAATGATTTTGTCAAAAATTTAACGAATTCACCCTGGGAAAATGGACCGCTTTTCTTCAAAAGGGGCGATTTTGTCACCCACAGACAGAAAGGGGGCCAGAAAGCGCAAAAAATTTTATTGATTTTTCCAGATTCCTTTGATATGATTCTCTCAAGAGCGGACCTGGGCGTCCAGGAGACGCCACACAGAAAAACATGATTTTGGAGGTAACAGAAACGATGAAAGAAGTCTATGTTGTCAACTGCTGCCGTACCGCCATCGGTTCCTTTGGCGGAAGCCTGAAGGACGTACCCGCCGCCGAGATGGGCGCCGTGGTCATCAAGGAAGCCCTCAACCGCGCCGGCCTGAAGCCCGAGCAGGTGGACGAGGTCATGTTTGGCTGTATCCTCACCGCCGGCCTGGGCCAGAACCCCGCCCGTCAGGCCGCTGTGAAGGCCGGCATCCCCTTCCAGGTCCCCGCCTACACCGTTGGCATGGTTTGCGGCTCCGGCATGAAGAGCGTCATTGAGGGCGCCCGCAGCATCCTGGCCGGCGACGCCGACGTCATCGTGGCCGGCGGCACCGAGAACATGTCCGCCGCTCCCTACGCTCTGCCCGCTGAGCGCTGGGGCGCCCGCATGGGCGACAAGAAGGTCGTGGACACCATGATCAAGGACGGCCTGTGGGACGCTTACAACAACTATCACATGGGCA
>USCO01000124.1 GCA_900553135.1 uncultured Eubacteriales bacterium | reverse complement strand
ACTGTATCAGGGCCGTCAGTTTAAGGTGTATCGCGGCATGGGCAGCCTGGCTGCTATGGGCAAGGGCAGCTCTGACCGTTACTTCCAGTCCGATGCCCGCAAGCTGGTTCCCGAAGGCGTGGAGGGCCGCGTGCCCTACAAGGGACTGACCAGCGACACCATCTATCAGCTCATGGGCGGTCTGAAGGCCGGTATGGGCTACTGCGGCTGCCACACCATTGACGAGCTGCAGGCCAACGCTCAGTTCATCCAGATCACCGCTGCCGGTCTGCGGGAGTCTCACCCCCACGACATCTATATTACCAAGGAAGCCCCCAACTACACCATCAGCCCCGACTGATTGGTGCCGGGCTCAAACGGCTGAAAAAAGGCCCCGCCATTTGGCGGGGCCTTTTCTTTGTTATTTCATCAGGTGGACGTTGAGGTGGTTATAGGGCATCTCTACCTGGTGGCGCTGGAAGGCGGGGCGGACCTCCTCCATAAGGCGGTAATAGACATCCCAGTAGTCCTCGGTGGTGGTCCATACCCGGACCAGATATTCAATGCTGCTGTCCTTGTAGGCGTTGAGCCAGATGGCGGGGGCGGGATCGGCGAGGATCTGGGGGAACTGGTCCACCGCGTCCTTCAGGGCGGCCTTCACCGCCTCGGTGGGGGCGTCGTAGGAGGCGGAGAACAGCAGCTCCATGCGCCGCCGTCCCAGGCGGGTGTAGTTGATCACCTTGGCAGCGGAGACCTGGCTGTTGGGAATGTAGATCTCCTTGTTCTCCGGAGTGACCAGCATGGAGTAGACCAGCCCCACGGTGGAGACGGTGCCGCCTACCGAGTCAATCTCCACATAGTCCCCGGGGACAAAGGGCTTGGAGACCATGATGACGATGCCGCTGGCAAAGTTGGACAGGGTGTTTTGCAGGGCCAGGGAGACGGCCAGACCGGCCACGCTGAACACAGCGATAATGGAGGTCACCGGCACGTTCAGGGAGCCCAGAACGATGACAGTGAGCAGAGCCCACAGCAAGATCCGCACCGCGGAGTGGATGTAGCCCCGCACCGAGGCCAGAGCCCTGCTGCGGTTCAAAGCCCGGTCCACCAGCTTCATGATGATCTTGACCACCACGATGCCGATGACAAGGGTCACCAGGGCCCGAAGGATGGTGGACAGGGTCAGGGCCTGCCAGGAGACGCCGCCGGTCACCTGGGTCAGGATGGAGTCGAGAGACATAAAAAGTTCCTCCTTTGCGGTAAATGTGACAGGATACAAAAAGCGCGCGCAGGCAACAGGTCCGGCGCGCGCTGGGGTTCCGGGAAGGGGGAGCCGTCAGTCCTGAGGCAGCCCGTGGCTGACGTGGCGTTTCAGGCACTCGAAGGTCTCGGGGCTGATGTCGTGCTCAATGCGGCAGGCGTCGGCCGCTGCCACCTGAGGGGAGACCCCCAGCCGGATCAGCCACTGGGTGAGAAAGCGGTGGCGCTCATAGATGCGCTGGGCGTTGGCCTCGCCCTCCGCGGTCAGCTCCAGCCGTCCGTCCTTCTCCATGGTGATGTACCCGTTGGTCTTTAAAATGGAGACCGCCCGGCTGACAGAGGGCTTGGAATACCCCAGATATTGGGCGACGTCGATGGAGCGCACGATGCCCTTTTCCTGGCGCAGGGCCAGGATCGCCTCCAGATAGTCTTCGCCCGATTCATGCAGTACCAATGATACCCTCTCCTTTGTTTGACATTTTGCTCAGTATACCATGAAATTCCGGCTTCTTCAACCGCAATCCCCGGGGAGCGTGGTTTCTTCCGCGGCGGCCTTCTTCTTGGGCCGCAGGAAGGCGAATTTGGTCTCCGAGCAGATGACCGCCACGAAGATCAGGGCAAAGCCTGCCATCAGGCGGGGGGTGACAGGGTCGCCGTAGAACAGCACGGAGAACAGTACCCCGAACACCGACTCCAGGGACAGGATCACCGAGGCGGAGGAGGGGTCGGACCACACCTGGCCCACGTTCTGGAACAGCAAGGCCACGGTAGTGCACATGACGCACAGATAGGCCAGGGGGAAGAGGACCTGGGGCTGAGAGAAGATGGCGGCGGGGAAGGGCTGGAACAGGAGGGCGCCGGAAAGGGCCCAAATTGCTGTAAAGGCAAACTGCATTACAGTAATGAGATAGACGTCCTTGTTCACCGACAGCTTGTTCACGGCCACAATATGGAAGGTGTAGAACAGGGCGCTGAGCAGGGTGAGCAGGTCGCCCCGGGTGATGGTGAAGTCCCCGGTGAGAGAGACCAGGCCCACGCCGGTCACGCACATCAAAGCCGCCAGGATGTTGTAGCGGTCAGGCCGCTGCCGGGCCACCGCCCAGTAGAGGAAGGGGACCAGTACGCAGTAGGTGGCGGTGAGGAAAGCGTTTTTGGAAGGGGTGGTGTCCACCAGGCCGAAGGTCTGGGTGGCGTAGGCGGTAAAGAGGAAGGTGCCCAGGACGGCGCCCCGCCACACATAGTCCCAGGTGAAGCTGCGGCCCCAGCGCTTCCAGCAGAACAGTCCCAGCAGCACAGCGCCCACAGAGAAGCGGAAGGTGAGCAGCCACAGCACCGGGGTGGAGTCCAAGGTGTTTTTCATAATAAAGAAGGAGGTGCCCCAGATAAAGGCGGCCAGGAACAGCATGGGCTTTGCGGCCCTGCGCATGAGGTGGGAATTCATGTCGTCAACTCCTGTGTTTGCATTCGGCAAAAAATCATGGTAAGATACAAAGGCTCAAAGGAGGGGAGAGGGATGCAGCCGCTGCCAAAGGAATTTTTCGCCCGGGATACCCTGCGGGTGGCCCGGGAACTGCTGGGCTGTCTGCTGGTCCGGGAGACGGACCACGGGCAGTTAATATGCCGCATCACCGAGACGGAGGCCTATGTGGGACCGGTGGATAAGGCATGCCATGCCTACCACTACCGCAGAACGCCCCGCACCCAGACCCTGTTTGCCCCGCCGGGCACGGTGTACATCTACCTCATTTATGGGATGCACCACTGTCTGAATCTGGTGACCGAGGCGGAGGGCGAGCCCTGCGCTGTGCTGCTGCGGGGTGCGGTCCCGGTCCAAAACACAGATATTATAGCAAACAACCGCTTTGGCCGCAAGGCGGAACTTCTCACCCCCGCCCAGCGCCGGGGGCTGCTCAACGGGCCGGGAAAACTGTGTCAGGCCCTGGAACTCACCCGGCAGGAAAATGGGCTGGACGCCACCCGGCCGCCCCTGTACGTCTGTCGGGAGCGGGAGGTGCCCGACCGGGCCATCCACAGCGGACCCAGGATCGGCATTGACTACGCCCAGGAGGCCAAGGATTTTCCCTGGCGCTTCTGGCTGGAGCAGGAGGACGTGGATGCTCTTTTTTGATCTGGACGGAACCCTGCTGGATTCCAACGGGATCTGGCTGGAAATTGATATTGCATTTCTGGGCCGCCACGGCATCGCCCCGGTGCCGGAGGATTATACCGACTATGTGGCCCACCACGGGGCGGAGGAGTCGGCGGCCTATACCCGCCGCCGCTTCGGGCTGGCCGAGAGCGAGGGGGAGATCCTGCAGGCCTGGAAGGACATGGCCCGGGAGGCCTACGCCAGCCGCCTGCCCCTGAAGCCCGGAGCGGGGGAGTTTCTGGCCCGCTGCCGCCAGGCGGGCTACTCTATGGCGCTGCTCACCTCCTGCATGCCCCAGCTGTGCCGGGCCGCCCTGGCCCACCACGGGCTGGAGGGGGTGTTTGCACAGGTGGTGACCACCCAGGAGCTGGGGCTGGAGAAGCGGGACCCGGAATTTTACCGCCGGGCCGCCGCCCTTTGTCACGGGGAGGTGGGGGAGAGCATCCTCTTTGAGGACGCCCCCAACTACTGTGCCGCCGCCCGAAAGGCCGGACTGTCCGTGGCGGGGGTGGCCGACCCCCTGTTTGAAGCGCGCCGGGAGGAGTTCCAGGCCAGCTGCACCTACTGGGTGGACAGCTTTCTGGACCTGCCCCCGGAGCTGGAGCGCCGGCTCTTTCCCGGGAAATAAGGAAAAGGGGCCCACGCGCCGCAAGACGCGTGGGCCCCTTCCTCAGGGCATGGCCAGACCGTGCAGGAACCCGTCCATCTGGGGGGAGAGGACCTCTCCGGCGATGACGGTGTTTCGGTAGAGCAGCAGGTTGGCCTGAACGCCCGATTCCCCGGTGGGGTAGTTGGTGACCTCATAGGTGTACCGCTTGACCCGCTTGCCCGCATATTGGCTCAGGTCGAAGCCCTGCTGGGCCTGGAGCGCCAGGTAATCCTGGTAGCTCTCGTCCATTTTCTCCGGGATTTTCAGCTCTTCTACTGACAAGGGTTCTTCCTTTACCTGCCAGCCGTAGCTAGAGAGAAAGGCGATGCGGTCCTCGTTGCTCTTGATTTTTTCCGGGCTGGGGACCGCGCTGGCGGACACCGCCTGGGTGGCGGCGGGGGTGAGGTTCAGCACCAGGGCGGCACAGCAGAGCAGGGCTGCCGCGGCCACGCACAGGGCCAGCTTTCGTCTGGGCAGCTTTGCGGTGAAGATAAACACGGCGCATTTCTCCTTCCGGAATGCTTGTTTTGCTCTTATAATATGAACAGCGGGGATGGGTTATGCCCAAAATGAAAAAAGGATTGCAACCAAGCGAATTTTTTGGTAGCATAGAGGACCTGTCGAAGAAGAGAAAAAGGAGAGGGAAGATTGGGTCAGGAACGATTGGATAAGCTGCTGGCCTCCACAGGGCGCTGGTCCCGCAAGGAGGTCAAGGACCTCATCCGGCACGGACGGGTGCTGGTGAACGGGGTCCCGGCGGCCAAGGGAGAGGACAAGGCGGACCCGGAGGAGGCTGTGATCCAGGTGGACGGGGCGCAGGTGGACTGTGCGCCCTTTGTGTACCTGATGATGCACAAGCCGGCGGGGCTGCTCTCCGCCACCCGGGACCGCAGCCAGAAGACCGTACTGGATCTGCTGCCGGACCATTTACGCCGGCGGGGACTGTTCCCCGTGGGACGGCTGGACAAGGACACCGAGGGGCTGATGCTCCTCACCGACGACGGCCCCCTGGGGCACCGTCTGCTGTCTCCGGTGCACCACGTGGATAAGGTGTATTATGCCCGTGTGGCGGGAAAGATTACCACAGAAGACGTGGAAGCCCTGGCACAGGGTATGACCCTGGGGGACGGGCTGGAGTGCCTGCCCGCGGGATTGGAGCCTCTGGGAGACGCTTCAGAGTGCCTGGTTACCCTGCGGGAGGGAAAATACCATCAGGTCAAGCGGATGCTGGCCGCCCGGGGCAAGCCGGTGGAGTATCTGAAACGGCTGTCCATGGGGCCTTTGGCACTGGATGAAGGGCTGGCTCCCGGGGAGTGGAGGCCGCTTTTCCCCGGGGAAATCCAGGCGCTGAGAAGCCTCAAGTGAAAATAATGTGATGTTTTGGTTGTTTTGAACAAAAAATTCGTGCAAACCCCTTGTCAAAACCCGGGGGGTGCCGTTATAATGTCAATATGCGTAATGAGAATTACTTGGGAGGGATTTACGTGTCCAGCAGGATGTTTCAGGGAGTCGTGCTCCAGATGAAGGACAGCATCGACCGTACAGTAGGTGTGATCGATGCCGACGGGATCGTTGTGGCGTGCAGCGAGTTGACTTGCATCGGAGAACATTGGTCCGGCGCGGTAGCGGCGGTCAACTCCTCCGACAGCGCCACCGCCCATTTCGAGGGCAAGACCTTTAAGCCCCTGGCGGGTTGGGGCGCGCAGTTTGATTATGCCGCCTTCGTCAAGGGGGAGGATGATCTGGCCGGCGCCCTTTGCGCCATGGCCGTAGTGGCCTTCAACGGGGCCAAGACCTATTATGAGGAAAAGCACGACAAGGCTACCTTTGTCAAGAACATCATCTCGGACAATATCCTTCTGGGAGATATCTACACCCAGGCCAAGGAGCTGCACTTTGTCTCCGAGGCGCCCCGGGCCGCGTTCCTGGTGCGCCAGTTGGGTCCTGCCGATGTGACCACCATCGACGTCATCCAGAACCTGTTCCCCGACAAGCAGACGGATTTCGTCATTTCCATCAACGAGACCGATGTGGCCCTCATCAAGCAGCTGCCCGAGGGCGCTGACGCCAAGGAGCTGCAGAAGATCGCCAAGCAGATCGCCACTGCCGTGACCCAGGAGCTGGGCATCAAGGTGGTCATCGGTATCGGTACTGTGGTCAACCACATCCGGGATCTGGCCCGTGCCTACAAGGAGGCCGGGGTGGCCATCGACGTGGGCAAGGTGTTTGACACCGAAAAGACCGTCATCAACTATGAGAATCTGGGTATCGGCCGTCTGATCTATCAGCTGCCCACCATCCTGTGCCAGATGTTCCTGCAGGAGGTCTTTAAGAAGAACCCCATTGATGCGCTGGATCAGGAGACCCTGCTCACCATCAACAAGTTCTTTGAAAACAATCTGAACGTGTCGGAGACGGCCCGGAAGCTGTTCGTCCACCGGAACACCCTGGTGTACCGCCTGGAGAAGA
>USCO01000123.1 GCA_900553135.1 uncultured Eubacteriales bacterium | reverse complement strand
CTGCCCGCCGTGGACCGGGGGGTGGAGATCCTCAACGGGCGGCTGGACGGAGCCCTGGTTTTGGAGGACGGAGTGCGGGAGCACATCGCCTCCGCCTGCGGCGGGGATATCCGCAAGGCTATGAACGCACTTGAACTTCTGGCCTCTGCTGCCAAGAAGGAGCAAGGAAAACTTCTTGTCAGCCTGGAGGACGCCAAAACGGCCGCCCAGAAGTCGGCCATGCGCTACGACCGGGAGGGAGACGCCCACTTTGACATCGCTTCGGCCCTGATGAAGTCGCTGCGGGGCTCCGACCCGGATGCGGCGCTGCACTATCTGGCCCGGCTGCTGGAGGCGGGGGACATGACCACCGCCATCCGGCGTCTGCTGTGCTCGGCCAGCGAGGACGTGGGCATGGCCTATCCTCAGGCCGCCCTCATCGTCAAGGCCCTGGTGGACAACGCCCTGCAATTGGGCCTGCCTGAGGCCCGGCTGCCCCTGGCCCAGGCGGCGGTGCTGCTGGCCACCGCCCCCAAGTCCAACTCCGTCTATCAGGGCATCGCCGCCGCCATGGCCGATGTGAAGGCGGGGCGGACGGGGGACATCCCCCGGGAGCTGCAAAACGTCCACGCCGATTCCGCCGGGCTGGAGCGGGAACAGGGGTACCTGTACCCCCACGACTTCCCCGGCCACTGGGTGCAGCAGCAGTATCTGCCCGAGGAACTGAAAAACCGGAAATACTACCAGTACGGGGACAACAAGACCGAGCAGGCCGCCCGCCGCTACTGGGAGGAGATCAAAAAGCCCTGAGGGGAGAGGAACCAAGCTATGGAACAGATTCGTATTTTGGTGGTGGAGGACGACCCGGACATCAACGGCCTGCTGTGCGCCATCCTGAAGGAGGGGGGCTACGAGAGCCGCTCCGCCTTTTCCGGCAGTGAGGGCCTGTTGTGGGCGGAGAAGGAGACCTTTGACCTGGTGCTGCTGGACCTGATGCTCCCCGGTCTGACGGGGGAGGAGTTTATTGCCAAAGTGCGCCAGACGGGCACCGTGCCCATTATCGTCCTGTCGGCCAAGCCGGGGGTGGAGCCCCGGGTGACTGCCCTGGGCCTGGGGGCGGATGACTTCATTCCCAAGCCCTTTGACAACCGGGAGGTGCTGGCCCGGGTGGAGGCCCAGCTGCGCCGCAGCAAGAAGTTCTCCGCGCCGGCGGCAAAGAAGTCCCGCCTCACCTGGGGCAGCCTGGTGCTGGACCAGGAGGAGTTTACCGTCACCGCGGCGGGCAACCCCGTGACCCTCACCGCCCGGGAGTTTGAGATCCTCTCGCTGCTTATGGAGTACCCCAAAAAGGTGTTCACCCGGGAGCAGATCTACCAGCACGTGTGGGGAGAGGACTACTTTGGGGACGACAACACCGTCAACGTCCATATCAGCAACCTGCGGGGCAAGCTGAACCGGGCCGGGGGCGGGGAGTACATCAAGACCGTCTGGGGCATCGGCTTTAAAATGGCCGACCTATAAGAGGGGAGGAAACCATGGACATCCATGTCAACGATGTGATGAAGATGAAAAAGACCCATCCCTGCGGCAGCCGGGAGTGGCTCGTTTTGCGGGTGGGGATGGACTTCAAGCTGCGCTGCCAGGGCTGCGGCCGGGAGGTCATGATCCCCCGGAGCAAGGCGGAAAAAAGCATGCGCCAGGTCCTGCGGGACGGCCAGCCTGTAGACGTGTAATATTTTTTGAGAAGGAAAGGAAATTGTTATGAGATACGACAGCGACGTACTGTACCGGCCCCCGGGAGAGTGGAAGAGCTACCTGCTCCAGTGTACCATCGGGTGCTCCTACAACAAGTGTACCTTCTGCGCTATGTACAAGGGAAAGCAGTTCCGCATCCGCCCGGTGGAGGAGATTTTGGAGGACATCGACATGGCCCGGGACTACTACGGCCCCGGCCTCAAGCGAGTGTTCCTCATGGACGGAGACGCGGTGATCATGAAGACCGGCGACCTTATCCGGGTGCTGGAGAAGCTGTATGCCACCTTCCCCGCCCTGGAGAAGGTGACCACCTATGCCGGGCCCCGCAGCACCCTGGCCAAGTCCCCTGAGGAGCTGCGGGACATCCGCCAGGCGGGACTCAACCGGGCCTACCTGGGCGTGGAGAGCGGCAGCGACGCCGTGCTGAAGGCCATCAACAAGGGCGTCACCGCCGCTGAGATGCTGGAGGCGGGGCAGAAGCTGGTGGCGGCGGGTTTTGACCTGTGGGCCATCGTCATCATGGGCCTCACCGGCCAGGGGGGCGACTGGGAGGAGCACATCCTGTCCACCGCCAAGATGATCAACGCCATGAAGCCCCGGCACCTGTCCGCCATGACCTTCGCCCCCGCCAAGGGCACCCCCCTGGGGGAGGACGTGCTGGCCGGGCGGTTCCAGGTGTGCACTCCTGACCAGATTTTGGAGGAGTGCCACCTGCTGGTGGAGAACCTGGACGTGGACCCGCTGCACTTTACCAGCAACCACGCCTCCAACTACCTGCCCCTGAAGGGCGGCCTGCCCGAGGACCGGCAGAAGTTCCTGGACCTGCTGGACCAAGCTCTGGCGGGAAAGATTCGCCTGAGACGGACCCTGAACCGCGGCATTTAACATGTAAAAAACCCCTTCCGCAGCAGCGGAAGGGGTTTTTCTTTACCAGGGCAGCCAGCCGTCGGCCTCCCGGGCGGCCATCACGTCCAGCGCGCCGTCCAGCAGCATGGCGGCCTGCCCCCGGGTAAGGGTCTGGCTCAGGGCGTCAGTGCTGGTGTCCTCCAGGCGCACCACGCCGGAGGCGGCCAGATTGGCCGCGGCCTGGCCCGCCCAGTGGCCTTCCCCGGCCTGAGGGGAGAAGACCTCCATGGGCACGTCGGAGATGTCCAGCAGCTGGTCCAGCATCACGTCAGCCTCACCCTGGGTGATGCCCTCCTCCGCCTGGAATACAGGGGCTCCGGAGTCAGAGCGGCTGCCCTGGATGACCCCCGCCTTCAACGCGGCGGAGACGGCGCCCTTGGCCCAGGTGGGGATGGCCTCGTCGTCGGAGAAGCCGGTGACCGACACGTCCTCCAGGGGCGCCAGCTGGGCGGCGGCCATGGCCATGGACAAAAATTCCGCCCGGGTGACGGGCTGGTCAGGCTGGAAGAAGTACTGCCCGTTCATGCAGGCCCCCACAAAGATGTCCTCCTCCGCCAGGCGGATGGCCGCCTTGTGGGCGGGGTCGCCGCTGAGGTCGGAGTAGGTGACCTTGGTGTCGGGCTTGCTGATGTTGATGGTAACGGTGGCCGTCTGGGAGGTGTTGCCCGCCGAGTCGGTGGCAGTGTAGGTGAAGGTGTCCTTGCCTGTCTTGTTCTCATAGGGGGTGTAGACAAAGCGGGCCGAGCCGTCCTCGGCCATGGTCACCTCGCCCCGGGCGGGGGTTTTCACCAGCTGGAAGGTGAGGGGGTCCCCCTCGCCGTCCACGGCGTCAAAGTAGCCCGTGATGGCGATGTTGCGGTAGGTGGCCAGGTCCATGTTCCGGGCAATGGGAGGCTGGTTGTTTTCCTTCAGAAAATAGAGGGTGACAGTGGTGGGCTCCGACTGCCCGGCCTGCCCGGAGAAGGCGGCGGTGAAGGTAAAGGTGGCGGTGTCCGCGCTGGGCTGGGCGGCGCACTGGAAGGTGAGCCCGGCCAGAGCGGAGGCCTCAATGACGGACCCGGCGGACAGAGGCTGACCGCCCAGGGTGAGGGTGCCCGTGCCCGGGTCGGGCAGGGTACTCAGGGTGATGGCGCTGGCCTGGGCGAAGTCCTCCTGGGTGAAGGAGATGGACTCGCCGGCCAGGCAGTTTTTGGAGAAGTCAGGGACGGCGGAGGGCGACTCCTTTTTGTCCCAGAAGAAGGCGGCGGCGGGCTGGACCAGACACAGCACCAGAGCGGCCGCCAGGACGGCCCCCAGGCCGCCGCGGAAGGGGGAGAAGTGTTTCAAAACGGGTAAACCTCCTTTGTGAGATGGGGATACCCGTATTGTTTGCTAAGGGAAGGGAAATATGCCGCGTTGGGAAAATGTTTACGCGCCCCGGTCCCGCAGCCAGCTGGGCAGTGTCCGGGCCTTGGCGCTGGAGACGATGCCCATGGCGGCAAAGAGGGTGATGATGGAGGAGCCGCCGTAGCTGATGAAGGGGAGGGTCAGACCCATGACGGGGAAGAGGAACAGGCACATGCCCACATTGGCGGCTATCTGGACGATGAGCATGCCCGCCATACCCATGGACACGTAGGCGTAGAAGGGGGAGTTGGCCGTCCGGGCCACCCAGATGCACCGCAGGATGATGAGGGTCAGCAGGCCCAGCAGCAGCAGGCAGCCCACCATGCCGAACTCCTCGCCGCACACGGCGAAGATGAAGTCGGTGTCACGGGCGGGGAGGGTGGACTCGTAGGGGGACTGGGTCATGTTGCCCTGGAGATAACCTTTGCCGAAGATCTGCCCCGAGCCGATGGCCATAATGGAGCGGGTCTGCTGGAAGCCCACGTCCTGGGGCTCGTAGCTGTGGTCAAAGATGACCCGGAAGCGCTTGATGAGGTACAGGCTGTCCCAGGCCTTGGTCTCGGGCAGAATAAAGACCCACAAAATCACAAAGGTGGTCACCAGGATGAACCCGGCCAGCAGGAACCAGCGCACCTTCACTCCGGCGCTCCAGGACATGACCACAAAGATAAAGGTGTACACCACGCACATGCCCATGTCTCCGCATACTGCGGCAATGAGGGCCAGCATAAACAGGGTGTGGCCGCCGATCTGGATCACCGAAGGGATGGAACCGATGTCCCGGCCGTCCTGCTGAATCTTGGTGATCTGTAGCGAGAGCAGCAGGATGAAGGGGATCTTGACGATCTCGTTGGGTTGGATGTTCATGGGCAGGAAGGGGAAGTGGAGCCAGTTGCGGTTGCCGCCCGCCTCATAGCCCAGGGGGGTGAGGATGAGCAGGATGAAAAACACGTTGAAGGCCAGCAGCCACTTCCAGTTTTTCTCCACGAACAGCTGAAAATCCACGTAGGTGCAGAAGATGTAGATGATGACGCCCAGCAGGATGGCGATCAACTGAATGATCACCTCTCTGCCCTTGTCCTCCACATTCCACCGGGTGGCGGAATAAATGAGCATCACTCCAAAACCGCTGGCCAGAAGGCACAGCGACAGCAAAAACATATCGCCTTTTTTCCAAAACTCCTCCAGGGGAGAAAACAATGTCTTCACGGGCGGACCTCGCTTTCCTAGGATACGGGCATATATTTTATCACTTTTTGCTGGAAAGGTAAACGGGAAGTATGTTATAATCTCCTTAAATTCAAAAACAATCTGTGAACAAAGGAGGGCTCCAGATGGAATATATCACCAACAGTCCTGAGGAGACCGAGGAGCTTGGCCGCCGCCTGGCGGCCGTTTTGACGCCGGGCAGCGTGGTGGCCTACACCGGCGACCTGGGTGCGGGCAAGACCGCCTTTACCCGGGGCCTGGCCCGTGGCTTGGGCATTGAGGGCGGAGTGACCAGCCCCACCTTTACCATTGTCAACGAATATGAGGGGGGGCGGATGCCCCTGTTCCACTTTGATATGTACCGCCTGGGCGGGGAAGAGGAACTGTTCGACATCGGCTGGGACGACTACTTGGCCCGTGGGGGCGTGTGCGCCGTGGAGTGGAGTGAAAACGTGGCCGGGGCCCTGGAAGGGGACGCGGTGCGGGTGGACATCCGCCGGGGCGCCCACGACCAGCAGCGGATCATCTCGGTGGAAAACGCCCCCGACCTCTCTAAGGAGGGCTGAACCATGGAACTTTGGCAGTATGAGCAGCAGGCCCTGGACCAGGGCCATCCTCTGGTGTGCGGCTGCGACGAGGCGGGAGCGGGCCCCCTGGCGGGTCCGGTGTACGCCGCGGCGGTGGTGCTCCCCTTTGGGGAGGACATCCCCGGTCTCAACGACTCCAAAAAGCTGACGGAGAAAAAGCGGGAGGCTTTGTTCCCTGTGATCCAGGAGCGGGCGGTGGCCTGGGCGGTGGCCCGGGTGGAGGCCGAGGAGATCGACCGCACCGACATTCTCAGCGCCCGCATGAAGGCCATGCAGCTGGCCATCGACGGCCTGGGGCAGGAGGGCGTGTACGCCCTCATCGACGGCAACCGGGACAAGGGGCGCAGCTTCGCTATTACCACGCCCCACGTCTGTATTGTAAAGGGAGATTCCCTGTCGGCGTCCATCGCCGCGGCCTCGGTGCTGGCCAAGGTGAGCCGGGACCACTGCATGCTGGAACTGGCCCGGGAGTACCCCCAGTACCAGTTTGAAAAGCACAAGGGCTATGGGACCAAGCTCCACTACGAGCTGCTGCGGGCCTACGGCCCCAGTCCCATCCACCGCCGCACCTTTTTAAAGAACCTGTGAGCGGGCAGGACAGCCGCCTGCTGGGCCGCTGGGGAGAGGCCCTGGCGGGGGAGTATTTGCGGAAGAAGGGGTACCGCCTGGTGGCCAGCGGCTGGCGGTGCCGGTT
>USCO01000122.1 GCA_900553135.1 uncultured Eubacteriales bacterium | reverse complement strand
TGGCCTTCGATATCGTCTATGCCGAGGGCCAGCGCCGCTATGTGGAATCCCTTTCCTCCTATGCGCGGCAGTTCCTGGGCCAGATGGAAAAGCCCGACGTGGACTATATCGACGGCCTGAGCCCTGCCATCTCCATCGACCAGAAGACCACCAGCAAAAACCCCCGGTCCACCGTGGGCACCGTCACCGAGATCTACGACTATCTCCGTCTGCTGTGGGCCCGGGTGGGTACTCCCCACTGTCCCATCTGCGGCAAGGAGATCAAGCAGCAGACCATCGACCAGATCATCGACCAGGTGCTGGCCCTGCCCGAGGCCACCCGCATCCAGGTCATGGCCCCTGTCATCCGGGGGAAGAAGGGCGAGCACGCCAAGGTGCTGGAGGACGCCCGCCGCTCGGGCTATGTCCGCTGCCGGGTGGACGGCATCGCCTATGACCTGGGCGAGGAGATCAAGCTGGAGAAAAACAAAAAGCATAACATCGAGATCGTGGTGGACCGCCTGGTCATCCGGGAGGACATCACCCGCCGCCTCACCGACAGCGTGGAGGTGGCCTCCAACCTGTCCGGCGGCCTGGTCATCATCAACGTGGTGGGGGAGGACCGGGACATCCTGTTTTCCCAGAACTACGCCTGCGAGGACTGCGGCGTGTCCATTGAGGAGCTCACCCCCCGCATGTTCTCCTTCAACAACCCCTTCGGCGCCTGCCCGGCCTGTACCGGCCTGGGTTCTCAGCTGAAGGTGGACCCGGAGCGCATCATCCCAAATAAAGATCTGTCCATCCTGGAGGGGGCCATCACCGCCTCTGGATGGAATAACATCAAGTCCGACGGCATCTCCCGCATGTACTTTGACGCCCTGGCCAAGAAGTACCGCTTCAAGCTGGACACCCCCATGAAGGACCTGTCCCCGGAGGTGATGGACGTCATCCTCTACGGCACCAAGGGGGAGGAACTCACCCTCCATTACGACCAGCCCCGGGGGAAGGGGACCCTCCATCAGGCCTTTGAGGGCATCTGCAACAACCTGGAGCGGCGGTATAAGGAGACCCAGTCCGACGCGGTGCGCCGGGAGCTGGAGGACTGTATGAGCGAGTGCCCCTGCCCGGTGTGTCAGGGCCGCCGCCTGCGCCGGGAGTCCCTGGCCGTCACCGTGGGCGGGCTGGACATCGACGCATTCAGCCGGAAATCGGTGACCGACGCCCTGGACTTTGTGGACCACCTGGAGCTCACCGAAACTCAAATGATGATCGCCGAGCGGATTTTGAAGGAGATCAAAAGCCGCCTGGGCTTCCTGCAGTCGGTGGGCCTTCAGTACCTCACCCTGTCCCGGGGAGCGGGCTCCCTGTCCGGCGGCGAGAGCCAGCGTATCCGCCTGGCCACCCAGATCGGCTCCTCTCTCATGGGCGTGCTCTATATCCTGGACGAGCCCTCCATCGGCCTGCACCAGCGGGACAACGACATGCTGCTGAAGACCATGCAGAACCTGCGGGACCTGGGCAACACCCTGCTGGTGGTGGAGCACGACGAGGACACCATGCGCTCTGCCGACTATATCATCGACGTAGGCCCCGGCGCGGGTGTCCACGGCGGCGAGATCGTGGCCGCCGGTACCCCCGAGGAAGTGATGAACACCCCCGGCTCCATTACGGGCGACTATCTGTCTGGGCGGCGGAAGATCCTGGTGCCCAAGGAGCGGCGCAAGGGGAACGGCAAGCTGCTGCGGGTCATTGGCGCGGCGGAAAACAACCTGCGCAACATCGACGTGGACTTTCCTTTGGGCACCTTCATCTGCGTCACCGGCGTGTCGGGCAGCGGCAAGTCCTCTCTGGTCAACGAGATCCTCTATAAAAAGCTGGGGGCCGACCTGAACCGCACCAAGACCCGGGCGGGCAAGCACCAGCGCATCGAGGGCGAGGAGTTTTTGGACAAGGTCATCGACATCGATCAGTCGCCCATCGGCCGCACTCCCCGCAGTAACCCCGCCACCTACACCGGACTCTTTAACGACATCCGGGACCTGTTTGCCTCCACCCAGGACGCCAAGGCCCGGGGTTACGGTCCGGGGCGGTTCTCCTTCAATACTCGGGGCGGCCGGTGCGAGGCCTGTCAGGGCGACGGCCTGCTGAAGATCGAAATGCACTTCCTGCCCGACATCTACGTGCCCTGCGAGGTGTGTAAGGGCAAGCGCTATAACCGGGAGACCCTGGAGGTGCGCTATAAGGGCAAGAATATCTATGAAGTGCTGGACATGACGGTGGACGAGGCCCTGCCCTTCTTTGAAAACCTGCCCCGCATCTATAACCGCCTGAAAACCCTGGAGGAGGTGGGCCTGGGCTATGTGAAGCTGGGTCAGGCATCCACCACCCTGTCCGGCGGCGAGGCCCAGCGGGTGAAGCTGGCCACCGAGCTGAGTAAGCGCTCCACCGGAAAGACCATCTATATTCTGGACGAGCCTACCACCGGCCTGCACAGCTACGATGTGCAGCGGCTCATCGACGTGCTGCAGAAGCTGGTGGACGCGGGCAACACCGTGGTGGTCATCGAGCACAACCTGGATGTTATCAAGACCGCCGACCACATCATCGACCTGGGCCCCGAGGGGGGCGACGGCGGCGGCACCATCGTCTGCACCGGTACCCCCGAGGAAGTTGCCGCCTGTCCCCAGAGCTATACGGGGCAGTATCTCAAGCGGATGCTGGCGGGAGATTAAAAATTTCCACTGAATTTCGGGAAAGAACTTTATGAGATCTTAATTCCTGTGCCATTGACGGGGCGAAGGAAAGTGTGTAGGATAGAAAGGAAACGCCGCGAGGAGGGAAGAACATGACCAGACAGACGCTGACCACCGGGCAGGACCCCCGGTTCCCGGAGGCCTTCGCCCTGTATGAGCAGAGCTTCCCTGTCCACGAAAGGCGGACACGCTCCGCCCAGCAGGGGCGCATCGGCACCCCGGACTACCACTTTGATCTGCTCCTGGAGGGGGACGACCTCCAGGGCATCCTGCTGTGGTGGCAGACCGGGTCCCTGCGCTATGTGGAGCACTTTGCCATCGCCCCCCAGCTGCGGGGGACGGGGGTGGGCTCCCGGGCCCTGAAGGCCTTTTTGCAGGAGGGCGACCCCGTTTTGCTGGAGATCGACCCTCCGGTGGAGGAAATTGCCCGGCGCCGCCAGGAATTTTATGAGCGAAACGGCTTTCGGGCCAATCCCTATCCCCACATCCACCCGCCCTACCGCAAGGGGTTCCACGGCCACGAGCTGGTGGTGATGACCAGCCCCGGGGCCATCTCCCCGGAGGAGTACCGGGACTTTGCCCGGTACCTGGACCAGGTGGTCATGGCGGACTGCAAGCCGCCCCTGGAAGAGACAGAATAAAGGAGTATCTTTCCCACATGGACACGATGAATTTTTTGACCCAGACAGACCTGGGGCGGTGCGTCTTTACCACCCTGGTCAGCATGATCCCCATTATCGAGCTGCGGGGCGGCATCCCCTTCGGCGTGGCCCTGGGGCTGCCCTATCACCAGGCTTTTATTTCCGCGGTGATCGGCAACATCCTGCCCGCCCCCTTCATCATCGTCTATATCCGCAAAATCTTTATGATGATGCGCCGCTATATGCCCCGGCTCAACGGCCTGGTGGACAAGATGGAGCGCAAGGCCCATCTCAAGGGCCAGAAGGTGAGTAAGTATAAGTACCTGGGCCTGTGGCTCTTTGTGGCCATTCCTCTGCCCGGCACCGGAGCCTGGACCGGCTCTCTGGCGGCTGCTTTTCTGGACATGCGCCTGCGCAAGGCTTTCCCGGCAGTATTTTTGGGTGTGCTCACCGCGGGGTGCATCATGACCGCCCTGACCCACGTGGGCGTCAACCTCTTTTCCTGACACCCGCCCCGCCCGCCCGGCATAGGATAAGGGCGGAGGTGGTGCGCTTTGGTGATGCTGGGTGAACTGGTCATGACCGTGGTGCTCATTGCGGGGGCCTCCTGCCTGATCTGGGTCATCTTGGGGCTGGTGCTCCGGCCCGCCCCGGCCCGGGATGTCTGGATGGTGCTGGAGGGCAGCGGAGACGGCGAGGGCCTGGAGGGACAGCTGCGCTGGCTGGCCTGGCTGCGGGAGACCGGACTGCTGAGCGGCGGCGTGCTGGTACTGGACCGGGGGCTCACCCCTTTGGGGCGGGACCTGGTCCTTCAGCTGGCCCTGCGGTGGCCCTGGGTGTTTCTTTGCCCGGCCGGGACCCTGGAGGAGTGGCTGTCAGAACCATAAAACAAAAGAGAGGAGGGGGCAGAATGCCGCAGCAGGAGGCTTCATCTGTGCTGGAGGGGACTGTCTCCTCCATTATTTTTCAAAACGAGGAAAACGGCTATACCATTCTCCGCCTGGACGTGGGGGAGGAGGAGATGACCGTGGTGGGGGCCATGCCCGGGGTGTCCCCGGGGGAGTATCTCACCGTCCGGGGCCAGTGGGTGCGCCACGCCACCTACGGCTCCCAGTTCCGGGCCGACGTGGTGGAGCGCCGCCTGCCCCAGGGGTTAAAAGAGATCTTTCACTACCTGGCCTCGGGCGCGGTAAAGGGGGTGGGCAAGGCCACCGCCCGGCAGCTCATCGAGAAGTTCGGAGAGGACGCCCTGCGGGTCATTGAGGAGGAGCCGGAGGAGCTGACCAAGATCCGGGGCATCTCTCCCAAGCGGGCCCGGTCCATCAGTGAGACCTTCCGCCGCCAGATGGGCATGCGCCGTCTCATGGAGTTTTTGACCGAGCACCAGCTCCCCCTGGAGCTGTCTATGCCACTGTACCGCGCCTACGGGGACGTGGCCCTGGAAGTGGTGCGCTCTAACCCCTATCTGTTGGCCGAGCCCGAGTTCGGGGTGGAGTTCTCCACCGCCGACGGCCTGGCCCTGTCCCTGGGCATGGAGGGCAGCGACCCCCAGCGCCTGGAGGCGGGGCTGCTCTTTGAGCTCAACCACAACAGCATGAACAACGGCCACACCTTCCTGCCGGAGCACAAGCTGGCCGACGCCGCCGCCCGGCTGCTGGACCAGCCCCAGGAGGAGCTGGAGGAGCGCCTGGAGAAGCTGATCCAGCGGGGTGAAGTGGTAGAGGAAGAGGTGGCCGGGCAGCACGCGGTGTACCTGCCCCAGCTCTACGAGGCGGAGGTGTCCATCGCCCAGCGCCTGGAGGAGATGAGCCAGGCCGAGCTGCTGCCGCCCCGGGACCTGGACAAGATCATCCAAAAAATCCAAAAGACCCAGGGGATTACATACGCACCCCAGCAGCGCCAGGCGGTGGAGCAGGCCGCCCATCGCCAGGTGATGCTCCTCACCGGCGGACCGGGCACCGGTAAGACCACCTGCCTGCGGGGCGTTTTGGCTTTGTTTGAGGCCATGGGGCTGGAGACCGCCCTGGCCGCTCCCACGGGTCGGGCGGCCAAGCGCCTGGGGGAGCTGTGCTCCACCGAGGCCAGCACCATCCACCGTCTGCTGGAAACTGGGTTTGATCCCCACTCCGGCCAGCTGATTTTTACCCGGAACCAGTACGACCCCATCCAGGCCGACGCTGTCATCGTGGACGAGGTGTCCATGGTGGACGTGCCCCTCATGGCGGCCCTCATGGACGCCCTGCAGGCGGACTGCCGCCTGGTGCTGGTAGGCGACCCGGACCAGCTGCCCTCGGTGGGGCCGGGCAACCTGTTTTCCGATCTCATCCGCAGCGGCTCGGTGCCCACCGTGCGCCTGACAGAGATTTTCCGCCAGGCGGCTCAGAGTGCTATCGTCCGCAACGCCCACATGGTCAACGGGGGCGAGCTGCCCAATCTGCGGCAGAACCAGGGGGACTTTTTCTTCCTGTGCCGCCGGGACCCCCAGAGCGCGGTGGAGACCATCGTGGACCTGTGCCGCCGCAGACTGCCCGAGAATATGGGCATTCCCGCTGACCAAATTCAGGTTCTGTCGCCCACACGGCGGCGTGGAACCGGCACCACCGTGCTGAACCAAGCCCTTCAGGCTGCCCTGAACCCGCCGGCGGAGGGAAAAGGGGAGCGACGCTTTGGCGACTGGATCTTCCGGGCGGGCGACCGGGTGATGCAGGTGAAGAACAATTACGACATTCTCTGGCGGGAGGAGGGCGGCACCGCCTCCGGCATGGGGATGTTCAACGGGGACATCGGGGTCATTCGTCAGGTGGACAAGGAATGCGTCACCGTGGACTTTGACGGGAAGATCGTGGAGTACACCACCGATATGCTGGGAGAGCTGGAGCCCGCCTTTGCCGTGACGGTTCACAAGGCCCAGGGCAGCGAGTACCGGGCGGTGATCCTGGCCGCACTGGACGGAGCGCCCATGTTGATGACAAGGGGCGTGCTGTACACCGCCATTACCCGGGCGAAGGAACTGTTCATCGTAGTGGGCAGCGACCAGGCGGTGGCCCAGATGATCGCCAACAACCGCCAGACCCGCCGTTACTCCGGCCTGCGGGCACGGCTACTTTTTTCGTGAAAAAAGTAGCCAAAAAAGCTTGGCGCAAAACTTCGTTTTGCTTCTGGGTCAAAGCAGGGGGCGGCCCCATAGAACCAAAATACAGCTTGTCGA
>USCO01000121.1 GCA_900553135.1 uncultured Eubacteriales bacterium | reverse complement strand
GTAAGTCCACCCCCTTTGCCGCTCAGACTGCCGCCGAGACGGCTGCCAAGGCTGCTATGGAGTATGGCCTGAAGACCGTCGAGGTCTATGTTAAGGGCCCCGGCGCCGGCCGTGAGGCCGCCATCCGCGCCCTGCAGGCCGTGGGCCTGGAGGTCACCCTGATCAAGGACGTGACTCCTGTCCCCCACAACGGCTGCCGGCCCCCGAAGCGCCGCCGCGTCTGATCTGGAAAAAGGAGGTTTTGACACATGGCTAGAAATATGCAGCCCATCGCCAAGCGGTGCAAGGCTCTGAACCTGTCCCCTGCCGCTATGGGCTATGCGAAGAAGACTACCAACCGTAACCCCAAGGGTCAGATGCGCAGAAAGCAGTCTGAGTATGCGATGCAGCTGACCGAGAAGCAGAAGGTCAAGTTTGTCTACGGCATCATGGAGAAGCAGTTCCACATGTACTATGAGAAGGCTTCCCGTATGCAGGGCAAGACCGGCGAGAATCTGCTGACCCTCATCGAGCGCCGTCTGGACAACGTGGTGTACCGTCTGGGCTTCGCCATGACCCGCCGCGAGGCTCGTCAGCTGGTGACCCACGGCCACTTCACCGTCAACGGCCAGCGCGTGGACATCCCCTCCTACCTGGTGAAGGTGGGCGACGTCATCGAGGTCCGTGAGAAGAGCCGTTCTTCCGTGAAGTTTAAGCGCCTGCTGGGCGAGGACGCCATCCAGGTGAACGTGCCCAAGTGGCTGGACCACGCCAAGAACACCCTCCAGGGTAAGGTCGTTGCGCTGCCCGTCCGGGACGACATCGACTTCCCCGTGGAAGAGCACCTCATCGTCGAGCTGTATTCTAAGTAATGAACTAACGTCCCAGGGCTTCCGGTTTGGCCGGAGGCTCTGGGGAGTTCCATTTCCACTTAGACCCTCAGTATATTGGTGAGCGGAATCAGGCGGCTTTTCCAGGCCGCCCAGAAAAGGAGGGTATCATAGCATATGGTAGAAATCGAGAAGCCCCGCATTGACTGTGTGGAGAATCCCGGAGACAACTCCTATGGCAAGTATGTCGTGGAGCCCCTGGAGCGAGGCTACGGCACCACCCTGGGCAACTCCCTGCGGCGGATCCTGCTGTCCTCCCTGCCTGGCACCGCGGTGACCTCTATCAAGATCGCCGGCGTGCAGCATGAGTTTTCCACCATCCCCGGCATCAAGGAGGACGTCACTGAGATCGTCCTGAACATCAAGAGCATCATTGCCAAGCTCCACTGCGAGGAGAATAAGACGGTCCACATTGAGGCCGCCGGAGAGTGCGAAGTCACCGCCGGCGACATCAAGGCTGATGCCGACGTGGAGATCCTGAACCCTGATCTGCACATTGCCACTCTGGGTCCGGATGCCACCCTGAGCATGGATCTGACCTTGTCCCACGGCCGCGGCTATGTCCCCGCCGACCGGAACAAGCCCGCCCAGACCATCATCGGCCTCATCCCCGTGGACTCCATCTACACCCCTGTTCGCAAGGTCAACTATACCGTGGAAAACACCCGTGTGGGCGACGCCACGGACTATGACAAGCTGACCCTGGAGGTGTGGACCAACGGCACCATTGATGCCCGGGACGCCGTGTCCCTGGGCGCCCGCATCCTGTGCGACCACTTCGCCCTGTTTACCGACCTGTCCGAGACCATGGGCAGCCGGTCCACCGTGGTGGAGAAGGCCGAGACTCAGCGGGACAAGGTGATGGAGATGACCATCGACGACATGGACCTGTCCGTGCGTTCCTATAACTGCCTCAAGCGCGCCAACATCAACACGGTGGAGGATCTGATCTCCAAGACCGAGGAAGAGATGATGAAGGTGCGTAACCTGGGCCGCAAGTCCCTGGAAGAGGTCATCAACAAGCTGGCTATGATGGGCCTGTCCCTGGCCAGCGACGACAACCAGTAAGAAGCGCAGAGGATCAGCGCGCAGGGAAGGCAACGACCCGGCCGCGCGCCCAATCCGCAGCGTGACAAGAGAAGCGCGAAGGATTCGTCCTTCCGTTTTTCGGGGCAGCAGGAAAGGTATGTAACGTTCCTCTTTCCACAGGGAGGTCTCCTCTCTCCCGCCAAGGCGGGTGCTCCCGGCCCATTTGGGCCCAATGAACGAATTTATAATGGATCTCGCCACGCGAGGTCGAAGGAGAGTTTACTATGTCTCTGAAGAACCGTAAGCTGGGCCGCACCAGCGATCAGCGCAAGGCTATGCTCCGTGCCATGGTGACCTACCTGCTGGAGAACGGCCAGATCAAGACCACCGTCACCCGCGCCAAGGAGGTTGCTCCCGTGGCCGAGAAGATGATCACCCTGGCCAAGAAGAACGACCTGGCTTCCTACCGTCAGGCTCTGGGCTTCATCACCAAGGAGGATGTGGCTAAGAAGCTGTTCCAGGAGATCGGCCCCAAGTATGCCGAGCGTAACGGCGGCTACACCCGCATCGTCCGCATTGGCCCCCGCCGCGGCGACGCTGCTGAGATGGCCATCATCCAGCTGGTGTAATCATCTGATCTTTGCATCTCAAAAAACCCCGTTCCTGTTGGAACGGGGGTTTTTGTTTCGCCGCGGCGGGAAATAACGGGGCCCCCGGGAAAACCCAGCGAAGCGGTTTTTCTGGGGAGAGGAGGAGCGGCTGAATGAGTAAGCTTTGCCCCTGCGGGGCGAAGCGCGGGATATGGAGCCCGCGACGACGACGCGACGCTGCTGAGATGGCCATCATCCAGCTGCAGTCATCATCAGATCTTTGCATCTCAAAAAACCCCCGTTCCAGTTGGAACGGGGGTTTTTGCTTTGTCCGGGCAACGGGCAAAAAGTTATCCACAAAGGCCTGGGCCTTTGTGGATAACTTTCTTACTTCTCGGGGACAATTTCGATCCAGTAGCCGTCGGGATCGGAGATAAAGTAGATGCCCATGGCGGGATTCTCGTAGCACACGCAGCCCATGGCCTGGTGCTTGGCGTGGAGGGCCTCGTACTCATCGGTGTGGAAAGCCAGGTGGAACTCGCACTCGCCCAGGTTATAGGGCTCGGTGCGGTCCCGGAGCCAGGTCAGCTCCAGCTGGAACTCGGTGAGGCCGTCCCCCAGGAACACCAGCTTGAAGGAGCCGTCCTCGGCGGTCTTTTCCCGCACAGGCTCCAGGCCCAGGGCCTCCTTGTAAAAGGCCAGGGTGCGCTTCAGGTCCAGGACGTTGAAGTTGAAGTGGTTGAACTTGATCATGTGGGTAATCTCCTTTGGAAAAATAGTGGTTGTGCTCAGGCCAGGGTGGTCTGGAAGGGCTCAGAGAAGCCGGGAAGAGAGATCTGCACCGGCTCCTCCGCCGGGGGCGGATTTAGGGTCAGCCAGGTGTCTATCTCCAGCACCAGGACGGCGGGGGCGCCTCCCTCCGTGCGCAGGGAGCTGCTCTTCACCACCAGAGGCTGAGAGGTCTCCCCGTAGGCGATGGTGGGGGCGAAGGAGTCCTTCAGCTCTTCCAGCTGGGTCTGGGCGTCGGCCCCGGCGGCAGTGTTCTGCGCCTGGTCCAGGGTCAGAGAGATGGAGGCCGTGAAGTGTCCGTCCTGGGTGTAGGACAGGTTCTCCAGGGTGGCGGACATGCCCTCCTGACTGGAGATGTGCAGTACCTCTGCCCTGCCCGACCGGCCCAGGAAAACGGCCAGGCAGATGGCCACCGCGGCCAGCAGGCACACCAGAGCGGCCAGATGCTTTTTGGAGAACTTCATGGGATGCACCTTCCTTTCAAATCAAAAAGAAACGAACAGGCTTTGGTCCTGGGTCACGACGACATGGGAAAGGATGGGCAGGGGTGGGATCACTTGGCCTTTCGGTCCACCCACTCGGTTTTGAACTTGGAGTAGACGATCTTCTGTTCGCTGTACAATCCGTAGTACCCCGAGAGCATGTAGGCCACCCCGCAGCACACGGCGTACAGGGTGAGGCTCTCCCCGCCGAACAGCTCGAAGGCCAGCATCAGGGCGGTCATGGGGCAGTTGGTGGCCCCGCAGAACACCGCCGCCATGCCCATGGCTCCGCCGAATCCGTGGGGCAGGCCCAGCAGGGGTCCCAGGGTGGTGCCGAAGGCGGCCCCGGTGAAGAGGACGGGGACGATCTCGCCCCCCCGGAATCCGGCGCCCAGGGTGAGGGCGGTAAAGAGGATTTTCAGCAGGAAGGCCTGGGGGATGGACTCCCCCGCCAGCATGCGGCGGATGACGGCGTCGCCCGCCCCGTTGTAGTCCTGGTTGCCCACCAGCAGGGTGAGGGCCAGCACCAATGCGCCGCCCACAGCGGCCCGGAGCACGGGATTGGGGAAAAAGCGGGTGTACAGCTTGAGGGCCAGGTGCATGGCCTTGCAGAAAAACACGGACACGGCGGCACACAGAGCCCCCAGGGCCGCCGCCTGGACGATGGCGGTGGGAGACAGGAGGGCCACGGCGCCGATCTCATAGCCCGGGTTGGCGTGCAGGCCGCAGAACTGGGCCAGCATAAAGGCAGTGATGGCGGCGGTGGCGCAGGGCACCAGGGCGGCGTAGTACATCACCCCCACGCTCACCACCTCCATGGAGAAGATGGCGGCGGTCAAGGGGGTGCCGAACAGGGCGGAGAAGGCGGCGGACATGCCGCACATCACCATGACCCGGCGGTCCTTCTCGTCCAGGCGGATGTTCCGGCCCACCCAGGCGGCCAGGGAGCCGCCCAGCTGCAGCGCGGCCCCTTCGCGTCCGGCGGAGCCGCCCACCAGGTGGGTGAGGACGGTGGACAGGAAGATGAGGGGGGCGGTGCGCAGCTTCATGGGCTCGGCCTCCCGCACGGCGGTGAGCACCAGGTTGGTGCCCCGGTCCTTCTCCATGCCGCAGATGCGGTAGATGAGTACGATGGCGGGCCCGCCCAGGGGCAGGAAAAACACTACCCAGGGGAACTCGCCCCGCAGATGGGTGCCCCAGTCGATGCCCAGATGAAAGGCCACCGCCACGCCGCCCACCAACAGGCCGATGCCGCAGGCGTACAGCACCCACTTTAGAAAAATGCCGACCTCTCGGATATGCTCCAGCCAACGCGCCCAGGGCAGCTTCATTTCTCTCTCCTCCGTCCGGTGTTTGAGAAAATTATAGCATACTCCCCGCGCCTTTGGGAACAGAAAGTGGGACCCAGGCAGGATTTCTTGACGAAGTTCGGCGGGGTATGATAGCATGAAAGAAGAAACCATGCCCTCTCCCCTGCCCTGGTCCTGAGATGGGCCGCAATCCAGAGGAAAAGGAGGCGTTCCCATGAGCAATTCCGGCACTTTGATCGACATTTTGTTTACCAATCCGTATCCGGTGATGCTGCTGTTTGCCTTGATCCTGGCCGTCTCCCTGTGGCTGCTGATTTCCCGGCGGAACAAGCTGCCTGCCCCGGCCCGGGGCGTGCTGGTCCTGCTGGTGGTGCTGGCCCTTTTGTATTTTGCGGTGGTAGTGTGGCTGGTCATTGGATTTGGCAGCAACGCCCATCCCCCCGTTCCAAGCGGTTGAATCCCTCCCCCGGCGGCCCAACTGGCTGCCGGGGTTTTGCTTGCATGGAGGAAGATTTTGTGCTATCATGCAAATTGTATCCGTGTCATTTTTTGAAATTAAGGGGGAATTTCCGTGTCTGGGGACCATTTATGGCCCATCTTGTTTGGGATCAGTTTGGCAGTCAACGTGCTGCTGCTTTACCGCCCTGTGCTGAACTGGCTGCACCGGGACAAGGGGGAGCAGCTGGCCGATGAGATCATGGCGATGGTGGAGGAGGGCGAAGAGTCCGGCGCCATCGAGCAGAACGAGAAGGAGCTCATTGAGAATATCTTTGAGTTCAACAGCATGACCGCCGACGACGTCATGCGCCACCGCACCGACATGGTGGCTCTGGCGCTGGACGATGACGATGAGACCATTCTGGAGACCATTCAAAGCTCTGGCCTGTCCCGTTTTCCCGTGTACCAAGAGGATATCGACGACGTGGTGGGCATTCTGTCCACCCGGGATTATTTGATCAACCGCAGCCAGAAGGAGCCGCAGCCCCTGGAGAAGCTGCTGCGTCCGGCCTATTTCGTGCCCCAGTCGGTGCGGGCCGACGTGCTGTTCCGGGACATGCAGAACCGGAAGATTCACATGGCCCTGGTGGTGGATGAGTACGGCGGCACCAGCGGTCTGCTCACCCTGGAGGACCTGCTGGAGGAGCTGGTGGGCAAGATCTACGACGAGTTCGACCCCCAGGAGGAGCAGGAGATCATCCAGCTCAGCGACAGCCAGTGGAAGGTGTCCGGCTCCGCCGACCTGGAGGACCTGGCCCAGGCCATGGGCGTGGAGCTGCCTGAGGAGGAGCTGGAAGAGCTGGACTGCGACACCGTGGGCGGTCTGGTCTTTGCCCTGCTGCCCGTGATCCCCGAGGACGGCAGCCGTCCCGTGGTGGAGGCCATGGGCCTGCGCATCCGGGTGGAGGAGCTCTGTGAGCGCCGTGTGGAGTGGGCCCTGGTAGAAAAATTAGAGCCCGCCACGCTTTCTTGACCTACTTTTTTCGAGAAAAAAGTAGGCAAAAAAGCTTCCTGC
>USCO01000120.1 GCA_900553135.1 uncultured Eubacteriales bacterium | reverse complement strand
GCAGCCAGGCATGAAGGGGGAACATGCCCGCCTTACAGCCAAAGCCGATGGCCATAATGAGAAACACCACCAGCAGCAGCTGCCGGTTCTCCCCGGCCAGAGCGGGGTCCAGTACGCCACCGGGGGTAAACAGGTCGGTGACGCAGTATTTTTGTAGGAAAAACAGGCCCAAAAGGCCCAGTCCCGCCCCCGCCACCGAGAAGCCCAGGTAGCGGTAGTCAAAGGCTTTTCGTGTGCCGATGTGCAGCACCAGGGGGACGGACAGAAGGGTCATCATCTCATAAAAGAGATACAGGGTGACCAGGTTGCCCGCAAAGCAGATGCCCATGAGGGCGCCCAGGGTCATGACGTAAAAGCCGAAAAACCGCTCCCGGTGACCCTCGTGGTTCATGTACTCAAAGGCAAAGAAACCCACGCCGAACCAGATGAGACAGATGAGGGTGGCAAACAGCCGCCCCAGATCGTCCACCTGGAACACCAGCCGCAGGCCGGGCGCCAGGGTGAGCAGCTGCAAGGGGTCGCCCTCCACCTTTGCCGTCTCCAGAACCAGGAAAATTTCAATGAGCAGCATCAGAGACACTGCCAGCCGCCGGGTGCGCAGGGTATGGATGCGCAGCACGAACAGTCCCCCGATGATGGGGAACAGCACAGGAAAAATCAGCCATTCTGAGGACATAGGGCCACCCCCTCTCCTTTCCGTCGTAGGTTAAAACAGCATCAGTCCCTGGGAAATGAGCTCCCGAATGGGCCCAAAGGCAGTGCCCAGCAGCACGTTGCTCAGAAGGAAGCACACCATAGCGCCCTCCCCTTCCCGGTCCTGGAACAGCCGTCCCAAAGCGGCGCTCTCCTTCTCCCCCCGTCTTCTGCCCCAGATGGCCAGAATGGCGGGGATGTAGTACATGGCGTTGAGCACCGAGCTGGCCGCCAGGCCGAACAGCGCGGGAGCCGTCTGCCAGTCGGCGTCCAGGGCCGCGCTGGCCAGGCAGTATTTGGCGGAAAATCCCGCCAGCAGGGGCAGTCCGCACAGGGACAGCCCACCGATGGTGAAGGCCAGACCGCCCAGGGGGGCCCGCCGGGCTGCGCCCCGCAGTTCGCCCCAGTAGTGTCCGCCGCCGCTGGCCCGGATCATGGCACCAGCCCCCACAAAGATCATGGACTTTGTCATGGCGTGGGCCAAAATCTGATAGCAGGCCGCCGTCAGGCCGTCCATGCTGCCCAGGCCTAGGCCCAAAAAGATGTAGGAGATCTGGGCCGAGGAGGAAAAGGCGATCATGCGCTTGACCTCCTCCTGGCGCAGGGCGGCCACCGAGGCAAAGAGCATGCCCGTCAGGCCCAGGAGAAACAGCAGGTCGTCCATGTAGGTGGACACCAGCAGCGAAGGGCCAAACACCCGCAAAATCAGCTTCAGCAGGATAATGAGGTATCCCTTCAGCACCAGACCGGAGAGAATGGCGCTGGAGGCGGTGGTGGCGCTGGCGTGAGCGTCTGGCAGCCAGGCGTGGAAGGGAAACTGGGCGCTTTTGATGGAAAGACCCAGGGTCATGAGCAAAGCGGACACCACCAGGGGCAGACTGTACGCCCCCGTAGCCACCAGCTGGGCCACCGCCTGCTCCAGGCCGGAAAACAGCAGCTGTCCGGTGATGCAGTACAGAATGGCGATGCCCAGCAGCACCAGGCCGGAGCCCAGGCAGCTGAAAATCAGGTACCGGATGGCGGACACCACCGAGCGTCCGCTCTCCTTGGCCACCACGGCGATGCAGGCGGTGACCGCCGCGATCTCCACAAAGACGTAGGCAGTAAACAGATCGTCGGTGTAGATCATGGCCAGCAGGGCGCCGAAGAGCAGCTGCAGCAGCAGGCAGTAGCTCCCCTGCCGGTCTGCCCGGATGTCCCGCTGCAAATCCTTGGCTCCTCCCGCCAGGGACAGCAGCATTACAACAGAAAAGGTCAAAGCCAGCAGCGCTTCCAGGGGGCCGCAGCGCAGCATGTTGCCCCAGGGTCCGGGGAAATGGCCCATCTGATAGGAGAAGGACTCCCCCGCCGCGGATACCTCCCGCAGCAACACCAAAGAGGCCACCGCTACCACCAGCTCCACCCCCTGCACCAGCCGCAGGGCCAAGCGCCCGCTGGAGAAAAAGGGGATGACCATGGCGCTGACCAGCACCAGCATAATGGTGAAAAACGGAATATTATGTGTAAAGGGCAACGCCTTTCCCTCCTTTCCCCCAAGGGGATCAGTCTTCCTGCTTCCCTTCCCGGGCCAGCATGAGGATCACGTCCAGATTCACGCTGTGGTAAATGCGGTACAGCCGCACCGTTAAAGCCAGAAACAGGGCCGTGGTGCTCACCGCCACCACGATGCCCGTGAGCACCAGTCCCCCGGGCACGGGGTTCACATACTGCTCCACCCCGGCCTCCACAATGGGTGCCTTTCCCCCCTGGATGTAACCCATGGAGGCCAGAAACAGAAACACCGAGGTGTCCATCAGGTTGAGCCCGATGATCTTTTTAATGAGATTGGGATGCAGAAACAGGGTCACAAAGCCGATGCTGAACAGCAGCACCGCCGTGACATAAAACCGCTGCTCAATGAGAAGCTGGATCATGGCGCTCCTCCCCTCCTAAAAACAGGGTGTAAAAGGTGTACATGGTGCAGGCCACGATGACCCCCACGCAAATATTCAGGGGCAAAATAAGCCCGCCGCTGAAAATGGCCCCCGGAGTCCCCTTGGGGATGTCCCAGCCCACGTGGTTGGCCCCGGTATAGAAGGAATAACCCTTCATCAGGCCGTAGGCCAGCAGGCAGACCACAGTAATGCGGGAGGTACGGCTGGGCGGCAGGATGCGGTCCATGCGCTCCTCCCCCAGGGACAGGGAGGCCAGAATCAGCCCCGCCCCCAGCACGGCCCCGCCGGAAAAGCCGCCGCCGGGGCTGAGGTGGCCGTTGACCACCACATAGGCGCCAAAGAGGAAGATCACGGGCATCAGTCGCCGGCCTACCTGGCCCAGCAGCTCGTCAGGCCCGCGGTACTCCTTGGGCCGCCGCCCGGGCACCTGGAGCAGCAGCAGGGTGCTCACCGCCGCGGCAAACAGCACCGCCGACTCGCCGAAGGTATCAAAGGCCCGGTAGTCCAAAATCATGCCGGTGACGGCGTTTACCGCTCCCGTCTCCTCCACGCCCTGCTCCAGGTAGCGCTGGGAGACCTCGTTCACCGCCGGAGCATCCACAGCCCCGAATTGGGGCAGGCAGAACACCACCGCCAGGAAAATCACCGCCAAAATCAGGGTCACCACGCCGCTGAGTACCCGGTAAATCAGCAGCTCGTGGCGCAGCCGCCCCGGACGGTGGCGGCGCTTTTTGGGGGCGGGATGGGGCTGCGCTTCCTCCCAATGACCGGAGATCTTATCGGGGACAAATAACCCCTTTTCCCGCCGCTCCCGCAGGCGCATGAGACGGTAGGCCCCGAACTCCATGTAGCCGTGGGCCTCGATGTACTCCAAATATTCCTGAAATTCCGCCCGCTCCGGGTCCTCCGGGCCTTCCACGCCGTCGGGCTCCTCGCCTCCGGCCCAGCGCAGAAACCGCTGGTACCAGCCCTCATCCGGTCTATGGTGTTTCATCTTTATCCAATCCCTTCAAGGCGTTGATCTTCCGCAGGGCCAGGAAAAACAGCAGGCTGGTCACGCCGGCGCCCACCGCGGCCTCGGTAATGGCCAGGTCGGGGGACTCCAGCAAGAACCACAAAATGGACATGACCGCCGAATAGGACATGAAGATGATGACCGAGGATACCAGCCGCTTTCCCAGAACAGTGGCCGCGGCGCAGAAGATCAAAAACAACAGCAGCAGACATTCTAATCCCGTCACAGTTCCTGCTCCCCCTCTCCAGGCAGTTCGTCGGGGTCCACGCCCCGGCCGGTGATCAGCTCCATGCGGGCCATGAGGTGGGCGGACACCGGGTTGGTACTCCACAGCACCACCAAGGTCAGCGCCAGCTTTCCAGTATGTACCGTAAACCCGCACAGGACCATCAGTCCCGCCAGCATCAACAGCAGGCCCAACGTATCGGCCAGAGCCCCCGCGTGGATCATATCCAGGGGGTCCCGGAACCGGAACAGGCCAATCACCGAAATCACAGTCACCACAAGGCCCAAAACCAGCAGCCCCACGGCGATCCATTCCCGCAGACTCATTCCTCCCGCCCCCTTCTCTCCCGATGGTGCCGGATGGAGATGCGGCTGAGCACTGCCACCGCCAGCAGATTCAGCAGGCCGTACAAGATGGCCACATCCACCAGATAGGAGGCCTCAAGCACATAGGACAGCACGCACACCAGCAGGATCACCAGGGTACAGATGGTGTTCAGCGCCACCAGCCGGTCGGTAAACCGGGGCCCGCGGATGGCCCGGGCCAGGCACAGCAGGAGGGCCACGGTGAGCACGCACATCACGGCCACCAGAATTCCTCTCAGCAGCGGAGCACATTCAGCCATGGTCTCCCTCCTCCCAGCGTTTCAGCCGCTTTGAAAATCCGCTTTGGGGCAGGTCTTTGGAAAACTCCCCGTCCAAAGCGTAGACACAGATCCGTTTTCCCTTCAGTCCCACGGTGATGGTCCCGGGGGTCAGGGTGATGGAGTTTGCCAGCACCAGACGGGTGCCCATCTCCTCTAAGCCGCAGTCATACCACACCAGTTGCCCTCCGCCCTGCCGCTTCCGGGGAGAGAGCACCCGCCGCATCACGGCCAGATTGGACAGCAGTACCTGCCACACCAGGTAAACCAGGTACAAAAACACCCTGGGAAGCCGCCAAATCAGGCGCCGCACCCCCCAGGGCCGCAAATGCAGGGTTTTCCGGGCAAGCCAAGTCAGCGCGGCGGAAACCGCCGCGCCCGTCAGGACCACCTCAATATTCACCCTGCCGTTCAGTAAAATCCAAGTCAGAAACAGTAGGAAAAACAAAGGCGCACTCTCTCCTCTTACCCACAGGCTTCCCTGCGCAGAAACTTATTTACCATTGGACTTCCAGTCCACTGCCCCATGATAAGCGGCAGCTTGACTATTATAACAGATTTTTAAGTGGAATGAAAGTTTTTCATGGAAAATATTCAATTTCAATTTTCTTCCTGCCCAGGCACGAAAAGGGCCATCCCGAAGGAATCTCCTTTCCCCCGGGGCGGCTCCATTGCCGTTTACGTCTTATGTTTGGCTTTCCAGCTCTCGGCCTGGGACAGCAGCTCCTCCGCGCTCTTCAGCAGAGCGGGGGTCACCGCCGCGCCTCCGATGAGCCGGGCCAGGGCCTCCTGGCGTTCCGGCCGCTCCAGCCGCTGAAGGGCGGTGTAGGTCCGGCCGCCCCGCTCCCCTTTGCTCACAGAGTAATGGGCGTCGGCCATAGCAGCGATCTGAGGCAGATGGGTGACGCACAGCACCTGCTTGTACCGGGCCACCTGGGCCATCTTCTCCGCCACCCGCTGGGCCGCCCGGCCGGAGACGCCGGTGTCCACCTCGTCAAAGACCAGGGTGCCGATCTCGTCCTGCTGGGCCAGCACGTTTTTCAGAGCCAGCATGATGCGGGCCAGCTCGCCGCCCGAAGCCACCTTTTGGATGGGCTTTAAATCCTCGCCCACGTTGGCGGACATGAGGAACTGTACCTGGTCCATGCCCGTCTCGTCCATGCCCGGGGCAGGCTTTGGAGAAAACTCCACCTGAAAGCGCACTTTTGGCATATCCAGCTGGCGCAGTTCCTCCTGGACCCGGACCTCCAGGGCCCGGGCAGCTTCCTTTCGGGCCTGGGTGAGGGCCTCTCCTGCCCCGCGGGCTGTTTTCTCCGCCTGGGCCAATTCCTTTTCCAGGCGGGCGATGGTGTCGTCGGCGTACTGGATCTGGTCCAGCTCCTGGCGGCAGCGGTCCAGATAAGTGAGCATCTCCTCCACCGTGGCGCCGTACTTCTTTTTCAGGCGGTAGAGCTGATCCAGGCGGCTCTCCACCTCGTCCAGCTCGCCCGGCGAGAAGTCAAACTCCCGGCTCAACACCCGCAGGGTATCCGCTGCATCATCGGCGGCACACCGCAGCTCCCGCACCTGTCCGGCCAGCTGGCCAAGCTCCGTGCTCAGCTCCTCCACCCCGGACAGGGCGTCCTCCGCCTCTCCGATCAGGCCGCAGGCTCCGGCGCTCTCGTCGTCTCCCATAAGGGCGTACTCCGCCGTGCGCAGGGCTTCCATCAGTTTGCCAGCTCCCCGCAGCAGGGTGCGGCGGGCGTCCAGCTCCTCGTCCTCCCCGGGGCGCAGCTCAGCACGCTCCAGTTCGCCGATCTGATAGGTCAAAGTATCAACCCGGCGGCTGCGCTCGGCCTCGTCCATTTGCAGGGCGGCAATGCGGCGGCGCAATATGCACTGGGCAAGCTCTACCGTGACGGAGAATATGTACAGAGGGATATCGCAAAGGCGGTGGAGCTGTTCACGCAATCAGCAGAACAAAAAAATGAATACGCAGCCTACCAGCTCGGCAGGCTTTATCTGGCTGGAGAGGATATTCCAAAGGATGTGACCGCTGCCGCCTGCGAGTATGAGAAGGAGGAGCCGGAGGAAA
>USCO01000119.1 GCA_900553135.1 uncultured Eubacteriales bacterium | reverse complement strand
CTCATATCCAAAACCCGCCGAGGCGAAGCGCAGCTTCGCAGGAAGTTCTTTTGCCTACTTTTCTTTCAAGAAAAGTAGGGAGCGGAGGAGCTGCTCCAAATCGTTGTCCAGATAGACGGAAGCCGCCAGACTGGGATCGTAGCTGAGGCAGGTGCCCTTGTCGGGACACAGCGGCAGGATCACCGCCTCGGGCAGACGGCTCAGCGTCAGATTCCGCCCATACAGGATGCGGTACTCCTGCTCCAGGGTGAAGATCACGTCCCGGGCCGACTCCAGACAGCAGCGGGACAGCTCAAAGACTGCCTCCTCGCTGCACTCTCCCCGGAACGACGGCGAGGCATAGGGCAAAATATGGTTAATGCCGGGCATCATGCCGGGCACGGGAGAGACGGGCCGGCGCACCGTGTTTCCGCCAATAAAGGGATACAGGGTGGACTCCACAAACCACTCCCGCAGGCGGGGCAGATAGTAGACGCTGTCCACCGGGCGGCCCTGGGCGTCCATGAGGTCGCGGCCATGGCCCGACAGCAGACCCACCAGTACCATGCGGATGTCCACATTCTCTTCCCGCAGGATGGGGTCCAGAGCCTGGATACGGAAGCCGGGGTGCATCAGGTCGTCCACCAGGATCACGGGCCGGTCAAAGGACTTGATGGTGCGGATCTGGCTGGGAATGGGCGAGTAGTGGGGGAAGGCCTCCATGGTGCTCTTGGACAGGTCGGGTGTGTACACCTTATCGGTGTGGATGGTCTTGGTGACGGTGTTGGGCACGATCTTGCCCCGGAGCAGCTTTCCGTAGGGCACGCACATATTCTTGCCCAGTTTCCGGGGAGAGGTGGGCACGGCGGGCACCTCGTTGTAGCTGGTGATCATCTGCAGCAGCCGCTGGTGGATGATATCCGAGGACAGGGTGAGCACCAGGAACCGGGGATACAGCTTGGTCAGCGCCCGCTGGAGGCGGCGGTGGCCCCGCTGGATGGCGGCCAGAACCTTGGGATTGCGGTTCAGGGGGTCCTGGATGGTGGTCTCCAGGTTCTGGATGAGCACCGTGGGGGCGCTCATGTCCACCTCCCAGATGGGGGTGTCCATCTCCCGGTGGAGGAAGCCCTGGCGGGCCAGGGTGTCCTCCAGTTCCTCGTCGGGCAGGGCCCCGTAGGGGCGGTAGACGCCATAGATGCAGTCGTCGGCCAGGGCCCGGGCCAGCACCTCGGTGAGGAGCAGCTGGAGGTAATCCTTCAAGGGGTCGGCCGCGTCGGCGGACATGGCGGTGAGGATGAGGGTGGTGCCCGCCGAGCGCAGGCGGATGAGGTTGGCCAGCTCGGTGTCCCGCAGGGCGGCAAAGAGCTGGGAGGCGGAGAGATAGCGGTAGGTGACATAGCCCAGGATGCCCTTGTCCTCCACCCGGCGCAGCAGCAGCAGCCGGTCCCGGTTGCGCAGGATGCCGGTGCGCAGAGCCTCCCGGTCGGGGCGGCCGGCGGTGAGGGCTTGGATCATCTCATCGGTGGGCTCCTCCACCCACTCAAATTCCACCTCGCCTCCGCCCAGAACAGGCTTGTTCTGGCTGTCCCGGAGGTAGAGGCCGTTTTGATAGATGAAGTCCTGAATCACCGGGTCGATAAGGTTGGAGATGTCCCGGTTCATGTCCACATTCTCCCGGATGCGGGTGGAGCTGATGTCCTCCAGGTGGGGGGGCAGCTGGAGCTGAATCACATTGCCCGTGATGCCCAGATGGTCCACGCTGGGCAGGGGAGGCTCCCCGGCCCGACGGAAGATGATGTGGTTCATGGAGTGGATGGACCAGGGTCTGGGGTCGGCCTGGTAGGAGGAGGCGTGGCCCACCACGTCGCTGCCCACCACCAGGTAGACCTCCTGGCCGGGGAAGAGCTCCCGCAGGCGCTTGAGGTCGGCGGGGTTTGCAATGTTCACCGGGATGTCGTCGGGGAACAGATGGACGTGGAAATCTCCCGCCACCGACAGGTTGACGATCTGGCGGCGGATGAGGTGGGGCTGGGCCTTCTTGGACCAGGAGAACTCGTCCACGGCCAGATAGACCTCGAAGCCCAGGTCCCGGATGGCGTGGACGATGCCCTTGTGGGACAGGGTGAAGGGGTCGAAGGTGCCGGGGAAGAAGGCGATCTTCCGGGGCACGGTGAAGGTGAAGGGGCCGTGGTCCAGCCGCCACAGGGAGATGAAGCGGTTGATGTGGGCCAGGGCGGCAGCCCGGTAGTAGAAGGTCATGTCGTCGTCCTGGACGGGGGCCTCCTGAATGAGGAAGAGAAGCTTGCGGTAGCTGAGAGAGAAGAGGTGGGCCTTTTCGTCCATGGGCAGGATATTGCTCTCAAAGAGCAGTTTTCCTGTGACAAGCAGCGCCTCCTGGCGCACCGCGGGGCGGTAGTGGGCCAGTCCCTGGAGGAGGAGGCCCAGCAGCTCCTGGCGGCGGTTTTCATAGGCGGTGGAGCGCTCGCTGAAGCGGCCCCGGTAGGCGGGGTAGTGCTGGAGCAGCACGCCGATGGTGTTCAGGGCGCCGGAGACGGCGGAGTCGTTGGGGGAACCCAGCAGGTTTTTCAGCCACAGCACCTGCTCGTCCAGCTCGCTGGGGTAGAGGTACAGGGCGGCCTGGCCCAGATACTGGGGAATGTACTTGGAGATCTCGTACTGTCCCATCTCCAGACCCTTGCCCAGCTCCACCACCACCTCGTTGCGCTGGTCCCGGCGCAGCAGGGGCAGCACCCGCACCAGGGCGTCGCCGGCGTTGTGGCGCACCACCACCCGCTCGGACACCTTGATGAGGTTGGAGAAGTGGGTGCAGATGTGGAGGATGTGCTCCATGAGCCCCTGCTCCACCTGGTCCCGCAGCAGCTCCACGCCCACCACCTTCACCACCCAGGGGGTGGCGGTCTTCAGGTTGTCCAGGAAGATCTCACTGGTGATGTCCTGCTCGTACAGGGCCTTCTTGTGGGCGGAGATGTCCCGGCCCGCCCGCTTGAGGATGCGGTACTGCAGATAGATGACAGGCAGGCTGTCGGCGGGGACCTTTTGGGCGATGGAGACGATGCGCTCCATCTGGGGACTGTTCCGGGGCAGGTTGCGAGCGGCCTCCCGCAAAAAGCGCAGGGAGGTGACGGTGAGCCGCGGGTCCTTCTGGTCGGCCCAGTAGGCGGCAAAGTCGATGAGCAGGCGGCGCACCTCATCATTATAATATTTGGAAGGGAGATACCAGGCGGCGTCCAGCAGGGTGAAGGCGGTGTCGCTGTCCTTCTCCGCCGGGTCCTCGAAGTAGCGCAGCAGGGCCCCCACAAAGCGGGGCACGTCCCCGGGCCGGGCGTAGGCCAGCAGGGCGTCCACCACCAGCTTCAGGGTGTAGCCGATGTGGTTGCGCTGCTGCTGGGTGGTCTTGTGGTCGGGGTAGATGATCTGGTCCAGATACTGCTCCCACAGGGTGAAGGGCACCTGCTCGGCGGGGTCGCTCTGGGCGTCGGCGGGGACCTGCTTGCGGTAGACCATGTGGAAGCGGGCGATGATGAGGCCAATGAGGAAGGCAGCCTGACGGCGGATGTCGCCCTCGCGGTGGACCAGCAGCTCGTAGAGGAAGGCCAGGGCCTGGGTCTTCTGCCGCACGGACAGGTAAGTGAAGTACTCCTGGAACACGTTGAGGTAGGCCCGCAGCTGCTTCCAGTCCTTGGTGGAGCGGGCGGCCTCGATGATGTTGCCGAACTTGCGCTCGTTGGACAGCATGTGCATCAGGCGCAGGCTGTGGCCCACGGAGAGGAGGGTGAGGCCCTCCACCGTCTCCCGGGGCCCCATAAGGGAGGGGTCCTTGAGGGGAGCGGGGGTCTGGGGCTGCCCGGTGAGGTCCACATCCACCCCCAGGGAGCGCATGTAGTCCTCAAAATCGTGGAGCTTGCCGTAGACCAGCTCGTAGCGGCGGCGCTTGCTGCCGTCCACGTTCTCCAGCTTGCTCAAAATCACCTGGAAGGA
Source organism: uncultured Eubacteriales bacterium (assembly GCA_900553135.1). Taxonomy (GTDB): domain Bacteria; phylum Bacillota; class Clostridia; order Oscillospirales; family Oscillospiraceae; genus Lawsonibacter. Next base: position 2,619 of record USCO01000119.1, on the reverse strand, counting down.
CTCATCCAGGGGATAGAGGACGGTGATCTCCCGGCCCTTCTCGTCCCGGCTGGACTTGGAGCGGAAGTCGGCGTAGATGAGACACAGGGACTCCACCGACAGAGACTCCAGCTCCAGGTCCCAGGTGGAGTGGTTGGCGGCGATGTGGCTGATGCCCTCCAGATGGCGCTCCAGCAGCCACTGGTCGGTGTAGTAGTAGTGGAGATGGGGGACGGCCTCCCCGGGGCGGCAGCCGAACTTTCCCACGTCGTGGGCGGCGGCGGCGCCGGAGATGAGGGCCAGGTCCACATCCACCCCCGCCCGGGCCAGATCCCGGGCCACGTGGACGGCGATATAGTGGACCCCCGCCACGTGGGTCAGGGTGGAGAAGGGGGTGACCTCCAGCCCCAGGCGCATGAGCTCATAGAGGTACTCCTGGCGGAAGGCGGCCAGGAAGCGCCGGTACTCCCGCCCGCAGTCGCAGGGGGCGTACTCCGACTCGTCCAGAAACTCAAAGTCCATGAGGGGGTCAAAGGGGACCACTTTGCGCTCGTAGTCCAGCATCACCTGGAGCACGCACAAATAAAACTCCGCCCCGTCCCGATACTCCCCGGCGTCGGGGGCAAAGTCCCCCTGGGGGTACAGATTGGCGCGCAGATAGCGGTAGCAGAAGGGCAGCCACCCGTCGGGAGGGGTGGGGGCCAGCTTGGGCAGGATGGGGGCGCACAGCTGCAGCACCTGGCTGCACTCCAGGCGCTCCTTCAGGGGCAGCAGCTGGTCCAGCTCCTGGGTCCAGCCCTGGGCCTTCAGCAGGCTGAGGGCGGCCTTCCGGTCGGGGACAAAGGGCAGCTTGCGCTCTACCAGCGCGTCGGCCACCTGGCCGGTGAGCTGCCGGATCAATTTCTCATGCATAGACGTCCCGCCTTTCTCTGGGAATGGCAGTGTTAACACTGTGATACTTTAGTGTAGCACAAAATTTCCCAGTTGAAAAGAAAAAAGGCCGCCCCCAAGGGCAGCCCCGCCGCTGGAAAACCGCGGCAGTCAGGTTTCTTTTTGTTCTTGTCTCCTGCTGAGCACCTGGCCCACCACGGCCCCCATGAGGAGGATATTGCCGCAGAAATAGAGCCACACCAGCAGGATAATGAGGGAGGCCAACGACCCGTACACCAGGGCGTAGCGGGAGGACATGTCGATAAACCAGGAGAACAGCACCGAGCAGGCCACCAGGGCCACAGCGGTGAGCAGGCCGGTGAGCCGCAGCACCCGCCGTCCCCGCAGGCGCTTGGGGGTGCCCAGGTGGTACACCGCCATCACCAGCAGCAGCACCAGGCAGAACAGCAGGGGGTAGCGCAGCCAGTTCCACACCGCCGACAGGGAGGGGAACAGGTCCAGCTCCACCAGGGTGGGGGGCAGGTGGGTCTCCAGGAAGCGGAAAAACCACTCTCCGGTAAAGATGACCACAATGGACAGGTACACTGTCAGCAAAAACAGCACCGACAGCACCACACTGAGGATGAGCCGCCCCAGGCTGGTATTGGGGGGCTCGTGGTAGAGCTCATCCATGGTCTGCAATAGGGTGCGCAGACCCGCCGAAGCCGAGATGAGAATGGTAAACAGGCTGGCCAGCAGCAGGGGGGTGGACTGGCTCTGGGGGATGGAGGAGACGTAGCTGAGGTAATCCAGAATGATGCCCAAACTCTCCTGGGGGATCACCGGCTCCAGGGCGGAGAGGAGCTGTTCGGCAGTGATGGGCAGCAGAGAGAGGAAAAAGTTGACGCACACCAGCAGGGGGAACAGGGTCAAAATGAGAAAATAGGCCAGAGAGGCCGCCGCCCGGGCCACTCCCACCCGGTCGTAGGTCTGTTTCAGTTCCAGTCCAAAGGAAACCGCCGGAAGGCGGAGCAGGGCGCGCCACATGGGAAAGCCTCCTCTCGTTGCTGTGCTCTCAGCATATCAGGCCGCCTTGGAAAAAAGGCGGGAATCCGGGGGAAAGCAAAAAGCCGCCTGCGGAGCAGACGGCTTTCTCTCTTTGGTTAGACGCAATCAGGCCAGCTTGTTCAGCTTGATGGTCATGCTGCTCTTCTTGTTGGCAGCGTTGTTCTTGTGCAGCAGCCCCTTGGCAGCAGCCTTGTCCACCGCCTTCACAGCCACCTTGTAAGCAACATCGGCCTCGCTGCGGTTGCCTTCCGCCACCGCGGCCTCAAACTTCTTGATGTCGGTCTTCAGCGCGGACTTCGCGGCCTTGTTCTGCATGGCCTTGGTCTGGGAAACCAGCACACGCTTCTTGGCAGACTTGATATTCGGCAAACCAAACACCTCCTCCGATTTTTCATCGTTAAAATTTCGCACAATGATCCTGTGCGGATATGTATTATACCATCCTCTAAAAAGAAATGCAACACCTTTTTTGAAAAAATTCTTCCTTTTCACATACTTTTTCTCCCGCCGCAAAGACTAGAGCCAGAACATCCGCATCACCACTAGATCTAGGAAAGGACGGCGGCGCATTTTGGACAGCAGACGGACAGATCTGGCTCTGGAGGCCCGGGAACTGTGGCAGGAGGGGGCGGGGGACCAGGGCCGCCTGGAGGGGGTGGCCTCCTTCCAGGGGGAGCGGGACGGCTTTCCCTGCCACACGGT
>USCO01000118.1 GCA_900553135.1 uncultured Eubacteriales bacterium | reverse complement strand
ACGCAGTTTCGCACAAAGTTCTTTTGCCTACTTTTCTTTCAAGAAAAGTAGGTTACCAGGCGGCGATAGAACCGTCGCACCGGGGCTCGGTGCCTCCGGCCAGCAGGCCGTTTTCCGTGCGCCAGATGATCTCGCCACGGCCCATGTCCACCCGGTCCTGGATGACTTCTACCTCGTGCCCTCTCGCCCGCAGATCCTCCACCACGTGCTGGGGCACCTCGGACTCCACCTGAATGTGCTTGCCGCCGATCCACTGCACACGGGGGGCGTCCAGGCACTGCTGGGGGTTCATGTGGTAGTCAATGGCGTTGACCAGCACCTGGACGTGGCCCTGGGGCTGCATAAAGGCGCCCATGACGCCAAAGGGGCCCACGGCCTCCCCGTCTTTCATCAAAAAGCCGGGGATGATGGTGTGGTAGGACTTCTTTCCCCCTGCCAGGCAGTTGTCGCTGTCCTTGTCCAGGGAGAAGTTGGCCCCCCGATTTTGCAGGGAGATGCCGGTACCCGGGATGGCCACTCCGGCGCCGAAGGTGGTGTAGTTGCTCTGGATGAAGGAAACCATGTTCCCCTGGGGGTCGGCAGTACACAGGTAGATGGTCCCGCCGCAGGAGGGGTCACCCGCCTGGGGCAGCAGGGCCTTCTCTCCAATGAGCGCTCGCCGCTGATCGGCGTACTTGGGCGAGAGCATGTCCTCCACCTTGGTGCGCATGGTCCTGGGGTCGGCCACATAGGTCTTGGTGTCGGCAAAGGCCAGCTTCAGAGACTCCATAATGTTATGGTAGGTCTCCCCCTGCTCCTTTTCCCGGGGCAGATTCAAACCTTTTAAAATGTTCAGGGCCATGAGCACCGTGATGCCGTGTCCGTTGGGCGGGATCTCGCAGACGGTATAGCCCTTGTAATCCGTGTGGATGGGCTCCACCCACTGGGGATGGTAAGTACGGAAATCTTCCTCCCGAAAATATCCCCCCGTCTTTTGGGAGAAGGCCACGATCTGCTCCATCAGTTTGCCGCGATAGTAGCTTTCGCAGTTGGTGGCCGCCAGCTCCTCCAGGGTGTCGGCGTACTCAGGCCAGCGGAAGATATCGCCCGCCCGGTAGGGGGAGCCGTCCTCCTTCATAAATGTTTGCCACCAGTAGGCGTGGGGAGCGCTGTTCTCCTCCATGGCGGCGGCGATGCGCTTGGAATCCTTGGCCCACTGGGGCTCCACATTCACCTGTACCGGCACGCCCTCCCGGGCGGCGTCAATGGCTGGGGCGAACAGCTCCGCCAGAGGCCGGGTGCCGAAGCGGCGGTTGAGCTCCGCCCAGCCTCCGGGCGCCCCCGGAACCATGGTGGGAATCCAGCCCGTCTTGGGCATTTCCGAAAAGCCCTTTCCCTTTACAATATCTGCTGATAAAGCCATAGGAGCGACTCCGCTGGCGTTCAGTCCGTAAAGTATTTTCGCTTTCTCGATCCAAACCAGGGCAAAGCAGTCAGAGCCCAGTCCGTTGCCCGTGGGCTCCAGCAAAGGCATGGCCGCAGCCATGGCGACGGCCGCGTCCACGGCGTTTCCGCCCCGCTTCATCACGTCCATTCCGATCTGGGCCCCCTGGGGGACCGAGGTGGCCGTCATGGCCTTCCGGGCGTAGACCATATTTCTGCGGGAAGAATAGGAATATTTTTGGTTATCAAATTCCAGCATACCTGTTTCCTCCTCAGCCCGCCTGGTTGGACTTGGCCGTCCACTGGGAGACCTCCAGGGCAAAGACGGCGGTGTGGTCCACTGACTCGTCGGGGAATTCCCAGGTCCGGCCGGTCATATGCTCCATGATAGCGCCCAGGCCCATTCGCTTCTCCTCCCGCTCTGTGAGGGGGCGGATCTCACCAGTACCCATGATGCTCTGGTAGGTAAAGCTGTGGCCGCAGGCGGTGTCCGCTGTGCGCAGGGCATGGCCGAAATCCATCTCAAAGGCCACCTGTCCTCCCCTGCGGAAGGCGTCCACCTTTCTCCCCTCCGGGGCCGAGTGGACAAACAGGGTAAGCTTCTCCCCCTCCAGCCGGTACCCAAAATTCAAGGGGACGATAAACATACCCTGGTCATCCTGAGCCCCGATGCGAACCGCGTCACAGCCCTTCAGGATGGCCTCCATCTGCTCCAGATCCCGAATCTCACGGTCTTTCCGTCTCATGCAGCACCCCCCTTTAAAGGTCCAGCTCCAGCAGCACAGGGCAGTGGTCGCTGCCCTCCACCTGCGTCAAAATCTCCGCCCGCTTGATGCGGTCCCGCAGCCGGTCGGAAACGATGAAGTAGTCAATGCGCCACCCCGCGTTGTTCTTTCTGGCCTGGAAGCGGTAGGACCACCAGGAGTAGATCCCCGTGGCATCGGGATGGAGCCAGCGGAAGGAATCGGTGAACCCGGACTCCAGAAGGCGGGTCATCTTCTCCCGCTCCTCATCGGTAAATCCGGCGTTCATGCGGTTGGTCTTGGGGTTTTTCAGGTCGATCTCCTGGTGGGCCACATTGAGGTCGCCGCAGTAGATCACCGGCTTACGCCGGTCCAGCTCCATAAGGTATTCCCGCAGATCGTCCTCCCAGGTCATGCGGTAATCCAGCCGCTTGAGCTCGCTCTGGGAGTTGGGGGTATAACAGCACACCAGGAAAAACTGCTCATACTCCAGGGTAATAAGCCGTCCCTCGTGGTCGTGCTGGTCCAGTCCCATGCCGCAGGTCTCCGCCAAGGGGGCGTGAGGAGTAAAGACCGCCGTGCCGGAGTAGCCCTTTTTCTCCGCGGAATTCCAAAATTCCAGAATTCCGTCGCCCAGGTCTACGTCGGCTTGACCTTTTTCCATTTTCGTCTCCTGAAGGCAGCAGAAATCCGGCCGTTCCTGTTGATAGAAGTCCAAAAACCCCTTTTTCAGGCACGCCCGAAGGCCATTTACATTCCAGGAAATTAGCTTCATAGCGGTTCCTCTCCCCTTCCGGTAACAGAAATTGCGGTTTTCATTATACGTGAACCGGGGCAAAATGGCAAGAAGCGATTGCAATTCCGCCGCCGTGGCATTATAATGACATATCATGCGCCGGGCCATTTCCCCATTTTGGCCGCCCGGCTTATCCCAATTTTATAAGGAGTTTTCACTATATGGAACGTTCCACCATTCCTCAGGGGTACGCCCCCCTGCTCAGCATTTATGAGACTCAGAAGGCCATCGGCCTGCTCAAGCGCCTGTTTGAGGACCGCCTGAGCGGCGCCCTGCGCCTGCACCGGGTATCCGCCCCCCTCTTTGTGGCCGCCTCCTCCGGTCTGAACGACGATCTCAACGGCGTGGAGCGCCCTGTCTCCTTTGATATCCGCCGTGTAGAGGACACCGCCGTGGTGGTCCACTCCCTGGCCAAGTGGAAGCGTCTGGCGCTGAAGCGCTACCAGTTCCACCCCGGTGAGGGCCTGTACACCGACATGAACGCCATCCGCCGGGACGAGGATCTGGACAACCTCCACTCCGCCTATGTGGACCAGTGGGACTGGGAGAAGATCATCCTGGCCGAGGACCGCAACGTGGAGTACCTGCAGAACACCGTGCGCAGCATCGTGGGCGCTCTGCGGGACACCCAGGCCTTCTTGCGCTCCGTCTTCCCCCAGCTGTGCGTGCTGCCTGAGATCCCCCAGGAGATCACCTTCATCACCACCCAGGAGCTGGAGGACCTGTATCCCGACCTGACCCCCAAGGAGCGTGAGAACGCCTTCGTGAAGGAGCACACCGTCACCTTCCTCATGGGCATCGGCGGCAAGCTGAAGTCCGGCAAGCCCCACGACGGCCGCGCCCCCGACTACGACGACTGGGGTCTCAACGGCGACCTGCTGGTGTGGGACAGCGTCAACGGCAAGGCTCTGGAGCTCTCCTCCATGGGTATCCGGGTCAGCCCCGAGTCTCTGGACCGCCAGCTCACCCTGGCCGGTTGCGACAACCGCCGGGAGCTGCCCTTCCACAAGATGCTGCTGAACGGCGAGCTGCCCCTGACCATGGGCGGCGGCATCGGCCAGTCCCGTGTGTCCATGCTGCTGCTGGGCAAGGCCCACATCGGCGAGGTCCAGGTCTCCCTGTGGGATGACGAGACCATGAAGGTTTGCGCCGACGCTGGCGTGACCCTGCTGTAATCTCTAATAACACGTTTGAAAAAGGAGGCCCCCGGGCCTCTTTTTTTTATATTTTTCCTGCCTTAGAAAAAATCTTCATCGTTTTTTTAAGAAGCGTTCGTAATTTCTCAAAAGGTCCGTGGTATCTTATGGAGGATTACCACAGAAAAAGAGAGGTCTTTCCATGAAAAAGCGTTCCCTCCAAATCGGCACCCTCATCGCCGTTTTGCTTTTGCTGGTGGGCGGCGGCATCTTTTTATTCCGCAGCGGCTTTTTTGCCGCAGCTGCTGACCAGGAGTCTCTGCGGGCGTATATCCAGCGCTTTGCCCCCTACTCCCATCTGTTTTTCTTCCTGCTGCAATTCTTGTCGGTGGTGCTGGCCCCCATTCCCAGCAACATCACCGCCCTGGCGGGGGGCGTTCTGTTCGGCACCTGGGTCTCCTTTTTCCTCACCTTTGCGGCGGTGGTCTGTGCCTCCCTGCTGGTCTTTCAGCTGGCCCGGTGGCTGGGCCGGGAGTTTGTCACCCGAGTGGTGGGCGAGCGGGTCTCGGCCAAGTATCTGGACGTGATCCATGCCAAGACAGATATTTTCCTGATTTTGGCCTTCCTCTTCCCCTTCTTCCCCGATGACCTGCTCTGCATCCTGGCGGGGCTCACTGCCATCTCCCTGCGCCGCTTTCTCATCATCGTTCTGCTGACCCGCCCCTGGGGACTTCTCTTTGCCAGCGCCTTGGGCGGTGCCTCCTTCTCCATCCCCTGGTGGGGCATGGCTCTAATCGGCGCAGGTGGGCTGCGCCTCTTTATTCTGGGAATGAAATACGGCGACCGGGTGGAGGAATCCATCCTCCACCGCCTGGGCCGCTGAGCCGAAAAAGTTTTTTCGAAAATTTTTGAATTCCCTCTTTACAAGTAGGATAAAGTATGCTATATTCTTCTTGCAAACAAGAATTACTACTGTTAAGGAGGTCAAATCGTGGAGCGAACCACTCGTTACAGCAAGAAGCGGGAGGCGATTTTAACTGCCCTGCGCAGTTCCGATGCTCATCCGCCGAGTGGCTCTACCACACGCTGAAGGCCACTCACCCGGATTTAAGTCTGGGGACCGTTTACCGCAACCTGCTGCTGTTTCAACAGCAAGGCGTGATTCAAAGCGTCGGTGTGGTCAACGGTCAGGAGCGCTTCGACGCTGATACCACCCCCCACAGCCACTTTGTTTGTACCACCTGCGGCGCCGTGATGGACCTGCACCGGATTCCGGTGAATCTAGGGTTGACAAAGGCCGTCGAAAAGGAATATTGTTTACAGGTGGAACGCCATGAACTGACGTTCTATGGCAAATGTCAAAAATGTATGCAATCAAATTCTAATGAGGAGGACGTTTTATCATGAAGAAGTTCGTTTGTTCTGTTTGCGGTTATGTTTACGAGGGCGCTGAGGCTCCCGAGATCTGCCCCATCTGCAAGGCTCCCAAGGAGAAGTTCGTGGAGCAGGCCGGTGAGAAGAGCTGGGCTGCCGAGCACGTGGTAGGCGTGGCTCAGGGCGCTCCCGAGGAGATCATGCAGGGCCTGCGTGAGAACTTCCAGGGCGAGTGCACCGAGGTCGGTATGTACCTGGCTATGGCCCGTGTGGCTCACCGCGAGGGTTACCCCGAGATCGGTCTGTACTGGGAGAAGGCCGCTTATGAGGAGGCTGAGCACGCTGCCAAGTTCGCCGAGCTGCTGGGCGAGGTCGTGACCGACTCCACCAAGAAGAACCTGGAGATGCGCGTTGACGCCGAGAACGGCGCTACCGCCGGCAAGTTCGAGCTGGCTAAGCTGGCCAAGCAGCACAACCTGGACGCCATCCACGACACCGTTCATGAGATGGCTCGCGACGAGGCTCGCCACGGCAAGGCTTTCGAGGGCCTGCTGAAGCGTTACTTCGGCTAATTTTCTCCCTTCCGTTACCCCATGCAAAGCCCAGCGAAGCGGGTTTGCATGGGAGAGGACGAGCAGCGAAATGAGTGCGCTTTCGGGTTTATCCGGAAGCGCAGGATATGGAGCTTGTGAGCACGAGCTGAAGCGCTACTTCGGCTAATCTCTGCTGACAGATCACAACTACTTAATATAAGGAGTACCAAACATGGATAAGTATGTTTGCCCCTGTGGCTACGTCTATGATCCCGCTGTTGGCGATCCTGATAACGGCGTGGCTCCCGGCACCCCCTGGGAGCAGGTCGCTGAGGATTGGGTCTGCCCCATCTGCGGCATGGGCAAGGATGTCTTCGAGAAGGAGTAATCCTCCCCTTTGATTTCGAGGCTGGGTGAAGCGTTTGCTTCACCCAGCCTTTTTGCTTGACAGGAACAGGAAAGCCTGCTATACTCATATCAAATATTTTTGATGTGAGGTGAGCCCATGGACCGCCACCAGGAAAACGCCCGGATTTTCAAGGCCTTCTGCGACCCCAAGCGTCTGGCCATTCTGGAGCTGCTGCGAGACGGGGAAAAATGTGCCTGCGTTCT
>USCO01000117.1 GCA_900553135.1 uncultured Eubacteriales bacterium | reverse complement strand
CCTTGTCGCCGCCGAAGCCCAGGAAGGTCTCGAAGGGGATGTTGAAGCCGTCCTTCATATAGGGCGTGCCGCAGATGGGACAGTTGGCGTCGGGCATGTCCGCGCCGCAGCCGTAGGGATGGGCGGGGTCCTGGGCGTAGTCAAAGTCGGAGTGCTTGCACTTGGGGCAGCGGTAGTGGGCGGGCAGGGAGTTTACCTCCGTGATGCCCGACATGAAGGCCACCAGAGAGGAGCCCACCGATCCACGGGAGCCCACCAGGTAGCCGTGCTCCAGGGAGTTCTGCACCAGCTTCTGGGCGGACATATAAATGACGTCGTACTTACACCGGATGATGTCGCCCAGCTCCACGTTGATACGGTCCACCACGATCTGGGGCGGCTCCTCGCCGTAGAGCTCGTGGGCCTTGCCCCACACCAGGCGCTTCAGCTCCCCGTCGGAGTCCTCCAGCTTGGGGGCAAACAATCCCTTGGGCAGGGGCTCGATGGGGTCGCACCAGTCGGCAATAAGGTTGGTGTTTTTCACCACCACCTCGTAGGCCTTCTCCTTCCCCAGGTAAGCAAACTCCTGGAGCATCTCCTCGGTGGTTTTGAAGTAGATGGGCAAGGACTCGTCGGCGTCCTCAAAGCCCTTACTGGCCAGGAGGATGTGGCGGTAAATCTCGTCCTCGGGGTCCAGGAAGTGGACGTCGCCGGTGGCGCACACCGGCTTGCCCAGCTCCTCGCCCAGACGCACGATGGTTCGGTTGAAGTCCCGCAGCTCCTCCTCGCTTCGCACCATGCCCTTGCGCAGCATGAACTGGTTGTTGCAGATGGGCTGAATCTCCAAAAAGTCGTACCAGGAGGCGATGCGCTTGAGCTCCTCCCAGTCCTTGTCGGCCACCACGGCCTGGAACAGCTCGCCCGCCTCGCAGGCCGAGCCGATGATAAGTCCTTCCCGGTTCTCGTTAATGACCGACTTAGGCATGATGGGATAGCGCTTAAAGTGCTCCAGGTGGGCCAGGGAGATGAGCTTATAGAGGTTCCGCAGTCCCGTCTGGTCCTTGGCCAGGACGATGAGGTGCTTGGGCTGCCGCCGGGCCTTTCCGCCCTTGCGCAGCTTTGGCATGGCGGCGTTGATGTCCTCCAGGCGGTGGACCCCCATGGCCTCCAGCTTTTCAAAGAAGGGAGGCAGCATGTAGGCCACGGTGGCGGCGTCGTCGCTGGCCCGGTGGTGGTTGAAGGCGGGTAGCTGGAGATATTCCGCCACAATGTCCAGCTTGTACTTGCCAAGCTCGGGCAGCAGGTTCTGGGCCAGGATCAGGCTGTCAATGGAGGGATTTTTGAACGGAATGCCGTACTTACGGCACCCGGCGGAGATAAAGCCCATGTCGAACTCGGCGTTGTGGGCGGCCAGGGGCCGGTCCCCCACGAAGTCAAGGAAAGCCCGCAGGGCCTCCTCCTGGGAGGGCGCGCCCACCAGCATCTCGTCGGTGATGCCGGTAAGGTGGATGATTTCCGGGCTTAAAATGCGCCCCGGGGCCACGAAGGTGTTAAAGGTGTCAGTGACCTCCCCGTTTTTCAGCACCGCCGCGCCGATCTCAATGATGACCTCCCGCCGCTTGTCCAGGCCGGTGGTCTCAATGTCAAAGCAGACGATTTCTTGGGGAAAATCCTGGCAGGGCTGGCCGTGGACCACCACCCGGTCGTCCACGTCGTTGAGAAAGTAGGATTCTACGCCATAGAGAATTTTGATCCCCTTGGCCGAGTGCCAGGCGTCGGGGAAGGACTGAGCTACGCCGTGGTCGGTGATGGCGATGGCCCGGTGGCCCCAGGCCTGGGCCCGCTTGACCACGTTCTTCTCCGGGCCCAGCTTGGGCCCAACCGCCGTCAGGGCGTCCATGGCCGACATGGTGGTGTGCAGGTGGAGCTCCACCCGCTTCTCCGGGGCGTTGTCCATGCGCATGGTCTTTTCGCCCAGGCACACCGCCGTGGGCTCCAGCACCATGTCGCCGTAGAAACGGTCCATGTTCAGCCGCCCCTGGATGACAAGGTGCATTCCTTTCTTCACTCCGTCTACCAAGGGTTTGGCCTCGTCTGCCTGGGGGAAGAACTTGCTCACCCGGATGGAGCCGGTATAGTCGGTGACGTCAAAGGCCACCACCCAGGAGTTGCGCTTTTTCAGCTCCCGGTTCTCGATGGCGAACACGTCGCCCTCCACCACCACGTAGCCCATGTCCAGCTCCAGGTCCCCGATGGGAATGGGGGCACGGCGGATCTTCCGTCCGAAGATGGCCTTGCCGCCGTCCTTCTTGCCGCTCCCCTTCTTGGCAGCGGGAGCGCTGTGCTTCACCTTTTTCAGGGCAGCGGCCCGGATGGCTTCGGCCCGGGCAAAGGCGTCCACAGGTTCAGCGGGCTTCTCTTCCTCCGCTGCAACAGGAGCGGGAGCCGTCTTCTGGGCGGGTTCCGCGGACTTGGGCTCAGGCTTGGGCTCGGCCTTAGCTTCGGGTTGAGGCTGGACCGGAGCAGGCGTTTCCGGCTCTTTTGTTGTAATGCAATTTAGCTTTACAGAGTTCAGCCCATAACACCGGGCCACGGCCTCCTGGGCCTGGGCGATCAGGTTGGGACCGGCGCCCGCCGCCCCTTCCAGGGTGACCACCGCGCTGCGGCTTTGCCGGTCGATGGCGGCCTCCACAATGAGCCAGCCCTCCATGGCGTTGACAAACTCCTGCCACTGGGTCAGGGCGGCGAACATCTGTAAAAACGGTATCTTTTGGGACATATTGGTAACGCTCCTCGATGAGTTCAGAGAGTATCAATGAGGGCAAACAGCTCGTCCACCAGCTGGTCCTGGGGGACCTTTTTCACGATCTGGCCCTTCTTGAACAGCAGGCCCTCCCCTACGCCGCCGGCAATGCCGCAGTCCGCGGCGCTGGCTTCGCCGGGGCCGTTGACCACGCAGCCCATGACGGCCACGGTGATGGGTTTTTCTACCGCCTTCAGCCGCTGCTCTACTTCATTGGCAAGGGAGATGAGGTCGATGCGGGTGCGGCCGCAGGTGGGGCAGGAAACCAGCTCGGCACCCTCCTTCCGCACGCCCGCCGCCTTCAGGATGTCCCGGGCGGCGTAGACCTCCTCCACCGGGTCGGCGGACAGGGACACCCGCATGGTGTCGCCGATTCCCATGGCCAGCAGGCCGCCGATGCCCACGGCAGATTTCAGGGTGCCCATGCGCACAGTGCCCGCTTCGGTGACACCGATATGTAAAGGGTAATTGCTTTCCTGACTCATCAGCTGATAGGCTTTCATGGTCATGGGCACGCTGGAGGATTTCAGGGAGACGCAGATGTCGTCAAAGTTGAACTGCTCCAGCAGCCGGATGTGGCCGAAGGCGGACTCCACCATGGCCTCGGGGCACACGCCGCCGTATTTGGCCAGCAGGGGTTTTTCCAGGGAGCCGCCGTTGACGCCGATGCGGATGGGCACGCCCCGCTGGCGGCAGGCGTCGGCCACCGCTTTGACCCGGTCCTTGTCGCCGATGTTGCCCGGGTTGATCCGCACCTTGTCCGCTCCGGCGGCGATGGCCTCCAGGGCCAGCTTGTAGTCGAAGTGGATGTCCACCACCAGGGGGATGGGACACTGCTCTTTGATCTTGCCCACCGCCCGGGCCGCCGCCATGTCGGGCACGGCGACCCGGATGATCTGGCACCCGGCAGCGGCCAGCTCCCGGATCTGGCGCAGGGTGGCCTCTACGTCGTCGGTGCGGGTGTTGGTCATGGATTGGATGGAAACCGGTGCGCCGCCGCCCACGGCGACGTTTCCTACGTGGATCTGTTTGGTCATACTTCCTCCTCCCCCGGGGCTCTGCCCCGGGACCCCGCCCGCTTTTTGAAAAAAGCGGGGGCAAAAACGTTTGGGTGCAAAATTACATTTTGCACAGGTGATATATTTGGTAAGTCTGAAAGAAACACCAGAAGCAAATCGAAGATTCGCAAGAAAACTCTTTTGGTCCTTTTCTCTCGAGAAAAGGACTTAGCGCGCAAAGATCTTGCCGATGTCGCTGAAGGTGACCATGAGCATCAGGGTCATCAGGGCAGCCAGGCCGGCCAGATGGACATATCCCTCATATTTTGCAGGGATTTTCTTGCGGAACAGCAGGGTCAGCACCCCGTTGAGCAGCAGGAAGAACACCCGGCCGCCGTCCAGGGCGGGCAGAGGCAGCAGGTTCATCACCGCCAGGTTCACCGCGATAAGGGCTCCCAGCCACATCAGGTTCTCGATGCCCGCCCGCAGGCTGGCAGACTGGCTGCCCACCTGGTTCATGGTGTCCACAATGCCCACAGGGCCGGACAGGTCCCGCACGCCCACGGCGCCGCTGAGCAGGTCGCCCAGGCTGACCCACACCAGGCGGACAAAATCAATGGTACAATTCCAGCTGTAACTGAGTTTGGTGCCCAGGGTGGCGGGAATGGCCTCACGGCCTACGGAGATTCCCCGGTAGTTGGTGGTCTGACCGTTCTCATCCACCCGCTGCTGCCGGGGCAGGGACACATTGTCCAGCCGCACCTCCTGGCCGTCGCGCTCCACCACAAAGTCCACGGTGTTTCCTGCGCGGTTCAGGTAGAACTGAGCGTTTCCGTAGGTCAGCACCCGGTGGCCGTCCACGCCGATAAAGCGGTCCCCCTCCTGAAGTCCGTAGTCCTCGGTGCCGTAGCCCTCCAGAGGACCGGCATAGGTCTCCACATAGAAACCCTTGGCCGGGGCATACAGCACCAGGACGATGAGCAGGCCCGTGAGGAAATTCATGGCTGCGCCCGCCACCAGCACGATCACCTTTTTCCATCCGGCCGCCTTGCCGAAGGCTCTGGGATCGGCGGAATCGTCATCCTCTCCCTCCATGGCACAGTATCCGCCAATGGGCAGAATACGGAAGCTGTAAAGGGTCTCCCCTTTCTCCTTCTTCCATATTGCCGGACCCATACCGATGGAAAATTCGTTGACTCGGATATGAAAGAGCTTGGCAAAAATAAAGTGGCCGAACTCATGTACCGCGATCAAAACACCAAAAATCAGAATTGCCAGAATGATATACATAGGACCTCCAAAATCTGCAGAGCCGCTGGCAGCCGAAAAAGCCGCCAGCGGTCTCTGTCATACACGGGTTCACCCCGCCAAAACCGCTTCCCGGGCGGCAGCATCCGCCTCCAGGATCTGGGTCATGGAGGGTTCCTGGATCACGCTGACCCGGGACATGGCTTTCTCCACCCGGTCGGCGATCTCCAAAAATCCAATTTTTCCTTCCAGGAACAGGGCCACCGCCGCCTCGTTGGCGCCGTTGAGGATGGCGCCCGCGCTGCCCCCCGTACGGGCCGCCTGAAGGGCCAGGGGCAGACACCGGAAGGTCTCCATATCGGGCTGGGCGAAGGTCAGAGGGCCGCAGCTGCACAGGTCCAGGGGATTGGCGGGACCAGGCGTGCGCCGGGGCCAGGTCAGGGCATACTGGATGGGCAGACGCATATCCGGCGTGCCCAGCTGGGCGATCACTGCATTATCACAGTATTCCACCAGGGAGTGAATAATACTCTCCCGGTGAATGACGATGGAAATTTTCTCCGGGGGCATCTGATACAAGTGCATGGCCTCGATAAACTCCAGGCCCTTGTTCATCAGTGTAGCGGAGTCCACAGTGATCTTTGCACCCATGGACCAGTTGGGATGCCGTAAGGCATCTTCCCTTGTCATCCCTTCCAGTTCCTCGCGTTTCTTGCCGAAGAAGGGGCCGCCGGAGCAGGTGAGAATCAGGCGCTTCACCTCTCCCCTGTCGTGGCTGGCCTGGAGAGACTGGAACAGAGCGGAGTGCTCGGAATCCACGGGCACGATCTCAGCCCCGTAGTCCCGGGCCTCCTCCATCACCAGGGTGCCTGCGCACACCAGGGTCTCCTTGTTGGCCAGGGCGATGCGCTTGCCCTCCCGGATGGCGGCCATGGTGGGGCGCAGGCCGATCATGCCTACCACGGCGGTAACCACCGTGTCGGCGGCGGGAAGCTCGGCGGCCTCCAGCAGGCCCTCCAGGCCGCTGGCCACCCGCACCGGGGTGTCGGCCAGCCGGGCCCGCAGGTCCCGGGCCGCATCCTCATCCATCATCACGGCCAGCTCCGGACGGAACTGGCGCACCTGCTCCTCCATGCGCGCCACGTTGGAGTTGGCCGTCAGGGCCACCGCCTCCATCCCGCAGGCGGACATGACGTCCAGGGACTGGCGGCCAATAGAGCCGGTAGAACCTAAGATCGAAATGCGTTGTTTCATTGTTCCCTCTTTTCTCCGAAGGGCCAAAAGGTACTTAAAAGGCGGGCAGCAACTCCACCAGGATCAGCAGCATGGGGGCGGCGAAGGTCATGGAATCGAACCGGTCCAGCATTCCGCCGTGTCCGGGCAGGAGATTACCGTAGTCCTTCACGCCGTACTCCCGCTTCACCAGAGAGAAGGACAGGTCGCCCAGCTCGGTCACCGCGCTGCCCAGCAGGCCGTACAGGGCCATCACGGGCAGAGAGGCCGTCAGTCCGGCAAACTTCTGGAGCACCACGCCGTAAATGAGCAGGAACAAAGCGCCGGCGATGATGCCGCCGATGTATCCCTCCAGGGACTTGTTGGGGCTCACCTTGGTGATCCCGCGGTGGCGGCCTAGAA
>USCO01000116.1 GCA_900553135.1 uncultured Eubacteriales bacterium | reverse complement strand
TTGTGTAGATATTACTGCTACATGTATAACTATAATCTGGGTCAAATTTTGCTGTGGAAGGATATTTTAAAAGAGTTTCAATCCTGTTTTGACTAAGAATAAACAAACTATATGCAGTATCGTAGCTGGAAGTGGAGATATAGTCTTTTATAGAATATGGCTCATAACCACGTTCATATATTGCGATACCTTCATATTTTAAAGACTGAATTGAGAAATCCGCATTACAAGCGATTGTAAGAACGGCATGGTTAGATGTGCCAAAATCCATATACCAGAAAGTAAACCTTTTACCGCCAGTCCAGTCATCAGATGCCTCAATATTGAATATGCCATTGATATCAATATCAGTTTGCTCACATACAAATTCAAGCTCTGCGGCAACTGTTTTGCTATTAAAAGCTTTTTCAAAAGATTCCAGTGTCATCTTATGGAGAAGCTGATTATTATTTTCGGCTGCTGTCTCTAATTTGGCTTGCAATTCTGCTGGGTTGGTGGAATCAGTAACAGCATCCTCGATGTGTACCGTGTTGTATGCAGTTGCATAGCCAGATACTTTGCCTATGATTGTGACTGGCTGTCCTGCACTAATATTTTTTACAGCATTTTCGAAGTCTTCATGCCAGAAAATCAGGAATTTAGCTTCTTCATCGGATGCTTCTGCTTCAAAATAGGTGTCGTCAATTTTGGTGGGGACAACAACTGTCCGAACATAGTTCCCCTCTAAAACAAACGGATGACTACAAAGTGTTGCCCGATCAATATCTAAAACCTCTGCATCCACAGGGATTAGAGATGTAGGATCAGCAATCACACTATCTTTTACAGAACTATCGTAAGATACCCCTAAAGAATCAGTCACGACAAATTTAGAGTTTTCACAAGAAATCTTATAGGTATATTCTTGATCTGTCCCTACCTCGATGGGAATAGTGACCTTATTATTGCTACTAAGATCAGCGGTTGTGATGGTAATTGCGTGCGATCCTGTTTCCAGCTTTATTGTGTCCTTTTCTTTGTCACCGTGTGCAAGGGCAAACAGTTTTTCTTCATCGACTTCAACACTAAAGTCGTACTTGTTGAAAAACCAATTTCCTTCTGACTCCACGGCAATTGTTACGGAATAAGTAGGTGTTGAACTTTTGTTGGAGGTACAGGCAGTTAGGCTGCCCAATAAAATCAAAGTTAAGGTAATGAGTAAAATTTTTGAACATCGATTTTGCTTATTTTTTTGATGTAATTTTAAAAAATAAGTAGACATATTCAGCAAACTCCTCTTTAGACTTTTTGGGGAACACGTTACATTTATGTTTCTTTAAGTATAGCATTCCAATATGTCACCTTCAAGTGGGGCCTATGTGGATCGCACAGGCTAACAGATCTTTTTGAAAAGAAAGGAAGATTAACAAAAACTGTGGAGAAAAAACAGGACCCAAACGTTCCATACTGTTTTGTAGCGAAGGGCGAAAGGAGATGGAAGCATGGGCAGATTACGGGGCACCGGCTTGGGGCTGCTGGCGGCCTGTTTTTTGTTTGTCATGGCTCCTGGAGCGGAGGAACAGACCGCACCGGCGGCGGGGGAGGAAGAGATGGAGATGCCCATGGTGGCCCTCACCTTTGATGACGGTCCCCGGCGCAGTACCACCACCCAGCTGCTGGACGGCCTGGCCCAGCGCAAGGTCCCGGCCACTTTTTTTGTGGTGGGTAGCCGAGTAAAAGGCAACGAGGCGCTTTTGCAGCGCATGGCCCGGGAGGGCCATCAGATTGGCGTGCATACCTACAGCCACACCCAGCTCACCGGGCTCTCCTCCGCTCAGGTGGCCTGTGAAATCCAGAAGGGACGCCAGGCCCTGACCCAGGCCCTGGGGCCAGGGGACTACTGGCTGCGCCCGCCCTTTGGCCTGGTGAACAGCTGCGTGAAGGCCTGCGCGGACAGTCCCATTATTCTGTGGTCGGTGGACCCGGAGGACTGGAAGGACAAAAACACAGCCCGCATCGTGGACCACGTGGTGTCCAATGCCAAGGACGGGGATATCATTCTCCTCCACGACATGTACCCCAGCTCGGTCCAGGCCGCGCTGGAGATCGTGGACCGGCTGGGGGAGCGGGGATTTTGCTTTGTCACGGTGGAGCAGCTCATGGCATGCCAGGAAATCGCCCCGGAGGCGGGGGTGATCTTCCCGTAGCGGTCATAAAAAATCCCCGGCCGGATGGCCGGGGAAGAAACGATGGCGTTACACGCCCATGGTGCTGGTTTCGGGAAGGGTGGAGCCGCCGTCAATGACGAACTGGGCGCCGGTGAGGTAGCTGGCCTCGTCGCTGGCCAGGAAGGCGGCCAGCTCGCCCACCTCGGTGGGATCGGCCAGACGGCCCAGAGGGATGGCGGAGGCGATGCCGTCGATGACGCTCTGGGGGTTGTCCGGGCAGGACTGCTGGGCCATCCCCTTCACCATGGGGGTGAGCACATAGCCCGGGCAGATGGCGTTGACGTTGATGGTGGGGGCAAACTCCCGGGCCAGGGCCTTGGTGAGACCCACCAGGGCGGCCTTGCTCATGGCATAGGCGGCCTCGCCGGGGTCGGCCACCATGTCGCCGGTGACGGAGGACATAATGACGATCTTGCCCCATTTCCGCTCCAGCATGCCGGGAATCACCGCCTTACAGGTGTTCCAGGCGCCCTTCACATTGATGTCCAGGTGGGCGTCCCGGTCCGCATCGCTCTGGGTAAGAAAATCTCCCAGCTTGCAGATGCCGGCGTTGGACACCAGGATGTCGATGGGACCAAAGGCGGCCTGGGCGGTCTCCACCCCGGCCTTCACACTGGCGGGGTCGGACACGTCCATACGCACCGCCATGGCGTTCTCGCCCAGCTGGGCGGCCAGCTCCTCTACGGCGGCGCCCCGGGCGGCCAGGATCACTTTGGCTCCGTGTTTCAGGAAGGTACGGGCGATTCCCTCGCCGATGCCCTTGGAGGCGCCGGTGATGAGGGCGGTCTTTCCGGTCAGCTTACCCATGGTAAAACAGCTCCTTTTTATTCCGTATCGTATTTGAAAATCATATCAGATCAACTCTTCAGGGCCTGCTGGGTCAGTTCAATGAACCGCTCTCCAAAGTGGGAGAGGTACCGGTCCCGGCGGTAGCCTACCACAAGGCGGCTGATGGTGGAGGGATCGGTGAGGGGGAACAGGTCCAGCTTGTCCGTGGAGGACTGGGAGGCGGTGACGTGGATGGTTTTCAAAAACAGCTCGGGACAGATGGTGATGCCCACCCCCGCCTCGGCCATGGCCAGGGTGGTGATGGTGTTCTCCGTCTCCAGAATGAGCTTGGGTTTAAAAAAGTGGCGGCTGAAGTACTGATCCACAATGCTGCGGGTGCGGTTGCCCCGTTTGATGAGAATGAAGGGCATGTGCTGGAAGGCGTCGATATCCGCCCCGGCAGCGTACTGGGCCCGAATCTCGTCGGCCCGCTCTCCGAAAATCTGGTCGGTGAAAATTTTCGGCACCACCAAAATCAGGTCCTCCTCGGTGAGGGGGACCACCTCCACGCCCTCCATCATAATGGGCTGGAAGCAGACAATGAGGTCCACACGGCCGTGGGCCAGCTCGTCCTCCAGGTGGGTGGAGTTTCCCTCGTACAGGGAAAATTCCACCATGGGGAACTCCGCCTGAAACTGGGGCAGGATCTCGGGCAGCAGGGCAAGACCACAGGTGTGGGAGATGCCAAGGCGCAGCACGCCCATGTAGTGGCGGTTGATGTCGCCCACCTTGGCCAGATACTGGCTGTGCAGGTCCAGAATTTGGGTAGCGGTCTCCACCAGCAGGTCTCCGGCATAGGTCAGAGACAGCTTGGGGGAGCGGGTAAAGAGCTTTACGTCCAGCTCCCGCTCCATGTTGCTGATGTGGTTGCTGAGGGACTGCTGGGAGATGTACAGGCGTTCGGCGGCCCGGGTGATGTTCAGTTCTTCTGCCACAAGCAGGAAATACTTCAAATGCAAAAAGTTCAATGGCGTGCCTCCCCTCGGACTTCCCATTATGAAGGAAGTCCTTCATTCTTTTCTTGGGATAAAGCTATTATATCACAGCCAAAAGGCTGTGGCAACCACTGGGAAAAATCTGCTGTTCGGAATGAAGAATTTATGGTTTAATAAGGTTAAAAGATAGGAAAAAATGATGGGAACTCCTTGTGGAAAAGGAAAAGATATGCGGAAAACGCATGGAAAAATTCTTTTCCACAACAAAGAGCGAAGCAATAACCTTATTGGTACCAATGGAAAAGAAACCCATTGATAATGAGATGAGAAAGGAAGATTGTTTATCATGAAATGCCTGATCATTGACGCCGTCCACAGCTCTATCGCCGAGGAATTCAGCAAGTATATGCAGGTGGATACCCACATGCTGCCCACCCAGGAGGAGCTGGCCAAGCTGATCCCCGACTATGATGTGCTGATCATGCGCGTTGACCCCGCCATCAACAAGGAGATCCTGGACGCCGCCAAGAACCTGAAGGTCATCGGTGTTTGCTCCGTGGGCCTGAACCACATTGATCTGGATACCGCCAAGGCCAAGGGCATCCAGGTCTTCAACGCTCCCGGCATGAACGCCAACGCCGTGGCCGAGCTGACCATTTCCAAGATGCTGGACCTGTCCCGCCACACCATTCCCGCCAACGCCGACGTGAAGGTGAACAAGAACTGGGACAAGTATAAGTTTGTGGGCCGCGAGCTGCGCGGCAAGACCCTGGGTATCTTGGGCTTTGGCCGCATCGGCCAGCGCGTGGGCGAGCTGGGCCGCGCCTTCAAGATGAACATCGTGGCTTACGATCCCTATCTGCCCGCTCACGTGTTTGAGGAGCAGCAGGCCACCAGCATGAGCATCGACGAGGTGCTGAAGAACTCCGACTACGTCACCATCCACATGCCTCTGACCCCCGAGACCAAGAACCTGTTCAACGCCAAGTCCATCTCCGAGATGAAGCCCGACGCTGTGGTTCTGAACATGGCCCGCGGCGGCATCGTCAACGAGAAGGATATGTACGAGGCTCTGAAGGCCGGCAAGATCGGCGGCTACGCCTCCGACGTTATGGAGAACGAGCTGGCTGCCGGCGGCCTGACCGAGGGCGCTACCTTCGACTCCCCCCTGTTTGAGTGCGACAACTTCATCGTCACTCCTCACCTGGGCGCTCAGTCCACCGACGCTTCCCGCGACATCGCCGAGCTGATCATCGGCAAGGTCAAGGAGGCTCTGGGCCTGTAAGAGTCCCAGCGAGCTGCAAAGCAAAACTATAGAGCGGTACAGTCCCGGCACCTGTTTGGGTGCCGGGACTGTGTTTTATAAAAAAGAGAGCCAAAAGCAAACTTTTCAGGGGCCCAGGGCGTCCTTAACATAGAAAAGGCAGGTGAACGCCGTGAATCAGGAAAAGGAAGAGGAGCTTGTCTCCTTTCTGCGGGAAAATCAGACCTATTTTTACCGGGTAGCCAAGCAGTATGTGGGGGACCCGGACCTTGCCATGGACCTGGTGCAGGACGCCGTGGTCAAGGCCCTGCAGCACCGGGACAGCCTGCGGGACCCCGGGGCGGTGAAGGCCTGGTTTTACCGCATCCTGGTGCGGGAGTGCATCACCTTCTACCGCCGCAACGGCCGGGTGGTCTACCTGCCTCAGCCCCCCTCGGGAATTCAGGAGAGCTGCGAGGATCGCATGGCGGACCAGGAGATGCTGGAGCGGGCGGTGGACGCCCTGTCGCCCAAGCTGAAAACGGTGGTGATCCTCCGGTTTTATGAGGGGATGCAGCTCAGCGAGATCGCCCAGATCACGGAGACCAACCTGAACACGGTGAAGTCCCGGCTGTACAAGGCCCTGGGCAAGCTGCGGGAAAGTTTGAAGGAGGCTTAAAATGGAGCAGGAGAAGCGAAGCCGTTTTTCGGCGGCCATGGAGCAGAGCAAACAAGCGTATCAGGAGACGCCGGTGCCCCAGGACCTGTCCCGGCGGATGGAGCGGGCCATCGCCGTGGGGCTGGCTCCCAAGCCCCGGCAAAATTGGAGCAAGTGGGCCGGAGGAATGGCGGCCGGGCTGTGCGCCTGCTTCCTGCTGGCCCTGAATACCGCTCCGGCCTTTGCCCAGGCGGTCTACCAGGTGCCGGTGCTGGGGGAGCTGTGCCGGGTGGTCACCTTCCGCAGCTACCAGCAGCAGGATGAGACCAGCTATGTGGATGTTCAGATCCCCCAGGTCGAGGTGGACGGCCAGGGCGAGCTGGCCCAGCGGGTGAATCTGGAGATCTCCAGCGCCATCCAGGAGGAGGTGGAGGACAGCCGCCAGCGGGCCAAGGAGTACTACCAGGCCTATTTGGAGACGGGAGGCAAGGCGGAGGAATTCCAGCCCATCACCATAAAGGTGGACTATCAGGCCAAGCGCATGTCCCAGGAGTACCTGTCCTTTGTCATCACCAAGACCGAGACCCTGGCCAGCGCCTACTTCCAGCAGTACTTCTATAACCTGGACCTGGAGACGGGGAAGGAACTGACCCTGCGGGACCTGCTGGGGCCCGACTATGCCGCCATTGCCGCTGCAGCGGTGGAGCAGCAGCTGGAGGGCTGGGACCAGGAGGAGAAGGCCCTGCTCTTTGATGGAGTGGACCTGGAGAGCCTGATGGGCGAGGACCGGGGCTTCTATCTCCGGGAGGACGGCGCCATTGTGGTGGTGTTTGAAAAGTATGAGATTGCCGCCGGAGCCGCCGGTGTGCTGGAGTTCCCGGTGGGAAATGTTTCCCCAACCTGACCCTGATTTGTGGAAAAAAAGAGCGCCCCCTGGGCAGCTTGCCCAGGGGGC
>USCO01000115.1 GCA_900553135.1 uncultured Eubacteriales bacterium | reverse complement strand
GGTCATGTCCATGCAGATGCCCAGCAGCACGGCGAAGGACGGCACCCCCGGTCCCGCCGCCTTCCCCATTGGGATTTCCATTCTTGTTATGGTCGTTTCCCTGGTCATCGTGGCCATGGGAGCCAAAAACAAGGTTACCTACTTTGATATGAAATCTATCACGACGGACAACCGCATCGCTATCCTGATCTCCCTGGTGCTGTTTGTCGTGTTCCTGGTTCTGTGGAATCTCATTCACTACATCGTGGCCAGCATGGTCCTTTCTCTGGGCCTGGCCCTGCTGTACAAGATCAAGCCCATCCCCGCCGCGATTCTGGCTGTGGTGTACTCGGTGAGCACCTACTATGTGTTCACCCTGGTACTCAAGGTGGGCCTGAACATGCTGTAAGGGAGGGAATCGTATGGATTTGTTAATCAATACCTTTCTGACCATCTTTACCACCGACGTATTCTTCTACTGTGTGTTGGGCGTGGTGGCCGGTATGGTCATCGGTACGCTGCCCGGCCTGTCCGCCACCATGGGCATTGCCATTCTGACCCCGCTGACCTTCTGGCTGGAGCCCGCTCAGGGCATGGCCGTTCTGCTGGGTATCTATAACTCCGCCATTTGGGCCGGCGGTATTTCCGCCATCCTCATCAACACCCCCGGTACCCCCGCATCCATCGCTCAGACCTTTGACGGCTACTACATGGTCACCCAGGGCAAGGTGAAAAAGGCCCTGAACATGAACACCATCTACTCCGTCATCGGCGGCCTGATCGGTTCCATGGTGCTGATCCTCTTCGCCTTCCCCGTGGCCAACTTCGCTCTGCGCTTTGGTCCTCCGGAGATGTTCGCCATGGCTCTGTTCGGTCTGTCCATGATGATCGGCGTGTCCGGCGGCAACATCCTGAAGGGCCTGCTGGCCGGCGCCCTGGGCCTGATGGTCTCCACCATCGGCATGGACCCCATGACCGGCAGCCTGCGCTTCACCTTTGGTCAGATCAAGATGATGGACGGCATTGAGTTCGTGGTGGTCATGGTCGGTATGTTCGGCGTTGGCGAGGTGCTCTACCAGATCAGCAACCGCTCCGCCGCCGACAAGGAGGCCCGCAAGCAGGCTCAGCTGGTGAGCAACACCGCCGAGGCCTTCCCCACCCCCAAGGAGACCAAGGGCAGTGTGATCCCCACCCTGGTGTGCGGCCTGATCTCCGCCGTTATCGGCGCCGTGCCCGGCACCGGCGGCGACATCGCTGCCATCATCTGCTGGCAGCAGACCAAGAACTTCTCCAAGCACCCCGACGAGTTTGGTAAGGGTGCTGTCAACGGCCTGGCCGTTACCTCCTGCGCCAACAACGCGGTCATCGGCGGCGCTATGACCACCATGATGACCCTGGGCATCCCCGGCGACGGCGTGACCGCCGTGCTGATCGGCTCCCTGATGATGTACGGCATGCAGCCCGGCCCCATGATGTTCGTGGAGCAGCCCGAGTTCGTGTACAACGTCATGGGCCTGATGGTGGTGGGCTACATCATGATCCTCATTCTGGGCCTGCTGTCCACCAAGTTTGCCGCTCTGATCCTGAAGGTCCCCCAGGAGTTTATCTGGGTCGTCGTGGTCGGCTTCTGTATCCTGGGTTCCTATGCCGTCAACAACTCCATGTTTGACGTGTACGTCATGTTCGTGGCCGGCATCGTGGGCTTCATCTGCAAGCGCTGCGAGGTGCCTCTGGGTCCCTTCGTGCTGGCTCTGCTGCTGGGCAACCTGTGCGAGAGCAACTTCCGCCGTGCCCTGTCCATGTCCATGGGTGATTACAGCATCTTCGTGACCCGTCCCATCACTGTGGTCCTGCTGGTGCTGACCGTTCTGTCTCTGGTCCTGCCTGCCATCAGCCAGGCCCGCAAGAACAAGAAGGCTGCCCAGGCCAAGTAAGAACCCACATTAGCTGAGAGAATAAAAAGTGAGGTTGAGTAAAATGGCGTTTTCCATTCATCCCGGTGTCTGGCCTGTTATGATCACTCCCTTTACCGAGGACAACAAGCCTGACTTCAAGGCCATCGAGGCCCTGTGTAATTGGTACATCGAAAAGGGCTGCACCGGCATCTTTGCCGTGTGTCAGTCCAGCGAGATGGCGTTTCTCACCGAGCAGGAGAAGCTGGACATTGCCAAGGCGGTAGCCGAGGCGGTGGACGGCCGCATCCAGGTGGTGGCTTCCGGCCACACCGCCGACTCCAAGGCCGACCAGTACAAGCAGATCGAGGACATGATGAAGATCCCCGGCATCGGCGCCTATGTGCTGGTGTCCAACCGCCTGGACCAGAAGAACGAGGGCGAAGAGGTGTTCATGAAGAACGCCCAGGAGATCTTTGAGAAGTTCCCCGAGATCGACTTCGGCATCTATGAGTGCCCCATGCCCTGGAAGCGTCTGGTCTCCCTGGACTTCCTGCGTCAGGTGGCTCCTCAGGGCCGCATGGTGTTCCTGAAGGATACCTGCTGCGACTATGAGCTCATCCGCGAGCGGCTCAAGGCGGTGGAGGGCACTCCCCTGAAGATCTTCAACGCCAACGCCCAGTCCTGGTTTGACAGCTACTGCCACGGCTCCGCCGGCTACAACGGCGTCATGGCCAACTTCCATCCCGACCTGTACAAGTGGGCCTATGACCACAAGGACTCCGATCCTGAGAAGGCCCGCCTGGTGGCCGACTTCCTGACCACCGCCGCCATGATCGAGATGCGCGCCTATCCCGTGTCCGCCAAGTATCACCAGAATCTGGTGGACGTGCCCATGTCCCTGGTGACCCGCAGCGCCGACGTGGCCAAGCTGGACAAGAATGCCCGGGGCGAGGTGGAGAGCCTCATCGACATGGAGAACTATGTCCGCAAGCAGCTGGGCATCCTGTAATCACAAGAAATAAATAATTAGAGTTCTGGCGCAGGATGGCTACAAGCGTATCGGTCCTGCGCCAAACTCATAAACAGAATGGGAGGAGTTCTGTTATGCTGAAAAAGCCGAAGATCCTGGTAGTTGGCAGCTTTATGATGGATTTGATCGCCTCCACCAAGCGCGCGCCCAACTCGGGAGAGACTGTGGTGGGTCTGAAATTCCAGACCGCGCCGGGAGGAAAAGGAGCCAACCAGGCGGTGCAGTGCGCCCGTCTGGGCGCCCACGTGACCATGGTGGGCCAGGTGGGCGACGACGCCTTTGGCAAGATCATGACCGACACCGCCGCCGCCGCCGGGGTGGACGTCTCCCACGTATCGGTGGACAAGAATGAGTCCTCCGGCGTGGGCCATATTGTGCTGGAGGTCACCGAGCACGGGGCCCAGAACCGCATCACGGTGTGCCCCGGCGCCAACTTCACCCTGACCGTGGAGGATGTGGCCTGGCTGAAAGAGGAGATCGGCCAGTATGATCTGGTGATGATGCAGTTTGAGCTGCCCATGGAGGTCATCGAGGCGGTGGCCCAGTGGGCCCACGACGCCGGGGTCAAGGTGATGATCAACCCCGCCCCCGCCGCCCCCATGTCCGACAAGCTGCTGGCCTGCGCCACCTACCTCTCTCCCAATGAGCACGAGGCCGCCCTGCTGGCTGACCACGCCATCGACGTCTCCAACGGCATCAACATGGAGGACGTGGAGATCGTGTCCAAGGCCTTCCAGGCCCGGGGCGTGGAAAACCTCATCATCACCATGGGCGAAAACGGCTCCATCGTGGCGGGCAAGGACGGCATCCACCACACCCAGTGCGTGAAGATGCCCCATGTGGCCGACCCCACCGCTGCGGGCGACTCCTTTGTGGCGGCCTTCTGCACCGGCCTGTGCGCCGGTCTGCCCCAGGGCGAGGCCCTGGCCTTTGCCAGCCACACCGCCGCCATCACCGTCTCCCGCATGGGCGCCATGCCCAGCCTGCCCACCGTCTCCGAGGTCCAGACCCTCATGGAGGAGCGGGGCTACCACGGCTTTGATCTGTCCCAGCTGGACGCGCTGAAATAACACAGGCGGTACCATCCGCTGCAACGATTAGGAGGTCACTGTTATGCTGAAACCTGAAACCAACCAGGCGGTGGAGCAGTTCTTTGCCGCTGTCGATACGGAGTTTAACGCCTTTCTGAAGGCCCGCACCGCTCAGGAGTACCAGGCCGCCGCCCAGCTCATCCTGGACGCCCAGGCCAAGGGCAACCGCTTCCACATCACCGGCATCGGAAAGCCCGGCCATGTGTCCACCTACATGGCGTCCCTGTTCTCCTCCACCGGCAACCCCTGCTACTTCCTCCACGGCACCGAGGCCGTCCACGGCTCCTGCGGTCAGCTGGTGGCCGGGGATGTGGTCATCTGCATCTCCAACTCCGGCGAGACCGGAGAGTTGAAGGCCACCGTCCAGGCCATCAAGAACAACGGCTGCAAGGTGATCGGCGTGTCCGGCAACCCCGACAGCTGGCTGGCCCACGAGAGCGATGCCTTCCTCTTTGCCGGTATCGGCCAGGAGGGCGGCCCCCTGAACCGGGCTCCCCGCAACTCCATTCTGGCCGAGCTGCTCACCCTCCAGGCCCTGTCCGTGGCCCTGCAGGTGGAGAACGGCTGGACCCCCGAGCAGTATGTCCGCTGCCATCCCGGCGGAAAGCTGGGCCAGCTGCGGGAAGATGAGAAGAAGTAAGGGAGGAAAACGGAAATGCTGAAGGGAAAGCTGATCCACCCCGATATCATGGCGGCCCTGGCCCTGTGCGGCCACGGGGATAAGGTGCTCATTGCCGACGGCAACTACCCCCTGGACTCCAAGACCGGCGAGGCGGAGACCGTCTATCTGGGTCTGACCCCCGGCCTGCCCACCGTCACCGACGTGCTGGCGGCTATCCAGAGCGTGGTGAACATTGAGAAGGCGGAGGTCA
This sequence comes from uncultured Eubacteriales bacterium, assembly GCA_900553135.1. Taxonomy (GTDB): domain Bacteria; phylum Bacillota; class Clostridia; order Oscillospirales; family Oscillospiraceae; genus Lawsonibacter. Next base: position 1,986 of record USCO01000115.1, on the reverse strand, counting down.
TGGACCCCGCCGACGGCACCACCCCCGAGATTTTCGGCCAGTTCCAGACCATGCTGGACGGCATGGAGCTGGACAAGCTGGGCCGGTACGAGTTCTATGATGCCTGCTGCAAGCCCGGCGTGCGTCTGGCCATTTCCACCGGCGAGCAGCGCACCTTTGCCAACCTGCTCATCACCATCGGCGTGGCCTGAATTCCATTGGAACGATCAAAAATCCCCAGAGCCGCAAGGCTCTGGGGATTTTTTCGGCACAAGAAAAGAAAGCCTCCTGACTGAGAGTCAGGAGGCTTTTGTTTGTTTGCAGGAAGATCGGATTACTGAGCCACGTCCTGGCAGAAGTGCATCAGCATCACGGCCGCCTGGGCGCGGGTAGCGGTGCCGGCGGGGGACAGAGTGTCCTGGCTGGTGCCGCTGATGAGCCCGGCGTCCACAGCCCAAGCCAGCGCCTCCACGGCGTAGTCAGAGACCTGAGCCTGGTCCTGGAAGCCATCCAGAGTGGCGTCCGCCTGGTCCTTCACCCATCCCTTGTACTGGGCGTAGGCGTAGAGGATGGCAGCGGTCTGCTCACGGGTGATGGCGTCGTTGGGGCCGAACTGGCCGTTTCCGTAGCCGGAGACCAGACCCAGCTGGGCGGCCCAGGCCACGGCGTCGGCGTAGTAGTCACCGGAGGACACGTCGCTGAAGGCGGCGCCGGACACGGCGGGCTTGCCTTCCAGCTGGTAGAGGATGGTGACGATCATGCCGCGGGTGGTGGTGGCGTTGGGGCTGAAGGAGTCCTCGCCGGTGCCCTGCATCAGGCCCTCGCTGGCCACGAAGGACACAGCCTGGGCAAACCAGTCGTCCTCGGCCACGTCGGCAAAGTCAGGGGTGTTCTCCTCGGGAGGAGTAACAGGGTTGGAGCCGGAGGAGCTGCCGCCGGAGGAAGAACCGCCGGAGCTGTCCTTGGCAAAGCAGGCCACGATGTCGGTGTTCTCGGTGATGGTGAACTGGGCGGGGTTCTGGCTGCCCGCGTCCTGGCCGTTCACCTGCCAGCCGGTGAAGTGGTAGCCGCTGTCGGCCTGGGCGGTAAGGGTGACCAGGGCATTGCCGGTCACAGCGCTGCCGCTCTGGGTCTCAGAGGCGACGGAGCCGCCCTCCTGGGCAGAGTAGGTGACGGTGTAGGTGCCGTTGGCGGGGATCTCCGCATAGGAAGCGGTGGTGTCGATGGTGATGGAGTAGGTCTCGTCGTAGGAAGCCTGACCGGGATCATAGGGGAAGATCACCAGAGCCAGGTGGTGGCCCTCCTCCACAGTGTAGACAGTGGGCTGGAGGTAGAGGGTGTAGTCGTAGTAGGTGCCGTCGCCCAGCTCCACCATGTCGGTGCGGGCAGCGGAGGCGGAGTCATAACCGGCGTTGGGGTTGGCCAGATCCATCCAGCCCCGGGCAATGACCTTGTAGTCCACCTGGGACTGGGTCAGCTCGATGAGGTCGTAGTTGGTCACGCCGCCGCCGATCCAGGCGCCGTCCTCTTCCAGGGTGGTGGAGGTGACATAGCTGCCCTTGCGGACGAAGGCGTTAAAGGGCTCGTCGGCCATATCCACCAGCATGGCGCTCATCATCAGGGCGTCGTTCTGGCCGGAGGCGGGCAGGGTGGTGGCGGCCTTGATGTGGACGGCCACGGAACCCTGAATGGTGGTGTCCTCGGTCACGTCGTAAGTATACACAGCGCTGGAGTCGGAGGTGCCGGCGATAAAGGCGGCCTCCTTGCTGCCCTGCAGGTCGGAGTAGTCGCTGCTGAGGGTGACGGTGTTGTCCTCATCCTCGCAGGAGAGGGTGAAGGAGCCGTCAGCGGGCCACTGGTCGTAGGTGTCCCAGCTGCCGTCGGTGTTGTTCTGCACGGTGACCTCGGCCATATTCTCAATGCCGTTGTCCACGTTGTAGAGGTAGTGGCTGAACCACTGGTTCAGAATGCTGTTGTAGGACTCGCCGTTGATGTAGAACTCGGTCT
>USCO01000114.1 GCA_900553135.1 uncultured Eubacteriales bacterium | reverse complement strand
GGGCCAGGAACTGGCGGGTGCGCTCCTCCCGGGGGTGCTCGATGACCTGCCGGGCCGGGCCCTTCTCCACAATGACGCCCCCGTCCATAAACATGACCTCGTCGGCCACGTCCCGGGCAAAGGCCATCTCGTGGGTCACGATGATCATGGTGGTCTTTTGCTCGGCCAGGCCCCGAATGACCTTCAACACTTCTCCGGTCAGCTCAGGGTCCAGGGCGGAGGTGGGCTCGTCAAAGCACAGGATGTCCGGCTTCAGCGCTAGGGCCCGGGCGATGGCCACACGCTGCTGCTGGCCGCCGGAGAGCTGGCTGGGGTAGTGGTTGGCCCGCTCGGAAAGGCCCATCTTGGCCAGCAGCTCCCGGCCCTCGGCCTGGATCTCCTCCAAAATCACCTTCTTGTTCTGCTTGTACTCGGGCAGTTCCTGGCTGAGGAGCTCCTTGGCCAGGGTCACGTTTTTCAGCGCCGTATACTGGGGAAACAGGTTAAAGGACTGGAACACCAGGCCAAAGTGGAGGCGCTTTTTCCGCACCTCGTTCTCCCGCTGGGTGGCCGGGTCGGCGGCGTCAAAGATCACATTGCCGCCCACCGAGATGACGCCCTGGTCGGGGGTCTCCAAAAAGTTGAGACAGCGCAGCAGGGTGGTCTTGCCGCTGCCCGAGGAGCCGATGATGGCCAGGGCCTGTCCCTTCTCCAGGGAGAAGCTGATGTCCTCCAGCACCCGGGTGGCGCCGAAATGCTTTTCGATGTTCTGTACCTCTAAGATAGACATTTCCACGCCTCCTTAACCAAAGTAGCTCAGCTTCTTCTCCACCCAGCCAAAGAGCAGGGTGAGCACGCCGTTGAAAATCAGATAGTACACGCCGGTGAAGAACAGGGGCCACAGCAGGCCGGAGTAGCCGTGGGAGGTCTTCAGGAAGGCATAGCCCGCCCAGATGAGCTCCTGCAGGGAGATGATGCGGGCGATGGAGGTATCCTTCACCAGGGTAATGATCTCATTGGACATGGGGGGCACGATGCGCTTGATCATCTGCAGGAGGGTGACATGGAAGAAGATCTGGCTCTTGGTCATGCCCAGCACCTGGCCGGCCTCCTGCTGGCCCTTGGGCACGCCCTGGATGCCGCCCCGGTAGATCTCGGAGAAATAGCAGGCATAGTTGATGATGAAGGCCACCGCGCAGGCCAGAAAGCGTCCGGCCTCACCGCTGGGCCAGGGGCTGGCGTCCAGCACCTTGCCGGGAATGTAGAAGATAATGATGAGCTGGAGCATCAGCGGGGTGCCCCGGATGATCCACACCATCAGGCGGCAGATGAGCCGAATGGGCTGGAAGCCCAGAAGCAGCCGGGCGATCTTGCCGGGGGCGCGCTTTTTCCGCTCCAGGTACCAGTGGACCGGGCGGGACAGGGGCGCCAGACGGCTCATGGAGCCGAAGGAAATAATCAGGCCCAGGGGCAGAGCGCCCACGAGGGTGACAAAAAACAGCTTCAGCGTCTGAAGGAAACCCTCGTTCAGCGCTCCGATGACGGTAAGAAACATGGTCATTCCACCTTATGTATCATTCTGGCCCAAGGCCGATTACAGTCCAAAAGCAGAGGGCGAAAACGCCCTCTGCCTTGGGACGATATAGTTGGTTTGGTTTGATTACTGCTCCACCAGCTTGTCGGCGATGCCGTACTGGTCGGCGATCTGCTCCATGGTGCCGTCGGCGTACTTCTCAGCGAAGAACTTGTTGAGTTCCTCCGCCAGGTCGGAACCCTTGCGGAAGCCCACGCCGTACTGCTCAGTGTTCAGGCTGACGGTGGAGGTGAGGTCGGCGTAGCTGGTGCCCTCGCCGGTCATGGCCACGGACATCAGATAGTCGATGATGGCGGCGTCGGCGGTGCCGGAGGAGACCTCCAGCAGAGCGGTGGCCTGGTCGGCGGCCTCGGTGTAGTTGAAGCCGTACTCCTCAGCCTGGGCCTTGGCGGCGGAGCCTACCTCCACGGAGAAAGCCAGGTCCTGCACGCTCTCCACGGTCTGGTACTCAGCGGCCTTGTCCGCGGGAACGATGACCACCTGAGCGTTGTCAAAGTAGGGGTTGGAGCACTCCATAGCGGCCTTCACCTCGTCGTTGAGGGTCATGCCGTTCCAGACCACGTCGATGGTCTTGCCGTCCAGCTCCATGACCTTGTTGTCCCAGTCAATGACCTGGAACTGGACCTCCACGCCCAGATACTGGGCAAAGGCGGAGGCCAGGTCGGCGTCAAAGCCGATCCAGTTGCCGTTCTCGTCCTGGTAGTCCATGGGCTCGAACTCGGTGATGCCCACCACCAGGGTGCCCTTGTCCTTCACGTACTGCATATCGCTGGTCTGGTTCTGGCTGGAGCTGCCGGAGCCGGAGGAGCTGGTATTGTCAGAACCGGAGGTATTGCCGCCGTTTCCGCAGGCAGCCAAACTGGCGCAAAGGGTCAGGGCCAGAGCAAAAGACAGAAACTTTTTCATGGTATGTATCCTCCCATTTTTCAGATCAGGGCCAGGACTGGTGTCCTGGTACTTTCGCATTTTAGCACGCTAATGTGCTATTGTAAAGAGGAACCCACCGTTCTTTTCGGTTTTTTCTCTTTTGCACAAAACCGATCTCTGTCTTTTGTCAGTTTATCTAATTTTTTCCGGTGGACCTGGAAAACAGGGCCGAGTGTTATTTTACCAGAAAAAAGCGGGCGCCGCCACCCCCTTTGTGGGAAAACTGTCACCGGAAGGAACCATGTTCCTGCTCCATGACAGCCCTCCCAGGGGGCGCGGCCGCCCGCTATGCCCAGAGACTCAGATCACGGTCCGGGTCTTACTTCATGTTGTTCTCGTAAGACTCGATCATCTTCTTGACCATCTGGCCGCCCACGGAACCGGCCTGCTTGCTGGTCAGGTCGCCGTTGTAGCCCTGCTTCAGGTTGACGCCCACCTCGCTGGCGGCCTCCATCTTGAACTTGTTCATGGCTTCACGGGCGTTGGGAACCATAGTGCTCTTGTTACTGGACATATTCTGTCTCTCCTTTTCTAATCTCTTTTTTGTTTGGATGTTGGTCCGGGATGGAACATCCAACCCTATCATTGCCCCGATCCGCCAATCTATACCCAAAGGCCCGCTTCCTATTTCTGCATGGAAAATGGCGCCTGCTGTACGCACCGCTCCACACGGATCTGCTCCACGTTGACAAAATACTCCGACAGTAGATCCAAGAAAAACTTGGAATAGTGGGAGAGATACCGGTTTTTCATCCGGATCAGAGAAAGCCTCTGAGTGACCGGCTTTCCTTGATAATACAGCGGAAAAATATTAATATCCTCCGGGATCTGATCCTTCTGATTGACCAAGCTCATCTGGGAGCAGAAGCAGGCTGCCAGACGCTGAAAACAGATGGTCGTACCGATCTGGGTATAGGTACTGGTGATATACGCCTTCGGCGTCACATTGGCCCCTTCAAAGCACTGCTGGATCTGCCGCCCCATGCGGTTGGAAAAAATACAGAACGGCAGTTTGGTGAAGTGTTCCACATAAGCTCCCTGAATGGCCTTCCGCTTGATCTCCTCCGTCTCCTCCCCGTAGCACTCCTGCAGCAGTTGGTCCGCGACGCAAAGATAGACCTGGTCCTCCATGAGATGGTGGGATACCAGCTTAGGGTGCTCTTCCCCATTTAAGGTCACTGCAAAATCCAGGGAACCGTCCAGCACCAGCGGCTCCAGCTGGGGCGTAATAGTATCGGTGATACGCAGCTCCACATTTGGATAGCGCCTGGAAAACTGGGGCAGGATGGCCGGAAGGCAGATGTTCATACGCATGGCACTGGCTCCAAATCGCAGCACGCCACGCTCCTGCCCCTCAATATCGGACAAAATATCCTTCAAATTGGTCTGTTCCCGAATGAGCTCATCTGCAAATCCCAGTACAAACTCTCCTGCGCAGGTCAGCGACAAGGTGGGCTTGCGGTACAGCAGCTTTACCCCATAGTACTCCTCCAGACGCTGGATGTGATTGCTCAGCGTCTGCTGGGAAATGAACAGTCTGTTCGCCGTACGCGTCATATGGAGATCTTTGGCTAGTTCTGAAAAATAGTACAGACTTGTGATATCCATGGTAACCTCCTCTTCACAAAATTTTTTTGTTAAAAACCGAAAATTTCCCTGTTTGATTTTTTGTCTCGTCCATATTACTATGATTTCAAACAAAAGGCAACTTATTTTGTGCGATATTCCGAACAACGTATTAGAGGTGCATTTATATGGCAATCCGTGTCTTACTCCCCCAGCCCATCCTGCCCGCCGGATATGAATACCTCCGTTCTCATGGATATGAGGTCGTGGACGGCCGGGGATTTACAGAGGACGATATCATCGCCGACATTGGCGACTGCGACGCCGCTATCATCCGTACCGCCAAGGTGACCGGCAAAATTCTGGATGCTGCTCCCCAGCTGAAGATCCTGGCCCGGCACGGCGCAGGATATGACGGAGTGGATCTGGAAGCCGCCCGGCGCCACAAGGTGCTGGTGTGTACCGCAGGCGGCGCCAACGCCATTTCGGTGGCTGAGCTTGCCATTTTCTACATGCTCTACTGTGCCAGAAATTTTAAAAAGGTGCAGGCCAACTATCTTACCGATTATCGCTACGCCAAGATGGGCATTCCAAAGACCGAGCTGGAAGGTAAGACTCTGGGCCTGGTGGGACTGGGCAACATCGGCAAGCTGGTGGCCAAGAAGGCCGCCCTGGGCTTTAACATGACCGTGCTGGCCTTTGACCCCTTCGCCAAGCAGGAGGGATTGCCGGAGTACATTCAGCTGGTTTCTGACCGGGACGAAATTTTCCGGCAGAGCGATTACATCTCCCTTCACGTGCCCGCCACCAAGGATACCATCCACAGCATCAGCGACAGAGAATTTCAGATGATGAAACATACGGCCTACCTCATCAACACCGCCAGAGGTTCTATCGTGGACGAGCCGGCCCTGATCCGGGCCCTCCAGGCAGGCCAAATCGCCGGAGCCGGGCTGGATGTGCTGGAAAAAGAGCCTTTGGACCCTGATAACCCCCTTCTGAAGATGGAAAACGTCCTCACAGCCCCCCACATCGGCGGCGCTACCAAGGAGGCCTCCAGCCGCTCTTCTCTGGCCTGTGCCCAGGCCATTGACGATTTCTTTTCCGGCCGTACCCCCAAGTTTATCGTACCGGAACTGCGGGATCTGTTCTGAACCTCCACATATTTCCATGGACTGTTAGAAATTTAAAGATAAAATAGAAAAAGGAGAGGATAGCACATGAGTGTGGGAAAACGGATCTATTTACAGCGTGAGATGCCTGACCCCGAGATCATGGCCCAATTCAAAACCATTCCGGCCTCCAACACAGCAGATGTCATGGGCCGCAGCTGTGCCATGAACCCCCGCATCAAGCTGGTGAGCAAGCCTAAGGACCAGATGATGGTTGGACCAGCTTACACCGTGAAGTGCCGGGCAGGCGACAACCTGACCCTCCATGCCGCTCTGAACTTCTGCAGCGAAGGCGATGTGCTGGTGGTCTCCAACGAGGAAGATACCACCCGCGCCCTGATGGGTGAGGTAATGATGGCCTACCTGCGCTACACAAAGAAGATCGCCGGTATCATCCTGGACGGTCCCATCCGCGACATCGATGAGATCGGCAACTGGGACTTCCCCGTCTACTGCACCGGCACCACCCCCGGCGGTCCCTACAAAGAGGGGCCTGGTGAGATCAACGTGCCCATCTCCTGCGGCGGCATCAGCGTCAACCCCGGTGATATCATTCTGGCCGACCCCGACGGCATCATCTGTATTCCCCGCAAGGACGCCGCCGTCATCCTGGAGGACGCCAAGAAATTCCAGGCTGCCGACGAGAAGAAGCTGGCTGCCGCCAAGAATGGCACCGCCAACCGAGCCTGGGTTGAAAAATCTCTGGAGGAAAAGGGCTTTGAGATCATCGATAACGTCTATCACCCTTGAGCGAACCCCTGACCTGAAAAAACAGAATAAAATGTAGAGGAGAAAACCATATGAAAAAGCTGTTTGCGCGCTCCATCGCTCTTGCTATGTCCTGCACTTTGCTGCTCTCTGCTTGCGGCAACGGTTCCAGCTCCAACAGTAACTCCGGCAACTCCGGCGGGGACAGCTGGCCCACCAGCACCGTCAGTGTGGTGCTGCCCTACAACGCCGGCGGCGACACCGACACCTACTGCCGCGCCCTGTTCAAGAGTGTGGGCGAGAAGCTGGGGCAGACCTTCGTGGTAACTAACCTCACCGGCGGCTCCGGCGTGGTGGCCGCCAAGGATGTGATGAGCAAGAAGAACGACGGCTATACCCTGCTGTTCAACCACACCGGCGCCTCCCTGGTGCAGGAAGCCACCGGCACCGTGGACTTCTCCTACACTGAGGACTTCGCCAACTGCTGTACCGTGGCCATTGACGAAACCTACAGTCTGGTAGCCGTAGCCAAGGACGGCACCTATGGCCAGTACAGCCGTGGCTGGGAGAACCTGGAGGATATGGTGGCTGACGCCAAGGCCAACCCCGGCGTGGTCCGCTACTCCACCGTGTTCGGCTCCACCACCCAGTATGTGGGCCAGATGCTGGAGCGTGACGCCGGCATCACCCTGGACAACATCGACGTGGGTGAGGACGCCGCTGGCCGTATGGCCGCTCTGCTGGGCGGACAGGTGGACCTGCTGGCCGTCAACTACATGAACGTAAAGGACTACATCGAAAACGGAGACCTGATTTGCCTGGGCGTCATGGCCGAGGAACGTGTGGATGGTATCGACTTCCCCACCTTCGTGGAACAGGGCTATCCCGATGTGGTCACCGCCAAGAAGTATGAGGTCAAATTCCCTAAGGGCACCGATCAGGCCATCATTGACAAGCTGGCCGCCACCTGTAAAGAAGTGGTAGAGGATCCCGCCTTTGCCGAGCTCCTGTCCACCTACTTCGCTCAGCCCTACTACCGTGACGCCGCCACCATGAACACCGAAGACCCCGCTGAAGTGGAGGCTCTGAAGGCCGGCCTGGCAGGCTGATCCCCAGACTGATCCAACCAACCCAGTTTCCC
>USCO01000113.1 GCA_900553135.1 uncultured Eubacteriales bacterium | reverse complement strand
CGGTCAGCGTCGCATCAGGCAGTCGGCATCGTTGCCGGATGCGGCGCGAGCGCCTTATCCGGCTTACCGATCACAATACAATCAGTTCTTTTTCACAAACTCAGATTTCAGTTTCATCGGACCAAAACCGTCGATTTTGCAATCGATGTTATGGTCGCCTTCAACCAGGCGGATGTTTTTCACTTTGGTGCCAATTTTCAGCATCGAAGAGCTACCTTTCACCTTCAGATCTTTAATGATGGTAACGCTGTCGCCGTCAGCCAGCAGATTGCCGTTAGCATCTTTAACGATCAGCTCGTCGCTTTCCTGTGCAGGTTCTGCGTCGTTCCATTCGTAGGCACATTCCGGGCAGATGTACATGCCGTTATCTTCGTAGGTGTATTCGGAGTTGCATTTTGGGCAGTGTGGTAATGACATGTGGATTTCCTCAAAAGTCAGCAGGGCAAAAGCGCCAAAAAACGGCAGATTGCCGAAAAAGGCCGCAATTATACACAAAATCCCTGAGTTTGTCGGGGGTACTGCTGATTTTAGACGACGATCGTTTTCATTTGAAAGGAAACAATGGAAATGCAACCGCTTTTGTAACCGTCATATGCTATAATACCCCCATAACAGCCACGGGGATGTCTGCTGCAGGAGGATGGACCAAGGGCTTGAAAGCAGTTGTCTCTGGTGGAGGGACAGGAACGGCACCAAATGTCGCCCGGAATGGCTTTTCCTGGAAAGTGAGGTTATTTGTGTGATTTTTCCGGGAAATCCACAAAAACACATGATAAAATAAGGGGGCCAAGGGGAGACAAAGGAAGTCCTGCATTTTAGCGGAGCTGCCTGAGAAAAGAGCCTGGAGACGTGGTGGCTGCGATTTTTCCAGTGCCGGGTGAATGGAAAAAAATACAGGAAGGCCGGTTTCTGAGGATATTCAGGCATCGGAGGAAGAGAACACGGAATGGGCCAAATTTCAAAAAACAAGGTTTTTTGTCACTTGATTGAGGGGCTGCGGAGGCGGGGTCCCGCGCCAAAAACGGTCCCTTTTCAGGCGGGAGATCGGCGGGCAGTGCGGCCGGAGCGACAGGGGAAGGGCCCTGCCGAACATCCGCCCGGAGGGAGCACGTGATCCGGTGTTTGGACAAGGGCCTCTTTTTTGAAAAAATTACTTGTTTTGGCCTATTTGTACGGTTTTTTGTCGGAGTCCATTTGGCTAAGATACCAATTGACTTCATATTATGGATGGATTAACATCCAGATGCAGTATAGAATGAGAGATTATTGCGGTGACAGCGGTTTTGCTTGGCCTGTGTAGAGATAGGGGCGCTGTGCGGAAAAGCCGCGATGTGGAGGAGAATTTGAATGGAACGCAACAAAGACTTGGTGCTGATCGTTGGAAACAGCGATGTGGGTTTTTATAAATTCAGAAGGGAATTATTGCCGGAACTTCAGCGGGATGGAAAGCAGATCGTAGTGGTCTTCCCGGAGGGCCCGTTCCGCAAAAAGCTGGAAGACCTGGGCTGCAACTATATATCCATACCCATCAATCGGCGAGGGACCAATGTTTTTCAGGAGCTGCTTCTGTTTTTCCGCTATTATAAAGTCGTCAAGCAGGTCAAGCCCGAGGTTGCGCTGACGTACACCATCAAGCCGAACATTTATGTGAATCTGATCTGCCAGCATTTCCGCATTCCGGTCGCCTCGAATATCACCGGGCTGGGGAGCGCGGTGGAAAACGCCGGTCCCCTGCGCAGCCTCACGGTATTCCTTTACCGGCTGGCGCTGCGGCGCACCAAATGCGTATTCTTCCAAAACCGGGAAAATCTGGAATTTTTCCAGGAACGTAAGATCTGTTCCTGCCGCAAGGAGCTGATCCCCGGCTCGGGGGTTAATTTAAAGGAGTTTGTTTCCTTGCCCTATCCCACTGGGACGGGCGCCGAGTTCCTGTTTGTGGGTCGGATCATGCGCGAAAAGGGGATCGAGCAGTTTTTGGATGTGGCGGAGGCAATAAAGGCCCGTCACCCTGAAACCCAGTTTACGATCATCGGAACCTTGGAAGAGCAGGTCTATAAGGAGCGCATCGGCAAGCTGGAGGAGCAGGGGATCGTGAGGTTTGAAGGTGCCCAAGAGGATGTGCATCCTTTCCTGCGGCGTTGCAGTTGTGTGCTCCATCCCACGTATTATCCCGAGGGCATGTCCAATGTGCTGCTGGAAGCGGCGGCCAGCGGCAGGCCGGTGATCACCACCGGGAGAAGCGGTTGTGGAGAGATCGTGGACGACGGGCGCACCGGATTTATTGCCCGGGAGCGGGACAGCCAGGACTTTATAGAAAAAGTGGAAGCATTTTTGAAGCTGAGCACAGAACAGCGGGCTGAGATGGGCCGGCTGGGCCGGGAAAAGGTGGCGCGGGAATTTGACCGGCAGCTGGTCATGGACCGCTACCGGGAAGTGGTGGCCGAAATGACAAAGGAAGGGAGAAGTCAGCTGTGAGCAAGATTGCGGTGATTGGGACTGGGTATGTGGGGCTGGTGGCAGGAGCCATGCTCTCTGACTTTGGCCATACGGTCATTTGTGTGGATAAGGACGAGACAAAGATCGATGGGCTCAAAAACGGCATCGTTCCCATTTATGAGCCGGGACTCTCCCGGGTAGTGGAATCCAATCTCTATTACAAAAGGTTGTCCTTCTCCGTGGACATGAAACAGGCGGTGGAAGGCAGCGATATCATTTTCATCGCGGTGGGCACCCCGGCCAAGGAGAACGGTGAGGCAGACCTGAAGTACGTTCTGGAGGTGGCGGGAGACATCGCCCGGTACATGAACGGATATAAGGTGATCGTGGACAAGTCCACCGTTCCGGTGGGGACGGGGAAGCTGGTGGAGCAGACCGTGCGGGAGGCGCTGGCGCAGAGAGGGGTGGAGCATCCCTTTGATGTGGTATCCAACCCGGAATTTTTGCGGGAAGGCGCGGCTGTGTATGATTTTTCCCATCCGGACCGGGTGGTGATCGGGACGGAGAGCAGCCGGGCGCTGAACATGATGAAAGAAGTCTACCGGGTGCTGTATCTCAATGAGACTCCCTTTATTGAGACCAACCTGGAGACGGCGGAGATGATCAAATACGCATCCAACGCGTTTTTGGCGGTGAAGATCACCTACATCAATGAGATTGCCAATCTCTGCGAGAAGGTGGGGGCAAATGTGAAGCATGTGGCGAAGGCCATGGGGAAGGACGGGCGGATCTCCCCCAAATTCCTCCATGCAGGCCCGGGCTACGGCGGGAGCTGTTTCCCCAAAGACACCAGAGCTCTGGTGGATACTGCCCACCGCTACGGGGAACGCATGAGTCTGGTGGAGACCGCGGTGCACTCCAACGAGCAGCAAAAGCTGCGCATGGTGGAAAAGGTGCGCAGCAGTTTGAACGATCTGAAGGGAAAACGCATCGCCGTGCTGGGGATCACCTTCAAGCCGGAGACGGATGACATGCGGGATGCGCCCTCCCTGGTGATCGTGCCGGAACTGGCCCGACAGGGGGCTGAGCTGCGGGTGTTTGATCCCCAGTGGGAAAAGGAGGGGCCGTGGAGATTCCAGGACCTGGCCGGGCAGCTCACATTTTGCCGCGACGAGTATGAGGCGGCGGAAAATGCCGATGGCGTCGTCATCCTGACCGAGTGGAACCAGTTCCGGAATTTGGACTTTGACCGGTTGGCCGGTATCGTGGCGCAACGGAACCTGTTTGACTTCCGCAATATGTACGACCGGAAGACGGTGGAAGAAAAGGGGTTCCAATACTGTGGGGTAGGGTGTTGATTCAATGGAGAGTGGAAAGAAAACGGTGCTGCTGTGTGGAACGGCGGGCTTTATCGGGTTCTCCCTGGCGGAGCGGCTTTTAAAAGACGGCGTACAGGTGGTGGGCTTCGATTCCCTCAATGATTACTATGATGTGCATCTGAAGGAGCAGCGCCTCAGCCGGCTGATGGCACAGCGGGGCTTTACCTTTATCAAGGGGAGCCTGGAGGACAAACGCAGTCTGGAGGACGTCTTTGTCCAGCACCGCCCCCAGCTGGTGGTGAATCTGGCGGCCCAAGCAGGGGTCCGATACAGCATCGACCATCCGGATTGCTACATACAGTCCAACCTGGTGGGCTTTTTCCACATCCTGGAGATGTGCCGCAGATATGGGACGGAGCATCTGGTGTATGCGTCCTCCAGTTCGGTTTACGGAGCCAACGACAAGGTGCCCTTCTCCACCCAGGACAAGACCGACCGGCCGGTGAGCTTGTACGCGGCCACGAAAAAGGCCAATGAGCTGATGGCCTACGCTTACAGCAGCCTGTATGGGATCCCCGTTACGGGACTGCGGTTTTTTACCGTGTACGGGCCCTGGGGCAGACCGGACATGGCCTATTTTTCCTTTGCGGACGCTATCCTGTCCGGCCGGCCCATCAAGGTGTTCAACCACGGGGATATGTACCGGGATTTCACCTACATTGACGACATTACGGAAGGAGTCGTGCGGGTGCTTCGGTGTCCTCCGGAGGCGGATGACAAGGGCGTGCGGGCGGCCGTATACAACATTGGCAATCACCGAAGTGAAAAGCTGATGGATTTCATCCGGATCCTGGAGGAAAAGCTGGGCAGAAAAGCAGAACTGGAATTTTTGCCCATGCAGAAGGGAGATGTCTACAGCACCTTTGCCGACGTCTCGGAATTGGAAGAGAAATTTGGGTTTTCGCCCGACACCACCCTGGAGGAGGGGCTGGGGCGTTTTGCCCAATGGTATTTGAGCTATCGACAAGAGAAGCAGAAGTAAGGAGATGTTAGTATGGCTTTGGCGAAACGGATTTTTCTGTCCCCGCCCCATATGAATGGCACGGAGATGCAGTACATTGACCGGGCGTTTGAGACCAATTGGGTGGCTCCCCTGGGCGCCAATGTGGATGAGTTTGAGCAGAGGATGGAGGCTTACCTGGGGGCAGGGCACATGGTGGCCCTCAGCTCCGGCACCGCCGCGCTGCATCTGGCGGTTCGGCAGGCGGGCGTGCAGCCGGGAGATGTGGTTTTCTGCTCCGACGTGACGTTCATCGGCAGCTGCAACTCGGTGGTATATCAGGGAGCCGAGCTGGTCTTCATTGACTCGGACGAGAGCTGGAACATGGACCCCAGAAGCCTGAAGCGAGCCCTGGAGGATGCGGCGGCTCAGGGACGGCTGCCTAAGGCGGTCATCGTAGTGGACCTGTATGGCCTGCCCGCCAACTATGATGAGATCGTGCCCCTGTGCCGGGAGTACGGGGTGCCCATCATCGAGGACGCGGCCGAGGCTCTGGGTTCGGAGTATAACGGGGTGAAGTGCGGCTTGTTTGGGGAGACCGCGGCGCTGTCCTTCAACTCCAATAAGATCATCACCACCTCCGGCGGCGGGATGCTCATCACCAACACGGAGCAGGCCAAGGAAAAGGCGAAGTTCTGGGCGACCCAGGCCAAGGAGGCAGTCCCCTACTACCTGCACAAGGAGATCGGCTACAACTATCGTTTGTCCAATATCTCAGCCGGCATCGGATGCGGACAGATGAACTCTCTCCCACAGTATGTGGAGAAGAGAAGAGAAATCTATGACACCTATTGTAAGGGGCTCCAGGGGCTGCCGGTGCGCTTCTACCCCACCTGTGAAAAGGCCAGACCCAACTGCTGGCTCACCGTCATGCTTCTGGAGGATACGGATATCACACCCGAGCAGGTCATCCAGGCGCTGGAGCATGAGAACATCGAATCGAGACGGTTCTGGAATCCCATGCATGTGCAGCCCCTGTTCCGGGAGAACCGTTTTTACACCGAGTATCCGGATCACCCCATGGGAGAGCGGCTCTTTGAGCGGGGCGTGTGTCTCCCCTCGGGTACCGCCATGGATGAGGAGCAGCAGGCGGCTGTCATCCAGACCATTATCAAGCTGTTCGAAGGTCGAGGATAAGACATGAAGGGAACAACTATGACGTTCTTGGTCAAATACAAAAGACGTATCGTGGCGGCAGCAGTGATTTTATGCGTCCTGGTGCTGGGGATCAACTGGAAGGCCAGCATTTCCTTCGCCGTGGAGACCCACGAGAAGATCCTGGTGGGCACGGAAGAGTGCCTTACCAAGGCGGTGGGGGCACTGAAAGCGGCCTTTGCCCAGGAGCAGGAGGTAGCGCCGGAGGAAGACAATTTCTATACTCTCTTCTCGCAGCAGCTGGTGGAAAAGGGAAGCTACCGGGCATACGGCCTCAAGCGGATCCAGGACAGCGAAGGGGACCGGAGCTATGAATTTTCCATAAGCGTGAGCTCTTCCGCCAGCGGGATCCAGCTCTCTCAGGGGCAGGAGAAGACCAGAGAGGTATGGAAAGACGGGACCTATTACCAGATCGATGAGGCGAATGGTGCGGTGGTCCAGACCAGTACCACGGAAGTTTATCGGGACCCCCTGAATCAAGCGTGTGCGGGGAAGCTGGTGGCGGAGCGGACGATCCGGCAGGAGGGCAGAAGCTCCACGCAATATGAGATCTACAACACCGGGGCGGTCTACTGCATGACGTTCGACGCGGATGGCCGGTTGACCCATTTGGAGAGCTTCCGGGACGACGTATGGACGGAGTACGCCTTTGAGGATCTGATCCTGGGGGAGAGTGACGATGAACTGACGTCGGTGGTGCTGGCCAACTACCAGCAGGTGACGGAGATATCGGCCGGGAGCCTGGTGGAAAAGCCGGACGCGACCTTGTCTCTGCCTCCCGAGTACCCCGTCAACGAGCTGCCGCTGCCCACCTATTATGAGCTGAGCTCGGTGAAGACCAATCTGGATGAAAACGGGGACGGAGGCATTTCCATCACGTATTTCAGCAGCCAGTCGCTGGAAGAATTGAAGGACCACTATGTTTCGCTCCTTCAGGGCAGCGAGGGATATGGGATATCCGATGACGTGCGGGACGGGGAGAGACAGATCACACTGTACGGTTCCGTGTCGGGATGGGAGATCGAATCCGTTTTGTTGAGCTATGACTCCACCAGAGGACAGATGAAAGCCACCCTTTTGATGAGCAACTAAGGCGTTGAGAGAGAGGGGAAGATCGTGAGCGCAGTAAGAAAGATATGCGTATTTTTGATTGATCTGCTTTGCATGACCGTGGCGCTGTTTGCCAGCTTCGCAGCCGCAGGCATGGGAG
>USCO01000112.1 GCA_900553135.1 uncultured Eubacteriales bacterium | reverse complement strand
CACAGTTTCAGAATGTTGTCAACTATAAAATCAAAAAATTTTGGCCGGAGCCTTTTGGAGGCTCCGGCCGGGAATGTTAGAGCTGAAATACCGCGCCAACGACGGCGGCAAAGGCGATGAATACAATGGGGTGCAGCTTTTTCAGCGGGGTCCACTTCATGGCCACAAACACAGCCACGCTGAGCAGGATGGCGGGCCAGTAAAACAACTGGGTGGTGGCCGCCTGTCCCGAGGCCTGGCTGCTCTGGTGGAAGAGCAGCACGCTCACCGCCACGCTCAGACCGGCGGCGGTGATGAGGGCGGTAGAGGCGGGGCGCAGACCGGCAAAGGTGGCTTCCACCGCCTTGCTGTGGCGGAATTTCTGCAAAAATCCGGCGATGATGAGGATGACGATGATGGAGGGGGCGATGAGGCCCAGGGTGGCGATCACCGCGCCCAGCAGTCCGCCTGTCTCAAAGCCCACGTAAGTGGCCATGTTCACACCCATAGGGCCGGGGGTGGACTCGGACACGGCGATCATGGTGGTCAGTTCCGTGTTGGTAAACCAGCCGGTGGTCTCGCCCATGTGCTGCAGGAAGGGGATGGTGGCAAGGCCGCCGCCCACGGAGAACAGGCCGGTTTTGAAAAATTCGTAGAATAAGCGCAGGTAGATCATCCTTGTTTCTCCTCCTGTTTTCCGCGATAGCCCAGCAGCAGGCCCACGATGCCGGCCAGAACCACCAGCACCGCGGGGGAGCTGATGAGGTTCAGAGCCTGTCCGGCCAGGGAGTCGCCCAGGTTCACAAAGTTGCCCACCTCAGACAGGGCCAGCACCGCCAGGTAGATGCACACGGCGGGGCAGTTTTTCAGGGTGGACTTGCCCAGCTTCAGCACGCTCACGGCGATGAGGGCCACCACAGCGGCGTTGATGCCGGTGAGGGCGTGCTGGACCACGGGGTAGGAGGCGAAATTCTGCAAAAATGCGGAGATGATGGTGATGATGACCAGAGAGGGGAACACCACGCCCAGGGTGGCCAGGATGCCCCCGAAAATGCCTTTATACTTGTGACCGATGAAGGTGGCGGTGTTGACGGCAATGATGCCGGGGGTGCACTGGCCGATGGCGAAGTAGTCGCTGAGTTCCTCCTCGGTGGCCCACCCCTTTTTCTCCACAACCTCCCGCTGGAGGATGGGCAGCATGGCGTAGCCGCCGCCGAAGGTGCACACACCCACCTTGGCAAAGGTAAGAAACAAATCCAGATAAATATTCAAAGGGAACCCTCCGTGCGGTGCAGATTAGTCCAGGTTTTCCAGTTCGTCCATCCAAAGCTGGGCCACAGCGTCGGAGGGCATGCGCCAGTCGCCCCGGGGGCTGAGGGCCACCGAGCCCACCTTGGGCCCGTCGGCCAGGCAGGAGCGCTTGAACTGCTGGGAGAAGAAGCGGCGGTAGAAGTTCTTCAGCCACTTGAGCAGGGTCTCCCGGTCGTACCGGTCGCCCAGGGCGTACTGGGCCAGACGGAACACCTTCTTGGGCGGGAAGCCCCAGCGGAGGATATAGTACAGGAAGAAGTCGTGCAGCTCGTAGGGACCCACCAGATCCTCGGTCTTCTGGCTGATCTTGCCCTCGATGGCGGGCAGCAGCTCGGGGGAGACGGGGGTGTCCAGAATGTCCAGCAGCACGTCGGACAGCTGGCGGTCCTCCTGGGCCTTGTCGTCGGAGATGAAGCACACCAGATGGCGCACCAGGGTCTTGGGGATACCGGCGTTGACGGCGTAGTTGCTCATGTGGTCGCCGTTGTAGGTGCACCAGCCCAGAGCCAGCTCGCTGAGGTCTCCGGTGCCGATGACCAGACCGCCGGTCTGGTTGGCGATGTCCATGAGCACCTGGGTGCGCTCCCGGGCCTGGCCGTTTTCAAAGGTGACGGAGTGGTCCTCCATGCTCTGGCCGATGTCCTTGAAGTGGACTTTTACCGCGTTGCCGATGTCGATGGTGCGCAGGGTGCAGCCCAGCCCCTCGGCCAGGAGCACGGCGTTGGACTTGGTGCGGTCGGTGGTGCCGAAGCAGGGCATGGTGACGGCAATGATGTCGCTGGCGGGACGGTCCAGCATCTGCATGGCCACCGCCGTAATGAGCACCGCCAGGGTGGAATCCAGGCCGCCGGACAGGCCCACCACCGCCGTCTTGGCGTGGGTGTGCTCCAGGCGCTTTTTCAGGCCCAGGGCGGCGATGTAGAGGATCTCGTTGCACCGCTCCGCCCGGTCTCCGGCGTCCTGAGGCACGAAGGGGGTGGGGGAGACGAAGCGGGTCAGGCGGGTCTTCTCCAGGGTGAGGGAGAAGTCGCTGCGCCAGTACTCCTTCTTGGGGTCGGGGGTGTAGGAGGTCATGCGCCGCCGCTCGTAGGCCAGGCGGTCCACGTCGATCTCGCTGATGGTGAGCCCGTTGGCAAAGCGCCGCTCCGCAAGCAGGCTGCCGTTCTCGGCGATCATGTTGTGTCCGGCAAAGACCAGGTCGGTGGTGGACTCGCCCTCTCCGGCGTCGGCGTAGATGTAGCCGCACACCAGCCGTCCGCTCTGGCCGGTGACCAGCTGGCGGCGGTAGGCCGCCTTGCCCACCGTCTCGTTGGAGGCGGACAGGTTCAGGATAATGGTGGCGCCGCTGCGGGCCAGACCGGCGGAGGGGGGCTCGGGGGCCCACAGGTCCTCACAGATCTCCACGCCCAGAATGAGGTTGGGGACCTCCTGGCAGGCGAAGGTCTCGTTGGCGCTCATGCTCACCTGCTGGCCGCACAGGGAGACCATGGTGTCCACCTCTGCGCCGCTGGCAAACCAGCGCCCCTCGTAAAATTCGCCGTAGTTGGGGATGTGGACCTTGGGAACCAGGCCCAGGATCTCTCCCTTCTGGATTACCGCGGCGCAGTTATACAGCTTGTTGTCATATTTTCCCCGCACGGGCAGACCCACGGCGGTGATGACCTCCAGATTGCGGGTGGCCTCCAGTACGGTCTGGAGGGCGTCCTCCGCTCCCTTCAGCAGGGTATCGTGCAAAAACAGGTCGCCGCAGGTGTAGCCGGTGAGACACAGCTCGGGCAGGCACAGGACCTTTACTCCCTGCTTGTCCGCCTCCCGCATAAGGGTAAAGACCTGCTCGGCGTTATAGCGGCAGTCGGCCACCCGGATCTTGGGGGTGCCGGCGGCAACTTTGATCAATCCATCCCGCATAAAAGAAAACCTCCTGACACGGATTTGAAAGGGTCCCATTCACAGCGGGACCCCGGTTTCATCGGAAAATATCATACCCCAAATCGGGGGGAAAAGCAAGCAGAGCCCGGCTTTGGGGAGAAGAACAAATCCCGGAGGGACGAGCCCTCCGGGATAAGAAAGCGATTTACTTGGCGGCCAGATAGGTGCCCATGACGTAGCCCTCGTCATACTTGCCGTAGCCCAGGGCAAACTTGATCTTGTACCAGCCGTTGCCCGCGTCCTCCAGCACGGTGACGGTGGCGCCGTCGGTGGTGCTGGCCTTGGCCTCATAGTTGGTGCCGGGGCCGGAGCGGATGTTCAGACCGCCGTCCGCGTTGACGATCACGGCCTCAGTGTTGGGAGCCAGGGTGCCGCTGGAGGTGCCGGTCTGTCCGGAGGAGCCGGAGGAAGTGCCGGTTCCGGTGCCGTCGCCGGTGCAGGTGACCTGACACTGGGCGCTCTTGTCCCCGGCGGTGGCGGTGATGGTGACGGTGGTCTTGTCGGTGCCGGTGTAGACGTTCTTCACGGTTCCGTTTTCATCCACCGTGGCCACAGAGGTGTCGCTGCTGGACCAGGTGACCTTCACGCCCTCGGGGTCCACCGTGGCGGTGAGGGGGTAGTCCTCGCCGGCGGCCAGGCTGACCTCGTTGCGGCTGAGGGTAACGGAATTGGCCGCCTGGACCTGGGAGCTGTCGCCGGAGGACCCGTCCTGAGAGGAGCCGGGGGTGCTCTGGCTGGTGCTCACGCTGGAGCTCCCCTTGTCGCCGAAGATGGCGGGGGAGATGTACTTGAACACGATGACCGCGGCGGTGATGATGAGGATGAGGGAGACGATAAGCCCGCCCACCTGCAGGGGGTTGGGACCGCCGCCGGAGACCCGCTTGCCGCCCACGGGGGCGTAGCCGCGGCCGCCGGGCCGCTCGTCGCAGAAGGGACAGCGCTTATATGTGGTGGAATATTCCTCGCCGCAGCGCTCACAGCGGATCACGTCCGTGTTGCGGCGGGGGGGAGCTTTCTTGGGTGCCATAGGGAGAACCCTCCATTGTCTTTGAAATAACCCCATAGACATGTGGTTTCAGCGTCCATTTTACAGGGATTTTTCTCTTCCGTCAACGGATATTCGGAATATCACAGATTTTTTACAATTTTATGTCAACTATTGGGAAAGGGAGCGGGTCCTTGACCGCTCCCCGCCTTTCTTTTATAATGTGTCTGACTGAACACGCGGGGGCTTTGCCGTCCGGGAAGGGAGTTTTGAAGCATGAAAGGGACCATGACAGCAGCCCAGGCCCATCAGCAGTATGACGAATTGGTGGGCGCTTTTCGAAAATGGATTCCCGACCCCGCCCTGCGCATGAAGTTTGCCGGGGAGGCCGACGACTTTTTCCGCCGCTGTGCCCTGGGGGTGTGGCAGGCGGACAACGCCGTGGAGATCACTCCCCGCCATGTGGAGTTTTATAACGCCCTGTACTCGGGGAAAAATCCCGCCCCCTCCGTGCTGTTCTGGGAGCTGGCCACCTCGGTGGCGGGCTACGACCTGTTCCAGCCCCCCGCCTTCTTCCAGGATCTGCGGGACTATGACCGGCGGAAGGGCACGACCCTGGCCCGGCGCTTTGTGGACCAGATGACCCTGGTGCTGCTGCTGGTGGCGGCGGTGGACGATGTGGTCAGCGAGTCGGAGGCGGGCTTTGTCAACGCCTGCGCCGATGTGCTGCTGGACCTGTGCGGCAAGGACGGCCTGAAGGGGGAGCGCCCCCCGCTGAAGGCGAACGATTTCGTCACCAAAGAGCCGGAAGCGGAGAAAGCCGCCCCGGCCAAGGCAGCTCCGGAGGAGAAACCCCAGACCCAGGCGGCCTCCCAGGAAGAGGAAAAACCCCAGGAGGAACAGCCCGCCTTGGAGGAGCTGCTGGAACAGCTGGACAGCCTGTGCGGCCTGGAGAAGGTGAAGGCCGACGTGAAGAGCCTTATTAACCTGGTGAAGGTGCGCAGCATGCGCCGGGAGGCAGGGCTGCCCGTGCCGCCCATGTCCCTGCACCTGGTGTTTTTAGGCAACCCCGGCACGGGCAAAACCACCGTGGCCCGCCTGCTGGCCCAGATCTACCACGTCATTGGCGTGCTGCCCAAGGGGCAGCTGGTGGAGGTGGACCGCTCCGGCCTGGTGGCTGGCTTTGTGGGCCAGACCGCCCTGAAAACCCAGGAGGTGGTCCAGAAGGCCATGGGGGGCGTGCTGTTCATCGACGAGGCCTACGCCCTGGTGAACCAGGAAAACGGCAACGACTTTGGCCGGGAGGCCATTGAGGTGCTGCTGAAAAATATGGAGGACCACCGGGACGAGCTCATCGTCATTGTGGCGGGCTACGCCGGGCTCATGGAAAAGTTCATCCACTCCAACCCCGGCCTGGAGTCCCGGTTCAACAAGTACCTCTACTTTGAGGACTACAACGCCGCCCAGCTCTACGACATCTTCTCCTCCATATGCAAGAAAAACAGCTACACCCTCTCCCAGGAGGGAGATGCCTGGGTGCGCCGGGACCTGGAGGAGCTCTTCGCCAACCGGGACGAGAACTTCGGCAACGCCCGGGATGTGCGGAATTTGTTTGAAAAGGCGGTCTCCCGCCAGGCCGACCGGGTGGCCGCGCTGGAGAGCCCCACCCGGGAGCAGCTCATGGAACTGCTGCCCCAGGACCTGGAGGACCCGGAAAAACCCACGGAATAAAGGATACAAAACGTTATGCAGATTGCTTTTTATACTCTTGGTTGTAAGGTAAACCAGTACGAGACCCAGGCCATGGAGCAGCTGGCCCTCCAGCGGGGCCACAGCCTGGTGCCCTTTGAGGGCCCGGCCGACGTGTACGTTATCAACACCTGCTCGGTGACCGCCGTCAGCGACAAGAAGTCCCGCCAGATGATCCGCCGGGCCCGGAAGCAGGCCCCGGACAGCGTGGTGGCGGTGTGCGGCTGTTATCCCCAGACCCACCCCGGCGATGTGGAAAAGCTGGGGGTGGACCTGATCTCGGGCACCGGAGACCGCACCGGATTTGTGGAGCTTCTGGAGCGCACCTGGAAGGAGCGGCAGAGTCTCACGGTGGTGGACGACGTGTTCCAGCGCCGGGTCTTTGAGCCCCTCCCCGCCGGCGGCCTGGAGGGCCGCACCCGGGCCATGCTGAAGATGGAGGACGGCTGCGTCAACTTCTGCTCCTACTGCATCATCCCCTATGCCCGGGGACGGATTCGCTCCCTGCCCGTGGAGGACTGCGTCCGCCAGGCCCGGGAGCTGGTGGAGCAGGGCTATCAGGAGATCGTGCTCACCGGCATTGAGATCTCCTCCTGGGGCCAGGACCTGGAAGGGGAGGAGACCCTCATCGACGCGGTGGAGGCTATCTGCCGCGCCCTGCCCGGCCACATCCGGGTGCGCCTGGGCTCCCTGGAGCCCCGCACCATTACCAAGGATTTCTGCCGCCGCTGCGCCGCCCTGGAAAATCTGTGTCCCCACTTCCACCTGTCTATGCAGTCGGGGTGCGACAGCGTGCTGGCCCGGATGAACCGGAAATATGATTCCGCTCGGTATTATGAGAGCGTACAATTACTCCGGGAAGTCTATGACCGCCCCGGAATCACCACCGATCTCATTGTGGGCTTCCCCGGGGAGACGGAGGAGGAGTTTTCTCAGACCCTGGACTTCATCCAGAAGTGCGCCTTCTCCGCCATGCACATCTTCCCTTATTCCCGCCGCCCCGGCACCCCCGCGGCCAAGATGCCCGGCCAGGTGCCCAACGCGGAGAAGGAGGCCCGCTGCCGCCGGGCCGCCCAGGTGGCCCAGAAGATGGAGGAGGACTATCTGGACAGCTTCCTGGGCCAGGAGGTCCCCGTCCTCTTTGAGGAGGAGCGGGAGGGCTTCTGGCGGGGCCACACCACCCGGTATGTCCAGGTGGCCGCCCAGAGCGGGGAGGACCTTCATAACCGCCTGTGCACCGTC
>USCO01000111.1 GCA_900553135.1 uncultured Eubacteriales bacterium | reverse complement strand
TCAGCATGACGTTTCCCCAGGCGGTCGTCTGCATGAAGGCATTCATCGACGACGAGCGAGCCCGCCAGAAGTTCTACGATCGCATCATCAACACGAAACTCGTGAAGAAACGGTTCGAGAGCCTGCAGAACAGCCTGGACAACCTGAAGCGGGACCGCATCTACACCCAGCAGGAGAAGGAGACCCGGGCCGCTCAGCTCAAGACCGAGCTGGAGAAGGCCAAGGCCGTGGAGAACCATAACAAGGCTGAGGTCTCCAAGCTCATTGCCGACGCGGAGAGCTACCTGAAGGCCCACTACGATTCCGACTACTATCAGGCGGTCATCGCCAGCTGCCGGGACGAGAAGGTGGCCGCTCAGGCCAAGTATCAGCAGGCCGTGGCCGACCTGAACAAGGAGCACCAGGCCACTCTGGCCAAGCTCACCGACCAGCACGAGATCAAGGACGAGAAGTACGTTCACAAGAACCGTCTCTTCGACGCCAAGATGCAGCTGGCTCAGGACCTGCAGCAGATCAAGGACCGTCAGCATGCGGCCTTTGAGTACAAGTATCACCTCATCGACATGCTGCGCATGTCCAAGTTCACCTTCGGCGAGACCATGGCTCAGAAGTGGGAGAACTACAAGTACACCTTCAACCGCCGTGACTTCTTCCTGAAGAACGGTCTGTATTTGGCCATCATCGTCATCTTCATCGCCCTTTGTATCATCACCCCCATCGTCAAGAACACCCAGCTGCTGACTCTGAACAACGTTCTGAACATCCTGCAGCAGGCTTCTCCCAGAATGTTCCTGGCTCTGGGCGTGGCTGGCCTGATCCTGCTGGCCGGCACCGACCTGTCCATCGGCCGTATGGTTGGTATGGGCATGACGGCCGCCACCATCATCATGCACCAGGGCATCAACACCGGCTCTGTGTTTGGTCATATCTTTGACTTCACCGGCATGCCTGTTATCGCCCGCGTGCTGCTGGCCCTGGTGGTCTGCATCGTGCTGTGCACCGTGTTTACCACCATCGCAGGCTTCTTCACCGCCAAGTTCAAGATGCACCCCTTCATCTCCACCATGGCTAACATGCTGGTCATCTTCGGCTTGGTCACCTACTCCACCAAGGGCGTCTCCTTCGGCGCCATTGATCCCAGCATCCCCAACATGATCATCCCCCGCATCGGCAAGTTCCCCACCATTATCCTGTGGGCTGTGGCTGCGGTGGTCATCGTGTGGTTCATCTGGAACAAGACCACCTTCGGTAAGAACCTGTACGCTGTGGGCGGCAACCCTGAGGCCGCTTCCGTGTCCGGTATCTCCGTGTTCCTGGTCACCGTGGGCGCCTTCGTGATGGCCGGTGTGCTGTACGGCTTCGGCTCCTGGCTGGAGTGTATCCGCATGGTCGGTTCCGGTTCCGCCGCTTACGGACAGGGCTGGGAGATGGACGCCATCGCGGCCTGCGTGGTGGGCGGTATCTCCTTCACCGGTGGTATTGGTAAGATTTCCGGCGTGGTCGTGGGCGTGTTCATCTTCACCGCTCTGACTTACTCCCTGACCATCCTGGGCATCGACACCAACCTGCAGTTCGTCTTCTCCGGCATCATCATTCTGGTGGCCGTGACTCTGGACTGCCTGAAGTACGTCCAGAAGAAGTAATCCTTCTATCTGCAAAAAAGGTCTCCGAGGAATTCCTCGGAGACCTTTTTCTTTGGTTTCTTTCTATTTCAAAATCTGCTATACTGCTTGCAAGAGCCGCGCTCACCGCGGAAACCGCCGAAAAGAGGACACTGCCATGATCGTATACTTTTCCGGAACCGGCAACAGCCGCTTCTGTGCTCAATTCTTAGCCCACGCCCTGAACGACACCTGCTTTGACGTCTTTTCCCTCATCCGCCAGGGGATCGCTCTGGAGCTGACCTCGGAGAAGCCCTGGGTCTTTGTGGCCCCCACCTACGGCTGGCAGCTGCCCCGGATCTTCACCGACCTTATCAAAACCGGCTGGTTCTCCGGCAGCCGGGAGGCCTACTTTGTCATGACCTGCGGCAGCGACATTGGCTCCGCCTGGCAGGAAAACCAGACCCTCTGCCAGGAAAAGAACTTTATTTACCGCGGAACGGCTCCGGTGGTCATGCCGGAAAACTACATCGCCATGTTCCGCGCCCCGGGCGAGGAGGAGGCCCAGGCCATCCGCTCCGCCGCCCTCCCCGTTCTGGAGCAGTGCGCCCAGCACATCGCCGCCGGGCAGGCCCTTCCTGCTCTCCCCGCCGGCCTGCCCAACCACTTGAAATCCGGCCCGGTCAATCGCTTCTTCTGCCGCTTCCTCATCAAGGCCAAGCCCTTCTACTCCACCGACGCCTGCATCTCCTGCGGCAAATGTGTCCAGGCCTGCCCGCTGAACAACATCCAGCTGCGGGATGGCCGCCCTGTCTGGGGAGACCACTGTACCCACTGCATGGCCTGCATCTGCGGCTGCCCCACTCAAGCCATTGAATATGGCAGACGCAGCCGGGGAAAAGTGCGGTATCAATGCCCTGATTTTCACCCCTGAATTGAAAACGCCCGGTCGCAAAAGCGGCCGGGCGTTTTTTGTCAGCAGAGCGTCTTTTCGTTTTCCGCAAACAGCTTGTCATTGATCTCGTTGAGGGAGATGTGGTGCAGGATGCCATAGCTGATAATGGCGTCCCGCCTGTTGCGGGGATAGATCTGGGCATAGGCCGCCTGCTTCAGCAGCTGCTGGGTCTCCGCCATGGAGGCCTCCATGCCGATGCACAGGCACAGCAGCCGGTCCCGGGAGGGCTTGCGCCGCCCGGCAAAGACCTGGTGCAGATATACCTCGCTCATTCCCGCCTGACGGGCCAGGGCCGCCTTGCTGATGGACTTCTTCTCGTACACATCAGCCAGGATCTCTCCCACGCTGCGCTCGTCAAACTCCTTCTCATTCTCCTTCAAATATGTATCCAGATCCGGCTGACTCATCAGTTCGCTGCACAGATCGCCGGTGCTCTTTTCCTTCATTCCGGTACCCCTCTTTACTTTTTGCTGTAAAATGTATATACTAAATTTACAACACTTGTCGCTTAGATACAATATGCCCAGAGCATAGTGCACAAGATTTTGGAGGGATCTCTATTTATACTTGGCTGACCGACCTGTTATCGGAAGAATATGAAGTCGTCCGGCAGCTGAAGGAAAGCCCCCGTGGAAGCGTTCGTCTCATTCGGCACAAGGCATCTTCCCAGCGCTTTATCCTGCGGCAGTTTACCGGCAATTCCGAAGTTTATCAAACGCTTTTAGACTACTCCTGCCCCAATCTCCCCACCGTGTATGAGGTGGCCGTTCAGGGCGAGGAGAATCTGGTCCTGGAGGAATACATACAAGGGGACACCCTGAGTTTTTTGATGCAGGACGCCCTCTTTACCCCGGCGGAGGCCAAAAAGATCATCACCCAGGTGTGCCGAGCCCTGTGGGTGCTCCACTCCATCGGCGCGGTCCACCGGGACATCAAGCCCGAGCATATCATCCTGCGCGGGTCCCAGGCGGTGCTTCTGGACTTTGACGCCGCCCGGTTTCACAAGCCTGAGCACGAGAACGACACCCAGATCCTGGGTACCATCGGCTTTGCCGCCCCCGAGCAGTACGGCCTGTCCCAGTCGGACATCCGCAGCGACATCTACGCCATGGGCATCCTGATCAACCTGATGCTCACCGGAGAACACCCCTCCAAGCAGCTGGCCAAGGGGAAAATGGGCCATATCGTAGAGCGCTGCACCCAGGTCAACCCCCAGCGGCGGTATGACAATGTGCTGCGGCTGATGGAGGCCCTGTAACATGGCCGGGCCCTGGAAAACCTGCCCTCACTGCGGCTTTTCCCTGCCTCAGGAGGCCTCCTTCTGTCCCCACTGCACCCGAAACCTCCGCCCCCGCCGCTCCCTGGACCCTTCCTTCCGCCTGTGGCGCAAGACGCTCCGGCGCGTGCTCCTGCTGCTGATCCTCGTCTGCTTTGCAGGCGGGCTCTCCTATGTTCTTCTCCCCCACCGCTACAGCGGGTCCGGCCAAGTGACCTACCGGATGGGGAGTGACGTCTATGTGCTGACCACCAGCTTTTCCAGACTCCATGAGCCCCAGGCGGAGCTGACCGTTCCTGTTGAGGCAAATTCTTTCTACACCAGAAACGCCTACTTTACCGTTCAACTCAAAAGCACTGGGGATGAGGCCAGCCAACCATTTATGCGGCAGGTGGACTGGATCGCCACCGAGCTGGTCCAGCCTTCAGACACCGCCTCGCCCATGATCTGCACCCAGCCCTACTGGCAAGGCATCACCACCCAGATCTGCTCGGTGGAATTTACTGGCCGCAGCAGCCCGGTGGCTCTGATCTGGACCCT
Organism: uncultured Eubacteriales bacterium; assembly: GCA_900553135.1. Taxonomy (GTDB): domain Bacteria; phylum Bacillota; class Clostridia; order Oscillospirales; family Oscillospiraceae; genus Lawsonibacter. Next base: position 2,866 of record USCO01000111.1, on the reverse strand, counting down.
GAAGATGAAGAACGGGGACACCATTACCCTGAAGCAGAGGATCAATCTGGAATATCTGGACACCGTGGACTATGGTCCTGAGGATTACCCCATGAACACCACGGAAGAGCTCCAGGCCCTCATTGACCAGCTGGCCGACACCCCCCTGTCCACAGTGATCAATCTCCACCTCCCCGCCGTAACCTATGATGGGGAAGTCAACTTCCATAGCCGTCCCTTCAATCTCTACGGCAGCGTAGACGAACAAAACCGCCGCACCACCTTTACCGCCCCTGTCCGGCTCACCGCCCCCGATGGCCATACTGCCCACTTCCGTAATCTGGACTTTCAGGGCGGCGGCACGGGGATCGGATTGTCCACCTCGGCCCATTTGGATGTAGAGGACTGTGCCTTCCGCGATTGGGACACCGGTCTGCTGGCCATGGGGACCGCCTGGTGCCGCACCACAGGCTGCTGGTTTGAACACACGAAGACGGGATTTCTCTTTGACAGCAACGGCAGCTACGCCGGTGACCCCTTATTTGACGGCAATACCTATCAGTTCAACGACACCGCGGTGCTTCTTTCAAACGTTCCTACGGACAGCACCTTGAACTTTGGCAACTCGGTGTTCAGCGGAAACAAAACCAACATCGACAACGCCTGCTCCCAGCCCCTGGATATTTCGGGGCTACCTTCAAATAGACACAGAAAGGAATGACCCGGATTGCAACGCAACTGCCCCCATTGCGGCGCCCCCCTGCCCGAGGACGCCGTCTTCTGCCCCCACTGTGCCCAGGATGTCCATCCCCGCAAAACTCCAAAGCCGCCCATTCCTCTGCGGAACAAGCTCCTTCTTGGGCTGCTGGCCCTGGTGATCGTAGCCGCCGCCGGGGCTGGAATCTACTGGTTCAACCGCCCCTATGTCCCTCAGACCTACGACGGCGTGGGCGAGGTATTCTACTCCGTTGACAACCGCGAATACCAGCTGGCCGTGGCCTGGCCCGACAATCGAACCGAGCCCGCCCCCGACATCCATATGTCCGGCCGGGCAGAGGATGTGACTCGCTGGCCCTCCCGGCTGTATGTAAATGACGCCGCTTCCGGCGCCGACGCCTGGACAGAATTTGAATCCCTGGTGGAACAGGTCACCGTGGAGGTGGACCAGGACGAGGCCGGCTCCTCCGACCTGGAACCCGGCACCCCGGAGCACACGGACTACTCCCCCGACGCCGCCATGGTGTGTACCCTGGACTTCACCGGGGACTGCGGCGAGCCCCAGATCATTTGGAACATCCAGATGAAGAACGGCGACATCATCCGGGTGCGCCAGACCATCCATGTGGAGCTTGTGGTCAGCTACACCTATGACTGGCACGACTACCCCATGAACACCATCGAAGAGCTCACCGCCCTGCTGGGCAAGATCCAAGCCGAGACCCAGTACAGCGATGAGGTCATCATCAACCTGCCCCCTGTTACCTACGAGGGTTCCCTGGAACTGACGGGCCGCTCTTACGAGTTCCACGGCTGTACCGACGGCTCCGGGCGCACCGTCTTTACCGACACAGTGCTGGTCAACACCAAGGACGCCTACTGGCTCAACTTCTTCTACGATATCGACTTTGTGGGCGATGGCACCGGCGTGGCCCTCTCCTTCCCCATCAGCGGCCGGGCGGACCACTGCACCTTTACCAACTGGGGCACTGCCGTCATGGGTTACGGCTCCGCCTGGGTCAACGTCATCGACTGCTACTTTGAGAACAACACCACTGCCTTCCACTTCAACAGCACCGGTCAGAGCGCCAACCACAGCCGGTACGACAACAACACCCTCATCCACAACGGCACCGCCGTCCTGCTGGAAAACGTCCCCACGGACATGACCATCTACTTTGAAGGCTCCAAATTCATTGACAACGATGTGGACATCGACAACCGCTGCAACCACAGTGTGGACACCAACGGCGTCACCTTCCAGTAACAAAAAAGAACGCCCCCATGGGGGCGTTCTTTTTTTCGCTGTTACAGGATGATGGCGTTGATGGCTTCGATGAGGTCCACCACCGCGGTTCTGGAAACCAGGGAGACCGGCTGTCCGTCCACCACGGCCAGGCACTGCTCACCGTCGTAGCGGTAGAACTGGATCTGGACAGAGGGGTAGTTCTCGTTGTCCAGATGGACCGTCAGGCTGATCTCCTCCTTCTGGCTGGGGCTCTCCTGGGTGAAGCTGGAGGCGGTCAGATTCTCCAGAGCCTGCTGCAGATCCTGGATGTCCAGCTCTTCCTCCTGGTAATAGAAGGTGCGCTTATCCCCCTTTCCGGTGGAGGTGATGCTGTATTCCGCCCCCTCCAGGGAGATGTCCAGACCGGTGATGTCGGCAAAGTCCGCCGTCAGCACCTGGGTGTGGCGCAGATCGTCATAGGTGTAGGCCATGAGGGCCCGGTAGCTGTCAGAGGCGATGCGGTAGACGATCTGAGACTCTCCCACCCGGGCATAGGCGGTGATCTCCTCCTCTTCGTCCGCTTCCTCCTCCGTCTCTTCCGCTGCCTTGGCCCGCTCCGCCGGGTCGCGGCTGATGGACAGCTTCACGGTCTGGCTCTCCCCATCCTGGTCGGGCCCGGTCACCGTTACGGTGAGCTCGGGGTCATCCAGGCCCCAGGTAGACAGGTCCTCCTCCCCGGCGGTGTAGGTCACATAGTCGGTGAGTTCCAGGCCGCTCAGGCTGCTCAGGTAGCTCTCCACCAGGGAGGTGTCCAGGGGCAGCAGGCTGTCGCCGTCTTGCTTGAAGTAAACGTCCTCGTCACAATAGGTGGCGCTGCTGCCCTCCTGATAGGTCACCTGGTAGCTCTCTTCTCCGGCAAACTGGATGCTGTCGGCCTGGTCA
>USCO01000110.1 GCA_900553135.1 uncultured Eubacteriales bacterium | reverse complement strand
CTGCCCCAAGAAAGCCGGCACCGCCAGCAGCACTGCAAGCGCAAGCACGGGGATGCGGACCTTCGACAGCACCGACCCCACGTTCGCGAACGTGGGCATAAGGCGCCGGTGCGACGTGCGGTCGATAAGCCGATAGAGCAGCATGGTAAGCGCGGGCAAAAGCACCATGACGGTCGCAAAGCTGAACACGATGCCTTTAACCAGGTTAATGCCCAAATCAGCACCGATCTGGAACTGCATGAACGCAAGCGCAGCGAAGCCGAAAAGCGTGGTGGTGGCGCTCGCCGCGATGGTCGAGGCCGAACGGCGCATGGCAACGACCATCGCGTCCTCCACCGTCGCCTGCCGAGCGCGCTCGTCGGCGAACGTGTGCAGAAGGAAGATGGCGTAGTCAAGCGAGACTGCCAACTGCAGGATAGGGCTGACCGAGAAAGTGACGAACGAGACTTCCCCGAACACGATGTTCGTGCCCATGTTGATGAGGATTGACACGCCGATTGCCGCCAGGAACAGCATCGGCTCGATCCATGATGTCGTCGAGAGCACCAAAAGCAGAATAATGGCAGGCACGACGATCGCGACGGCGCCGAAGACCTGGTTGACCATGCTGATCTGCATCTGGGCCGTGTCCATGGCTTCGCCCGAGACGGCGTTTTCCGCCCCGAGCCCGTCTACGAGATCGCGCAGTGCCGGTATGGCGGCGCCTTCCTCCCCTTCCGCTACCGTGACAGAATACAGAGCGGCACCATCCCGGTAGTAGGTCTCCACCAACGTTTCGTCCGCCATTTCGAGCGGCTGCTCTAGGTCCTGCACGTCGTCGAGCCACATGACGGCGTCCACGCCTTCGACGCGGGAAATATGCTCTTTGACCTCGAGCGCCTTCGGAAGGTCCACGTCGCGCACAAGCACGGAGCAGTTCGGGGTTGCTTGGTCGAACTCCTCCGCCATGATTTCGACGGCCCTGGTGGACTGGGCGCTTTCAGGCAGGTAGTCGACCATGTTGTAGTTGACGCGGACGAGCGGGATGAGCGCGGCGCAGACCAGCATGACGGCCACGAAGGCCGCCACGACCAGGCGTCGCTGGCGGATGACAGCGCGCGCGAACTTCTCCACGCCGACCTCCTTGAGCACGCGGCGCCCCTCCCGACCGCACAGCGCGCCCGGGAATCAGCGCCGAAGCCATCCAGAGCGCAGGTTCCACCGCGGGAATCCCTGCAATCCGAGTATAACGCGTTGCCGCACAAGGACTGCTCGCAAATAAAAAGGGGCCGAAGCCCCTTTTCCGAAAGCCTGCTGTCAATCCGCTAGACGGAAATGACAAGAAAGTAGAAAAGCACAGCGGCGCCCACGATGATGCGGTAGACACCGAACGCCGTGAAATCGTGCTTCTTCACGTAACCGACCAGGAACTTGATGGCGGCGACCGAGACCAGGAACGCGACGATCAGGCCGATAGCAAAGATCATCCATTCGGTCCCCGTGTAGTCGAAGCCGTGGCGGAAGAACTTCAGGAGGCTCCAGCCGAACATGATAGGAATGGCCAGGAAGAACGCGAACTCGGTCGCGATGGTACGGGACGTGCCCAGCAGCATGGAGCCGATGATGATAGAACCGGAACGGGACGTGCCCGGAATGACCGCCAGACTCTGGAAGATGCCGATGGCGAAGGCCTTACCGTAAGAGAGCTCGTCGAACGTGTTGACCTTCGAGATGACGCTCGAAGCGTCGTATTCGGTGTCGGCGTCAGGGTCGACCGACTGGTAGGCACCCTGCTTGTCCGCCGCGGCAGCACGCGCCCCAGCCCCGTTCATGCGCGCATGCTTGCCAAGCGGCGCGTTCGCGGCGGCAATGCGACGACGGTTGCGCAGTTCCATAACGATGAAAATGATGCCGTAGACGATGAGCGCCGTAGCGACGACGATGGCGGAGACGTCTTCGTTCGTCATGATGTTCGACTCCACCCAGTCATCCAACGTCAAGCCGACGATGGCAGCAGGGATGGATCCCACGACGACTTTCGCCCAGATATTCCACGTCGTGCGCTTCTGCTGCGGGGTCTTCCGGCGCGAGAACGGATTGAGCTTGTGGAAGAACAGGATGATGACCGCCATGATGGCGCCAAGCTGAATGACGACAAGGAACGTGCTGTAGAACGCTTCGGACACGTCCAACTTCACGAACTCGTCCAGCAGCATCATGTGGCCGGTGGACGAGATAGGCAGCCATTCGGTAATGCCCTCGACGATGCCGAACAGGCACGCCTTGAGCGCTTCGAGCAATAGCATGCAAACCCTCCTGGTGAACGAATCGTGGTCGAGCGGAATTCTATAGCAGAATGCGGTATGCTGAAGAGTACGGCTGATGTAGCCAACAAAAGGAACAGAGGCCCCATGAACGAATCCACCTATGCTGGCCAGAAGGTCGTCGTTTTCGACTTCGGCGCCCAGTACGCCCAGCTCATCGCCCGCCGCGTCCGGGAATGCAATGTGTACTGCGAAGTCAAGCCCTATACCACTCCCCTGTCCGAGCTGAAGGCCATGAACCCCATCGGCATCATCTTCACCGGCGGCCCCAACAGCGTCTATCTGGAGACCTCTCCCCACGTGGACCCCGAGATCTTCACCTGGGGCGTGCCCATCCTGGGCATCTGCTACGGCTGCCAGCTCATGGCCCACACCCTGGGCGGCCAGGTCACCGAGGCCCAGGACGACTCCGCCCGGGAGTACGGCAAGACCAAGACCTACTATGACACCACCTGCAAGCTGTTCCAGGGTCTGCCCCAGGAGGGTATCTCCTGGATGAGCCACGGAGACTATATGGCCAAGGTGCCCGAGGGCTTTGCCCTCACCGCTCACTCCGACGCCTGCCCCAACGTGGCCATTGCCGACGAGACCCGCGGCTTCTACGGCGTGCAGTACCACCCCGAGGTCAACCACACCGAGAACGGCATCGCCATGATCCGCAACTTCCTGTACGAGGTCTGCCACGCTGCCGGCGACTGGACCATGGAGGACTACTGCAAGACCGCCATCGCTCAGGTCCGGGAGAAGGTTGGCAGCGGCAAGGTACTGCTGGCCCTCAGCGGCGGCGTGGACTCCTCTGTGGTGGCCGCCCTCCTGGCTGAGGCTGTGGGCAATCAGCTCACCTGCGTCTTTGTGGACCACGGCCTGATGCGTAAGGACGAGGGCGACGAGGTGGAGCAGGCTTTCTCCCGCTGGGACATCAACTTTGTCCGCGTGGACGCCGAGCAGCGCTTCCTGGGCAAGCTGGCCGGTGTCACCGAGCCCGAGAAGAAGCGCAAGATCATCGGCGAGGAGTTCATCCGCGTCTTTGAGGAGGAGGCCAAGAAGATTGGCACCGTGGACTTCCTGGCTCAGGGCACCATCTATCCCGACGTGATCGAGTCCGGCGCCGGTGACGCCGCCGTCATCAAGAGCCACCACAACGTGGGCGGTTTGCCTGACTACGTGGACTTCAAGGAGATCATCGAGCCCCTGCGGATGCTCTTTAAGGACGAGGTGCGTCAGCTGGGCCGCGAGCTGGGCCTGCCTGAGTACCTGGTTTCCCGCCAGCCCTTCCCCGGCCCCGGTCTGGCTATCCGGATCATCGGCGACATCACCAAGGAGAAGGCCGACATCCTGCGGGAGGCCGACTTCATCTTCCGGGATGAGATCGCCAAGGCTGGTGAGGACAAGAACCTGAACCAGTATTTCGCTGTGCTCACCAACACCCGCTCCGTGGGCGTCATGGGCGACGGCCGCACCTACGACTACACCCTGGCCCTCCGTGCTGTGACCACCAGCGACTTTATGACCGCTGACTGGGCCCGCATTCCCTACGAGGTGCTGGATAAGATCTCTGTGCGTATCGTCAACGAGGTGCAGGGCATCAACCGTATCTGCTACGATATCACCTCCAAGCCCCCCGCAACCATCGAATGGGAATAATTTCACTCGCCGAGAAAGCCTGATACGACTAGGTTTTGAGGGGCTAAGGCCCTTTGCGGCAACGTTCTGGCAACACTTATCATAATTAAAGAGAGGGAACTGATAGCATCAGTTCCCTCTCTTTTTCTGATTGGCAGTCTGTTCTACCCCATTTGAGGGCTTTCACCCCAGTTACTGCAGCTGAAAACGCTGGCTATTCTTTCCCTGTCCAATGCACAGCACCGCACCCTGGGGAAGCTCCTGAAATCTATCGGCGGTAACAGGCTGAATGCCATTGATAAAGGTCTGCCCTCCCGAAAGGTCCTTGACCTGCCAGCATCCCCGATTCAGATTGTACAGCACGGAGCAGTGCCGCGCTGCGGCGCAGGTCCGGGGCAGCACGATCTGGCAGGAAGTGGGGTCACTGCCCAGGGAGAGCACCTCCCCGGGGGAGACGGGAAAGCTTGCCCCTGCAAACGCTCCCGCCGCACAGGTCAGGCTGTGGGAAGTCTGCCCAGGGGCAGAAACTGGAGCGGACTGAGGGGCAGGCGCGGGCCGGGAAGCAGGTGTGGGCTGAGAGGCCGGAGCAGGCCGGGGGGTGGAAGCCGCGGCGCGGGCTGCAGCCTGGGCGGCCGCCGCCCGGGCAATGCGCTGCTGATCCAGTTGCCTGGCCTCCCAATCTACATTGGAAGGGGACGCGGCCACGGGTGCCGGAGCCTGGGCTTCCTCCCGAATGGCCTGGATTCCGTACCAAATACCGGGAATCCAGCAAAATCCCAGATGCCAGGACACCCGGAACAGGAAGAACAGCCATCCCCACATTCCGAAGCGGTGATCCTTCAGCCAGTGGGACAGGATAAGACCAATGGCCAGACCGCTCGCTCCTTGAACCGCTCCCTGCTTGGTTTTCTCCATCACCACATGCCAGTTGGCAAAGGTCAGACCAAATCCATAAAACGGTCCCGCCAGCAGATAGGGAAGGCTGAACTGGCCCAGCACCATCATCAAACCAAGCATAACCACGGCGCCCACGATTGCGCCAACCACGCCCCGCCACAGGGCCGTACCCTTTTGAACTTTCATGATTTCATATCCTCCTTATCCCACCTGGACCACGGGTTGCCCCGTAGCAGGTAGGTAACAAATTGTTTTGGGAAGTACCTCCACCGTGCTGCCGGAGGGAGCCCGTCCCCCCGTCCCCCACAGCAGTCCCTCTGGGGCGTGGCTGGAGATCAGGTATGTATTGCGCTCCTCCAGCCAGCGAATGGAGCACAGCCGCGGCGGGATTTCCAACTGATCCAAAATCAGATGACAGTGGGAGGCGTCGCTCCCCAGAGTCAGTTCTTCCCCGGCCCCCAGCGGGAGCTTCTGCCCGGCGAAGTTACCGGCCAAAATGGTCAGGCATCCCATCGTTGCCGTGGTCTCCTGCGGGGCAGGTGGTGTTTCCTGGGGCTCCGCAGGCTTCATAGCAGGAGCCTTCTCCGTCCCAAAGAATCCCATAAAGGCCAGTACAGCGGCCAGAACTCCAATGGCTACCACCCAAAACATGATTGCAGGCATTTTAGGTATAAAAACCAATCTCCCACACAGTGAAGCGGTAGCGTTGGCCAGCCACAGAACTGCCCCCAAGGCGGCTGCCCCACAGCCCATTCTAGTCGGGCTAAAGGCGCAGGTCACGGCGCTGCCTGCAACCAATGCCTCCAGCAGCAGCACAACAACCCTCACAATGGAATAACTGATTCCAAAGGATATTCCCACATAGGTAAGATCAAACCCCACAGCCACAGCAAAAGCCACTGCCAGCAGCAGGCAGACAGAGGTCCCCCGCACTGCCAGAGTATGGAACCTGGGCAAATTGCGGCCAAGGAACGCCCCTAAAAACGCGGACAAGATGGGAAGAACCCACCAAAGATTTTTTATGACAAAATACGGCACTAACGCAGCGTCCATAACACTCATCCTCCCAGGGACATGGTGTCCCGCACCCGGTAGATATTCCCGTCTTCTCCCTCGTAATACTCCGAGGTATCCGTAAGGACAAAAAGGCTCCCCAAGGTAAAAATGGTAAAGATGAGGGAAATGCGAGTCAGGATGGAGTAGGCCATCTGTCGCTCCGCCCGGATGATTTTCTTGGCCAACGCCCGGTCGCAGCGCCCATAAAAGCGCTTTTTGTCCCCGGTGATCACCAGCCAGTTCAGCAGGATTACCAAAACGACGCCCACCACATTACTGATCAGCAGCTCCGTTTTGACTCCGGCCATCCTCTGCAAGGCATTGCCCACGATCACCGCCAGCATGGCCGCCGTAAGCCAGGAGCGCAGCAAACGCACGAAGGCCCAAGCCCCGTCCAGCAGGGAGCCGTAGGTACGGCGGATACTCTTAGCCCGGAAAATACCGATGAGGCCGTTCACCCAGACCCAGACAGCCCAGGCCAGCAGAATGCTGCCGTAGACAGCCGCCGCGGTGTCTGAAGTCACCCCTTGTGTAAACAGTTCCATATTCATTTCTCCTCTTTTTCGCGGCGTACCCTTGCCCAGGGTACGCCGTGATTCTCTCCAACACATATCATCATTCCAGCAGTTGGGCACTCACCGGGACAAACAGATAGTGACCGTAGAAGTAGACTGTGTACCACTCCCCTGCCTCGGTACTGTGGGTGGGACCAAACAGATACTCATCCTGCCAGGAGCCCTGCCCCCAATACTCAGCTGGGTCTATCCAAAAGCCCTGCACCGAGTATCTTTTCCCCGCCTCAAAGTCATCAAACCGCAGCACCTCAATATCCTCATAAGGGGCTGGAGGGATGATTCCCGTCAGCAATACCACCTGTGAGGTGGAGACCGTCTCTCCACTGTTTGGGTCGGTCAGAGTGACAGGCGAATCCAGCTTCAATCCACCTGAAAAACCGCGTACTGGATGATCCCAGTTCATATCGTACTGGTAGAGAAGGCCTCCGTATTGGATAAAGGTTTCATCCTCCGCATCCGTGGGAATGGTACCGGTGAGGGTAATGAGTTCCGGCATCCCATCCTGAGAAGTGGTCTCTGTTCCAGAGCTGCCGGTATTCTGGCTCGTGAGGTCAGCTTCTCCTTCCGCAGACAATTCCTCCTGCACCACCAAGTTGTATTCCACACCGCTCTTTGCGCTCCAGTAGTCCAGATAAGGTTCCATCAGCTGTGCATGCAGGGAATCCTGGGCCAAATAAGACGTATTTTCTTCCTCCATATCTTGCACCGAGGAGAAAAATCCGTACCAGAATCCTTCCTCCGGGTAATAGCCAGACTCCAACAAACACACGATCAAATCCCAGCACGTGTCCATATCTAGGGTCAACACGTAGTGGGGGCCTCCCTGCTCCGGCACCTCGTCCAAAGAGATGGGAGGAATCATGCAGTACCCCTCCTCCTGAGCCTGGGGCAAATCCAGAATTTCCGCGCCCACGACCCAATCCAGTTTTCCCTCTTGCAGGGCCTGCATGACCTCGTCGG
>USCO01000109.1 GCA_900553135.1 uncultured Eubacteriales bacterium | reverse complement strand
GTGTCAACACAGATACTGGTGGAAGTACTCCGAATGCATCTGCTGACAGGAAGATCACGTTCTTCGCTGCCGGAGCTGCAGATACCGGACGAACGATCTTCTCGATGTGGTCGATGGGGTAGGAGACACGGGTGTTCTCGGTGACGGAGCTGTCAGCGAAGTCGCAGTGGCCGTTCTCGTCCACGGTGACGTTCTCCAGCAGAGCGTTGCGCTTGATGGCGTTGGAGATGTCGGGCTCGGCGTCCTTGTCCAGGTTGATGACCTTGGCGTAGCAGCCGCCCTCGAAGTTGAAGATGCCGTTGTCGTCCCAGCCGTGCTCGTCATCGCCGATGAGCAGACGCTTGGGATCGGTGGACAGGGTGGTCTTGCCGGTGCCGGACAGGCCGAAGAACAGAGCGGTGTTCTCGCCGTTCATGTCGGTGTTGGCGGAGCAGTGCATGGAGGCCATGCCCTTCAGGGGCAGGTAGTAGTTCATCATGGAGAACATGCCCTTCTTCATCTCGCCGCCGTACCAGGTGTTCAGGATGACCTGCTCGCGGGAGGTGAGGTTGAAGATGGCAGCGGTCTCAGAGTTGAGGCCCAGCTCCTTGTAGTTGGTGACCTTGGCTTTGGCAGCGTTGTAGGAGATAAAGTCAGGCTCGAAGTTCTCCAGCTCCTCAGCGGTGGGCTCGATGAACATGTTCTTCACGAAGTGAGCCTGCCAAGCCACCTCCATGATGAAGCGGATGGCCATGCGGGAATCGTGGTTGGCGCCGCAGAACACGTCCATGACGAACAGGCGCTTGTTGGACAGCTCCTCCTGGGCCAGCTTCTTGCACTCGTCCCAAGCCTGCTGAGAGGCGGGCTTGTTGTCGTTCTTGAACTCCTCGGAGGTCCACCACACGGTGTCCTTGGAGGTGTCGTCCATCACGATGAACTTATCCTTGGGAGAACGGCCGGTATAGATACCGGTCATAACATTGACGGCGCCCAGATCGGTGACCTGACCCTTATCATACCCTTCCAGACCGGGCTTGGTCTCTTCCTCAAACAGAACCTCGTAAGAGGGGTTGTGGATGATCTCGGTGGTACCGGTGATCCCGTATTTGCTCAGATCAATGGTTGCCATTTTGCATGACCTCTTTTCTATAATGATCTTCCTGCGGGCAAACCAAGATCTGCACAACGCAGAGAAGTCCCAAAACATTAATAATAATACACGGAGTTGGGAATAAAGTCAATTCTTTTAGGAATTGCATTTTAGTTATAGGTCATATTGCTGTTTTACTATCCAAAGCCTGGATGTTCTGCCAAGTTATCCGGCGCAGGGTTCCAGCTGGCGCAAAGCCTTGGAAAGGGCGGCGAAGTCGGCGATAGACAGCCGCTCGCCCCGGATATTGTCGGGCAAGCCGCAGGCCTGGATGGCGGATGCCAGCTGTTCCTTGGTGTACTGACCGCCCAAGACGGAACTTAAACTATTCAGCAAAGTTTTGCGCCGCTGGGCGAACGCGGCCCGAACCACCAGGAAAAAGTGTTTGGGGTCGTCTACCTCGGCAGGAGGAGCCTTGGGGACCATGCGCAGCACGGAGGAAGTGACCTTGGGAGCGGGGATAAAACAGGTGGGGGGCACGTCAAAGAGGATCTCCGGGTCGGTGTGGTACTGGCAGAACACGGAGAAGGCGCCGTAGTCGGAGGTGCCGGGCGCGGCACAGATGCGCCGGGCCACCTCCCGCTGGATCATCACCGTAATGGTCTGAAAGCAGTCCGCCTCAATGAGGGCGGTGATGGCGGGGGAGGTGATATTGTAGGGCAGGTTGGCGCAGGCGATGGGGGTGAGTCCAGAGAACTTTTCCCGGACCAGGGCGGGGATGTCGGTTTTCAGAATGTCCCCGGGGTAGATCTCCGCATTGGGGCGGTCGGCAAGGGTCTGGGCTAGGATGGGCAGCAGAGAGCGGTCCAGCTCCACCGAGACCACCTTGTCCGCCAGCAGGGACAGCTCCCGGGTCAGGGGGCCGATGCCGGGGCCCACTTCCATCACGCCCACGCCAGGACCGGCGCCGGAGGAAGCGGCGATATCCCGGGGGACCCAGTGCTCGATGAGAAAATTCTGGCCCATGGACTTGGAGAACCGGAAGCCATGGGAGGCCAGAAGCTTTTTGATCTCGTTGATATCACAAAGATCCATGATAAATGCCTCATTTCATTGGTTTTCTCTATCTTATGGGAAAGCGCGTGTCCCGTCAATACTATTCGTTGCGCTTTTGGGCGGGAAGCTGTATAATATTGTAAATTTGGAATGGGGCGGCGCCTTGGCCGCGCCCTTGGAGCGTGAGAAACGATGAATAGTCCTCTTTGGGTCCCGGGAACCATCGGTCCTATGCAGATCAAGAATCGGGTGATCCGGGCGGCCACCAATGAGCATCTGGCCCACCGGGACGGTCAGCTGAGTCAGGCCTGGTCGGACAATATGATCCAGCTGGCCCAGAATGAGGTGGGCCTGGTCATCACGGGCCATATGAGCGTGGACCGCCGGGAGCGCTCCGACGAGGGCCAGGCGGTATTGGATGAGCAGACCGACCTGGAGCTTTTGAAGCGCACCGCACAGGGCGTCCATGAAGCGGGAGGGCGGATCGTGGCCCAGCTGAACCACTGCGGCAAGAAAGCCTCGGAGCGGGTCAATGGACACCCGCCCCGTCTGCCCGCCCAGTTTACCCTGGCGGAGCTGGACCGGGTGGTGGAGCAGTTCCGCACCGCGGCCCTGCTGTGCCGCCAGGCGGGATTTGACGGCGTGCAGATCCATAACGCCTACGGCCACCTGCTGGCCAACTTCTTAAATCACGTAGATAACCGCCGCACCGATGAGTACGCCGGCAGCCTGGAAAACCGCTTTCGTCTCACAGCCCGGGTGATTCGGGCCGTGCGGGAGAGCTGCGGGCCCCAGTTTGCCATCCTGGTCAAGGTGGGGGCCAACGGCTACGGCGATCTGCGCAGCCTGCTGAAGCTGTATCAGGCGGTGGGGGTAGACGGCGTGGAGGTGTGCGCCGTGGACTTTGACGCCAAGCGGTGGGAGAAACGGGCCTTCTGCCTGGAGGAGCTGCTCCGGGCCCGGGAGGGCATTGACCTGCCCGTGAGCCTGGTGGGCGGGATCTTCTCCCAGCGCACAGCGGAGCGGGTGCTGCTGTCGGGCATTCCCTTTGTGTCCTTCAGCCGGGCCCTGCTGTGCCAGCCTGATTTTATCGCCCGCATGAAGCGGGGGGAGCAGGAGGAGAGCCGGTGCCAGGTGTGCGACGAGTGCTTCCAGTCCTTCCGCCGCCGCTATGTGCGCTGCATCCTGCACAGAACGCCGGTGCCTCAGCTGCAGGAGGTATTTGGCCCTCAGGAGTGAGCTCTCAGGGCCCGGAAATCCGGTCATTCCGGGCCCTAAAAAATTTTTTTAAAAATTTTTCGAAAACCCCTTGACGTTATCGAAATATCTGGTATAATACACATCGTTGTCACGAACAAGACCTCGTGAGAGCGCCATGGAGAGATGGCTGAGCTGGTCGAAGGCGCACGATTGGAAATCGTGTAACGGCTAATACCCGTTCGAGGGTTCGAATCCCTCTCTCTCCGCCAGACCAAAACCCCAGAACCGATTTGGTTCTGGGGTTTTTCTTTTTTCGAAGAAGTGGACCCGTGAAAAGGAGAGAGTGGGCTCTTTTCGAAGAACCCACTCTCTTCCATGACGGACTATGTTGAATCGCGTGTGAAGGAAATCCCGGCGGCTACCTGGGTTATTTCATCTGGCGAGATGTCCCCCGTGATCAGCCACACGTACTGTCCATCCTCCCACATGATGGCGGACCATTCCTCCTTGGTGACCAGAAGCGCCTCCTCGTTGTGGACGGAGATCGAGCTTGACGAAGCGCCCTCGGTATCAAGGAGCACATCATAGCCCGTACTGCTTCCCATTGCCTGTTGGCTCACCATGAGTTGGTTTCCCCCTGGATCTTCATACAGAATGTGTACACTCAGAACTTCGTCAGGTTCTTCCCGGTAGATCTCCTCCATGCCCTCTGGCAGATAAGTGAAGGTGAACGCGGCCATTTCTTCGGGCGTTTCAGCAGAAGAAGAGAACCTGAACAGGGTACTATCCTCGAAGACCTCGGTTATGATTTCAATGACCTTCTGGCGGAACGCGTCTACCGACATCAAACAGGTGGTTATCATGGCGGAACAGATCAGCAGGAACACCGCGATTCGTTTGGCCGCCCGTATCAGTTTCCGCGTCTGGGGAGAGCGTTTCTGGGCTTTGATGAGACCTTTCATCTTCCGCTCAAATCCATGGGAAAACTTGTGCCGGGGCATTTCATCCTCGCTGGGATACGCGGCCATAAGCTCGCGCTCCGCAATGGGTGCATATTGATAAAGCAGTTCTTCCGTCATCTGCATCAGTGCTTCACTTCCTCCTCAAGTAACAGCGCTTCCAGCTTTTTTCTCGCTCTTTGGATGGTTTTCTTTACATTTTCCTTTGAAATGGACAGAATTTCTGCAATTTCATCCATGGAGTAGCCGTGGGAATATTTGAGAAGCAGCGCTTCTCTGTACTTGATCGGCAGCGTTTTGATCGCATCAATGATGGCCTGTCCTTCCTCAGAACGCTCCACTTCTGCCTGGTGCCGCCCGCCGATATATTCCTCCTCAAAGGGAATGACCTTCTCCCGCTGCTTCTTGCGGTACAGGTCGATGGCCTTGTGCTCACAGATGATAATGACCAAGGCTCGGGTTTGGGGAATGTCAGCGTCCTTTATGGTATCCAAGATATCTATGATTTTCAGAAAGGATTCATGCACGATATCTTCGGCGTCACAGGCATCCAACAGGATTTTGTACGCCGCATAAAACATCACATCCCGGTATTTGTGATAGATCGTCTCAAATTTTGATTTCCCATCGGGGGAATCTATCATGGCAAGATATATAAGCATGGTGATCCCTCTGTTATCAAATTGCGCTGAGCGCATCGATCGTTTCCGCTTGGTAAATCCATTTTACCATAAGATCAGGGCGCGGAACCCACTGATTTTAGACCATCATTTGTAAGGCCGGCAGCAGATCGCTGCCGGCCTTTCCGATTTGATGAGAAGAGCGATAGGCTAGCCCCGTCTACGGGGAGGCGGGAGCAGGAACAAGAGTCCTGTTTTCATCAAGAATCTGTATCTCGTTGTATGGCGGGGCAATCAACAGCGAGTGATCCTTCCCGTGCAATTCAAACCCAATTCCGGTCTGGTCGCGCACGTCATTGGTGGCTATAATATAGCGTGTATAAAGTGGGATCACAGGCAGCTTCCGATAGGAGGACAGGTATGCTCTTTGGCTTCCATATCGTCCCAATATGAAGTAATATTGACCATAATCCCGGGTGTCCATAATCTGAGCCTGGTCCCCCTCGGATAAGGAAGCGCTCCACCGGATGGAGTTTTCCTGGAGTTGCGGCTTTGTGGATAAAAAGCCTGTAACAAAACCAATCAAAGCTAAAAGAGCGACGTATATCACGAAAATTTTGATGAATGGAAATAATCGTTTCATAATTTCTTGTTGCCGGCGGATGATAAATCCTTTGTTAAATTACGTTTCACGAAAAATGCAGACGTGTTCCGTCGATAGGAGAGAAAGGAACCTCGTGCTTCGTCAAGACATTGGAAACCACTTCCTTTTCCAGAGTATTCTGCTGTGCTGTTCCATAACCTTATTACGAATCTCCTGTGGGTTTGGGGACAGTTAAACAAGGTTTGAAGCAAAAATACCAAAGGAAGTGCTGAGACCTATTTTCCCGGCCAGCTTCTCAGACAGGCCAGAGCCTGCGGGGCCAGCAGGATCAGGGCAATCAGATTAGGAATGGCCAGCAGGGCGCTGGACAGGTCCACCATGGGCCAGAGCGGGGCCAGAGGGACAAAGCCCCCCAGCAAAGCGGTGGCAAGAAAAAGGACGCGGTAGGGGCCCAGCATCTGGTCATCCCCCAAAAGGAAGCGCAGCCCCTGCTGGCCGTAACAGCTCCAGCCCAGAATGGAGGAGAAGGCGAACAGGGTCAGGCTGACCGAGACGACCCAACTGCCCGCCTGGCCCAGTACCAGGGAGAAAGACCGGAGGGTCAGAGGCGCTCCCAGGGCGTCGGAGGGCAGTTCTCCCCGGGCGGCCAGGAGGGCCATCTCCTGGGGCTGGTAAACCCCGGCGGACAGGATGACCAGGGCGGTCATGGTGCAGACCACCAGGGTGGCAAAGCACACCTCAAAGATGCCCCACATGCCCTGGCGGGCGGGATGGGAGACCTGGGCGCTGCCGTGGGCCATGGCAGAGGTGCCCAGCCCCGCTTCGTTGGTAAAGACGCCCCGGGCCACTCCGTGGCGCAGCGCGGCGGCCAGCGACCAGCCCGCGCTCCCAGCAGCCGCGGCTTGGGGGGAGAGGGCGCAGGTAAAAATCAGCCGGAAAGCCCCCGGGACGGCGGAAGCCCGCAGAAGTAAAACGGCGCTCCCGCCCAGCAGATAGAGGGCGGCCATGGCTGGGACCAGCTTTTGGCACACCTGGGCCACCCGGCCGATGCCTCCCACCAGCACCAGGCCCGCCAGCAGGGCGGTGACCAGGGCGATGAGCGGGCGGCTGAACCCAAAGGCGGAGGAGACAGCGGCGGAAATGGAGGCCGACTGGACCAGGTTTCCACCGATGAGGGCAGCCGGGATGCAGGCCAGGGCAAACCACCGGGCCAGCACAGGGCAGCCCAGAGCGTCCCGCAGATAGAACATTGGTCCACCCTGTAAGCCGCCGCCGGGGGCGGGGCGCTGCCACTTCACCGACAGCAGCTTTTCTCCGCAGCTTGTCATCATGCCCAGCAGGGCGGAGACCCACATCCAAAAGACCGCCCCGGGGCCGCCCAGACAAAGGGCGGCGGCCACGCCGGCAATGCTGCCCGTCCCCATGGTAGAGGCCAGGGCGGTGGCCAGCGCCTGAACGGAGGTTAGGGCGCCTGAGCGGCGTTTCCCGGCGGGACGGGAGAACAGGGAGCCCACCGTGGCCCGCAGCCAGACCTTGGCCTGAAAGAATTGAAAAAAGCCGGAACCAAAGGAGTAGATGGTCCCCACCAAAAGAAAAAGCCCCAATAGCCAGGGGTCCCAAATCGCCTGCGCCAAACGCTCCATCCCAGATCACCTCTCTCCTCAGGCTATGAGACAAGGGGGGAGGACAGAACAAAAAAGGAACGGTCCAAACGGACCGTTCCTTTTCAATCATGGGGGCGTGGATGTCAGACCTTCACTTTGATGATGCACTTGCGGCAGGGGATAGGCTGGTCCACGGCGATGCAGGGGGCGTGGGCGTCGCCGGGGAAGAACACGGCGAAACGGTCCCCGGTGAGGGTGATCTCATCGGTGGGGCCGTGGTAGAACCAGATGTCGCCCTCGGGGCG